>NZ_JBEYVW010000002.1:0-499280 GCF_040644175.1 Streptomyces sp. NPDC047017 | reverse complement strand
GGTTGATAGGCCGGATCTGGAAGCACGGTAACGTGTGGAGGTGACCGGTACTAATAGGCCGAGGGCTTGTCCTCAGTTGCTCGCGTCCACTGTGTTGGTTCTGAAACCACGAACAACCCCATGTGCCACACATGGTGCGGTTGATTGTTTCATAGTGTTTCGGTGGTCATAGCGTGAGGGAAACGCCCGGTTACATTCCGAACCCGGAAGCTAAGCCTTACAGCGCCGATGGTACTGCAGGGGGGACCCTGTGGGAGAGTAGGACACCGCCGAACAATTCTTTGGGAAAGGCCCACACCTTAAATGGTGTGGGCCTTTTCTTTTTTCCTGGACTACGGTGATTCCCATGAGCATCCCCGATGACAACGAGAAGTTCCTGGTCCGGGCCATACGTGCCGAGGAGTGGCCGGCCATGAAGGCGCTGCGGCTCCAGTCGCTGCGGGACCCGATCGCCCACCTCGCCTTCCTGGACACCTATGACGCGGCCGTCGTCCGGCCGGACTCCTTCTGGGTGGAGCGGGCGGCGGGGGCCTGCGTGGGGGCCACCGGGACCCAGCAGTTCATCGCGGAAGGGCCGGACGGCCAGTGGGTCGGGACCGTCACCGTGCTCGTGGAGGAGGCCGGCACCACCGACTGGGCTGGGTTCCCGATCGAGCGGCGGCAGGGGCATCTCGTCGGGGTGTACGTCCAGCCCGAGCAGCGCGGCTGCGGCCTGACCGAGGTGCTGTTCGACGAGGCCCTGCGGTGGGCCTGGGAGGCCGAGGTCGAGCGGGTGCGGCTGCTGGTGCACGAGGACAACGGCCGGGCCCAGCGCTTCTACCGCCGGATCGGGTTCCTGCCGAGCGGGGTCACGGTGCCGATGGCCGGTGACCCGGACGCGCGGGAGCTGGAGTTCGTACTCGAACGTCCCTGAGAGCGACGGGCCCGGTCAGCCGGGGAGTTCGTCGTGCGGCCAGCGGGCGCGGCCCTGCTCGCGGGAGCGGAGCAGGGCCAGGGTCGGCAGGCCGCGACCGGCCCCGCCGGCCAGCAGCCCGGGGAGCTGGGGCAGCGGGGCGACGGCCGCCACGTCGTCCAGGACGAGCGCGAGTGGTGGGTCGAGCCGACCGGAGGATGACCGTTCGGCCATGCGCCGGCCGCGCTCGACCACGCTTGCGGCGAGAGCCGTCAGGAACGGCATCGCGCCAGGCTTGGAGCGGGGATCCTCGATGGACTCGCCCACCAGGTAAAGCGTTCCCCCTTCGTTGACGAAGGAATCCAAGGCGAGCGCATCATTTCGGTGAGGAGTGCACGCCTCGCGGATGTTCACCGTGAACAGGGCGGCCAGGGCACGGCCGGTCAGTTCCTGGGCGATGTCCCGGCGTTCGGGGTGCGAGGTGAGCGCGGCCTCCAGCTCGCCCGCCGTTCCCGGGGCCGCCTTGGGGTGGGTGCGCAGGGTCCGTACGGCGTCCTGGAGCTGGGTGCCCTGCGACCAGCGGTGGACGTGGCGGATGGTGCGGCCGTCGATGGCGGCGGCGTGCAGGTAACTGCGCAGCAGGGTCTGCGCGGTGTCGCTCACCGCCTGGTCGATCCGGGCGGTCGGGCGGACCGGGGCGAGCAGGGCGGCCGCCCGCGCCACCGCGGTGTCCTTGTCCTCGCAGCCCGCCGTGGGCGACCAGTGCAGGCGGGCCGGGGTGTCGCAGAGGTGGGCGGGGTCGTAGAGGAGGACCGGCCCCAGTTTGGCCCGCGCGTCCTTCGTCTCCTGCCACAGGGCGGGGTCGGAGGTGACGACGAGGGCCGGGCCGGCCGCGTCGCGGATCGTCTGGGCGGCGGTCGGGCGGCGGCTGTCCTTCGGGCCCACGAAGAGCGAGGGCCGCGGGTCCTCGGTGCCGCCGGACGGCTGCCGCTTCTGCGTGAGGGGCTGCGGGGCTTCCGGCGCGGCGGGCGCGGCGGTCACCGCTGCCGCCGACGCCACCAGGGGAGCGGCCGGGTCGGCCGGGGGCGCCTGGTGGGGTGCCGGGGCCTCGGCCGGGTGGTGGTGGCCGTCCGGCGGCGGGAGTCCCGGGGCGGGAGCTGTCCGTGGGCCCGGCAGGTCGTGCCGGGGAGCCGGCAGCGGGACCTCGTGGGCGGCCGGGGCGGGCGGCCGATCCGGTGCGGCGGCCGTGGTCCGGGCCCGGGCGGCCATGGCCTCGGCGCGGCGCCGTGCCCGTCCCGCCCGCCAGCGTGCCGTCGTACCGAGGGTGAACACGGTCAGCACGAACAGCACCATCAGCTGGCCGATGAACAGGCCCCAGAAGAGCCCGTACCCCGTCAGGCTGCCCGGCGGGGCGTCGGGCCAGGCGCCGGGGACGTCGTGCGGGCGGGCGATGAGGTGGCGCATGGCCGCGGGCGTACGGGTGAAGGTGACGCCGGACGGCCAGGAGCCGTGCGCGAACAGGCCGGCCAGGCCGGTCGCCGTCCACACCAGCACGGTCATGCCGAGCAGGAAGGCGAGCAGGCCGACCAGCAGGCCGTCCGGGATGCCGCCCTGGCCGCCCCGCCGGCCCGGCCCCTGCCGCTGGTCGCCGTCGTCCGGTCTCACCTCGCCGTGCCTCCTACGCCACCGTCGACTCGGACGAGCCGCCCAGGTCGGGGACGTGCTGCTCCATGAAGGCAGCCGCCCGCTGCTCGGCCTCCAGTTCGGCGGCGCGCAGGGCGTCGTCGGCGTCGAGGCGGTCGCGGGAGGACTCCGTCATGGCCCGGTCGGTGAAGACCAGCGGGCGTTCGGTCTCCGTGATCAGGTGCTTGACGACCTGGACGTTGCCGTTGACGTCCCACACGGCGATGCCCGGGGTGAGGGTGGGGATGATCTCCACCGCCCACCGGGGCAGACCGAGGACCCGGCCGGTGGCTCTCGCCTCGTCGGCCTTCTGGGCGTAGATGGTCCTGGTGGAGGCCATCTTGAGGATCGCGGCGGCCTCCTTGGCGGCCGCGCCGTCGACCACGTCGGACAGGTGGTGGACGACGGCGACGAAGGACAGGCCGAGCCGGCGGCCGAACTTCAGCAGCCGCTGGAACAGCTGGGCCACGAACGGGCTGTTGATGATGTGCCAGGCTTCCTCGACCAGGAAGATGCGCTTCTTGCGGTCGGGGCGGATCCAGGTGTGCTCCAGCCACACGCCGACGATCGCCATCAGGATGGGCATGGCGATGGAGTTGCGGTCGATGTGCGAGAGGTCGAAGACGATCAGCGGCGCGTCCAGGTCGATGCCGACGGTGGTGGGGCCGTCGAACATGCCGCGCAGGTCGCCGTCGACCAGGCGGTCCAGGACGAGGGCGACGTCCAGGCCCCAGGCGCGTACGTCGTCTATGGCGACGTTCATCGCCTCCGCCGACTCCGGTTCGGGGTGACGCAGCTGCTCGACGATGTCGGACAGCACCGGCTGGCGCTGGACGATGGTCTCGTTGACGTAGGCGTGCGCGACCTTGAGGGCGAAGCCGGAGCGCTCGTCCAGGCCGTGGCCCATCGCGACCTCGATGATGGTGCGCAGCAGCGCGAGCTGGCCGGTCGTGGTGATCGACGGGTCCAGCGGGTTGAGGCGGATGCCGTGGTTCAGGGCGGCGGTCGGGTCGAGGCGGATGGGGGTTATCCCCAGCTCCTCGGCGATGAGGTTCCACTCGCCGACGCCGTCCTCGCCCTGGGCGTCCAGGACGACGACCTGGCGGTCGCGGAAGCGCAGCTGGCGCAGGACGTACGTCTTCTCCAGCGCGGACTTGCCGTTGCCCGACTCGCCGAGGACCAGCCAGTGCGGGGCGGGCAGCTGCTGGCCGTACAGCTGGAAGGGGTCGTAGATGTAGCCCTTCCCGGAGTACACCTCGCGGCCGATGATGACGCCCGAGTCGCCGAGGCCGGGCGCGGCGGTGGGCAGGTAGACCGCCTGGGCCTGGCCGGTGGAGGTGCGCACCGGCAGCCGGGTCGTCTCGATCTTCCCGAACAGGAAGGCCGTGAAGGCGTCCGTGAGTGCGGTCAGCGGGTCCCGCATCAGAGCATCAGCCCCTACCGTCGGATTCCGGTGGCGAACGGGAGCGTGTTCACGAAGGCGCGGTGGTGCTCGCGGTCGCACCACTCCAGTTTCAGGTACGACTTCCCGGCCGAGGCGCGGATGGTGCGCTTGTCGCGGGCCAGGGCCTCGGGGGTGCGGGCGGAGACGGTGATGTAGCCGACGAGGTTGACGCCGGCGGCGCCGCTGGCGAGGTCCTCGCCGCGCTGGTCGATGCGGTGGTGGGCCTGGACGTCGCGCGGGTCCACGGTGCGGTTCATCTTGGCGGCGCGGCTGGCCTCGGCGACGTCGTTGGTCTTCTCGGTGAGCATGCGCTCGATGGCGACCTCGGTGGGTTCGAGGTCCATGGTGACGGCGACGGTGCGGATGACGTCCGGGGTGTGGACGAGCAGGGGCGCCAGGAAGTTCACGCCGACCGGGGTCATCGGCCACTCCTTGACCCAGGCGGTGGCGTGGCACCAGGGTTCGCGGGTGGCCGACTCGCGGGTCTTGGCCTGGAGGAACGTCGGCTCCATCGCGTCCAGTTCGGCCGGCCAGGCGTTGCGCTTGGTCATCGCCTGGATGTGGTCGATGGGGTGGTCCGGGTCGTACATGGAGTGGATCAGGGAGGCGAGCCGGCCCTGGCCGAGCGGCTGGCGGACGCGGATGTCGGCTTCCTGGAGGCGGGAGCAGATGTCGGTCAGCTCGCGGGCCATGACGACGGCGAGTCCGGCGTCCCGGTCCAGCTTGCGGCCGGCCCGGGGTCGGGCGGCGCGGGCCATGGCCTGGGCCTCGGCGGCCAGTTCGCGGGTGTAGTGCATGCAGGCGACGAGGTAGGCGCGGTGCTGCTCGCTGCTGGTGGACACCATGGACTGCAACTGGTCGTAGGACTCCTGGAGCCACTGCGGGGAGCGTTCGTCGCCGCGCTGGGTGACGTCCTTGGCGTGGGCGTCGGGGTCGGCGGGCAGGGTGCGGGCGAGCATCTGCAGCCGGGTGACGAAGCCGTCGCCGTTGGCCACGTGCTTGAGCAGGGTGCCGAACCGGTCGACGAGGGCTTCCTGGTCCTCGGAGTCGCGCAGGCCGACGCCGGGGCCCTCGATCTCGATGGCGGCGGTGACGGTCTTGCGGTCGGCGTGCAGCAGGACGGCGATCTCGTCGGGGCCGAAGGGGGCGGCGAGCCAGCTGATCCGGCCGATGCCAGGGGGCGGCCCGATCTCGATCTCGCGGCCGTCGAGGCCGGTGCCGGCCTCCATCACGCCGGAGCGGTAGGCGGTGCCGCGCTTGACGGAGCGCTTGTAGCTGCGGTTGATCTCGAACCACTTGTAGAAGGTGCGGTGCCGGTAGGGCACGTAGACGGCGGCCAGCGCCAGCATCGGGAAGCCGGCCAGCAGCATGATGCGCAGGGGCAGTACGGGGACGAGGAGTCCGCACATCATGCCGATGAACGCGCCGGCGACGATCAGGGCGATCTCGCCGGTCTCGCGGTTGCGGCCGATGATCGCGTTCGGCCGGGCGCGGCCGATGAGATAGGTACGGCGGGGCGTGATCGCGGGGGACACGTGGGACTCGGTCGTCAACGCCCTTCACCTCCCGTGCGGTTGGTGCTGCTGTTGCGGGTGCTGCTGGCGTGCGGGGTGTTCACCGGGCTGGGGGCGCGGGGAGCGGGGGCGGCGGAGGGGGCGGACCCGCCGCTGTCGGAGCCGCGCGAGCTGTGCGCGGCGACGCCGCCGGAGGCGGGGTTGGCGGGGCGGGGGCCGGAGGACTGGCCGCCGCCGCCCGCGCCGTTGCTGTCGGCGCGGGTGCTGTGGGTCTTGATGCCCTGGGCGACCAGGGTGGCCGGGGAGCTGATGACGGCCGCGGCCTTGCGTTCGGCGCCCTGCATGATGCGGTTGTTGCGGCCGGCGGCGATCTCGTCGCCGAAGCCGGGGACGAAGCGGTAGATCATCGCGCTGGCGAAGATGGCGAGCAGGATGATGGCGAGGCCGGAGACGACAGCGCCGAGGGAGTCGGGGCCCTTGTCCGTGGTCAGGGCGCTGGCGAGGCCGAGCACGATGACGATGACCGGCTTGACGAGGATCACGGCGATCATGACGCCGGCCCAGCGGCGGACGTGGCCCCAGAGGTTCTTGTCGACGAGTCCGGAGTAGACGACGACGCCGAGCAGGGCGCCCACGTACAGCAGGATCGCCCGCAGGAACATCTCCATGTAGAGCACGCCCGCGGCGAGGATCGAGATGAGCGACACCAGGATCAGCATGATCGGGCCGCCGCCGATGTCCGTGCCCTTGTCCAGCGCGGAGGAGAAGGTGCCGAAGAACGTGCCGGTCTGGTCGCCGGTGGCCTTGGCCATGACGTCGCTGACGCTGTCGGTCGCCGAGACGACGGTGTAGAGGACCAGCGGGGTGAAGGCGGAGGCGAGCACGGTCAGCCACAGGAAGCCGACGGCCTCCGACAGGGCGGTGCTCAGCGGCACGCCGCGCACGGCCCGCTTGGCGACGGCGAGCAGCCACAGCAGCAGGGTGAGGATGGCCGAGGCGGCGAAGACGATGGCGTACTGCTTACGGAAGGCCGCGTTGGTGAAGTCGACGGTGGCGGTGTCGTGCAGGGCCTTGGTGAGCTGCTTGATCGTCCAGGAGGCGGCGTCGGCGCAGCCTTTGGCGAGGGAGGAGAGGGGGTCGAGGCTGGAGCTGGGGTCGGTGCCGCCGCCGGTGGAGGTCGCGGGGGCCTGGCCCTTCTCGCAGTAGTCCTTGGCGGGGCCGCGGATCAGCCCGCACAGGTCCTTGCTCGGCGACGGCGAGGGCGACGACGGGGCCGACGAGGTGGGGCCGGGGGAGGGCGGTGCGGCCAGGGCCCGGCCGGCGAGCAGCACCATGCCGGTCTGTACGGCGGTGACGGCGGCCGCCACCTTGAGGAAGCGGTGATCAGCGCGCATACGTGAACCCTCCGTACTCCTCGACGGCCTTCGTCATGTCGTCGGCGGTGGAGGCACGCTGATCGCGTCCGACCGGCACGGGACCGTCCTTCTGCTGGAAGTCGGTGATCTTCCAGTCGTTGTCGACCCACGTCAGCTGGTACGTGGTGGTGTACCAGCTCTCGGACACGGGGTTGGTCGACGCCGCTCCGGACAGGCCGAACAGCGACGTGTACCAGACCTCGACGCTCGCCTTGTCCCCGCTCAGTGACGTGGTCCTGGTGCCCACCGGGACCACGCGGGAGATGAACGTCTGGCCGGAGGGTGCGGCGCCGTCCTTGCTGAGGCCGATGCTGCCGAGGAAGGACGGGCTGGAGTACGCGCTGTCCAGGTCGGTCTGGCGGCGGGTGGCGATGTCGGGGGCGTAGACGGTGTTCACGATCCGGTGGCGCTGGGCGGCGTCGAACATCTCCGCCGAGCCCAGTGCCACGGAGTAGTTCGCCGCCGCGCTCTGTGCCCCCTGTTCGTCGTGGGCGAAACCGGAGGGGATTCCTCCGGTCTTTGTGGTCACCGGGCGGGTGCCGGTCGGGGCGGTGGCCGAGGTCTTGGGGGCCTTGCCGCGGGCGCCCGAGGCGCCGGAGGAGCCGCCGCCGGAGCGGTTGGCGACCGCGATGGCGGCGATGAGGAGGACGACCACGGCGACCACCGTGATCAGGCCGCGCGAGGGCGAGCGGCCGCCGCGGCGGGCTCCGCCGTAGGGGTCGCCGGCCCGGTCGGGGAGCCGGGTGCGGGTCTGGCCGCCGCCGTACGGACCGCCGTACGGACCGTCGTCGGCGCGCGCCGGGTCGCCGGCGCCGTGTCCGTGCTCGTCTCCGAGACTCATGTCCCGCAGGCCCCCTCGACCTCGACCTCTACCTCGTACCGGAACGCGTAGACGTACGACGGTAGCCGTGCTGGTTCCCGCGCGGGCGCGGTGTGGTGACTCGACATCAGGGAAACGCAACCTCGGCCGGTGGGCACGGTGGGTGGGCGGGGGCAACGGGGGCACCGGTCGCGCCCGCGGGGGGCGGTCGGCGGTGCGGGCGGGGCGCCGTGCGCGGGGTGCGCGGGTGTGCGCCGGTCACCTGGCACGCACGTGCTACACCGCCATGCCGTACACGATGGTGAACAGGGTGCCGAGGGAACCGATGATGAACACCCCGGTGAGACCGGCGATGATCAGGCCCTTGCCCTGCTCCGCGCTGAAGGTGTCGCGCAGGGCGGTCGCGCCGATCCGCTGTTTGGCGGCACCCCACACGGCGATTCCGAGGCAGAGCAGGATGGCCACCGCCATCACCACCTCGATCATCACCTTCGCCTCGTTGCCCAGGCTGCCGAAGGGGCCCCAGTTCGGGGCGATCCCGCCGATGATGGTGTTGATGTCTCCCTTGTCGGCCGCAAAGAGCATGTAAGTCACCGCCCCTGGTGGGTAGTTCCGCGGCCCCTGCGGGCGCGCAGAGGTCGGCCCTCATTGTCGCCGACGACGACGCCCGCGTATGTCGACTTGGCGCCATTGGCGGCGAGTTTTGTCCGTATGGTCACTCTGTGTATCACGGCAGGTCACGCCGGGCAATGAGGTAAGAAACGGAACCTGTGGTGTGGTCCCGTCGTTGGCCACTTCTCGTGCCGGGCGCGGTTTCTGACGGCCGGTCGGGTGAGGCGCCGTTTCGATGGTCTCACGCTTCGCGGCGGTGGTCGCTCCGCCGGACGGCCCTGGTGGGCGTCCGTTCGGGTGAGCCGTCGGCGCGGCGGCCGGCCGGGCGTCCGGGAGGCGCGCGGCCGGGGTGGGCCGTACCGTGGTTTCCAAGGTCGGCGGGGTGCCGGGCCTTCCGGCGGTCCTGCTCGCGCGCCTGTCGGCGCCGGGAACGGAGGTGGCGGGCCATGGCCGAGTGGGACGTCCTCACGGGGGTATCAGCCTGTCGGCCGTCGCCCCCGGGTGCGGACGGCCGTTCGGGCATACGCGGCCGGGCCGAGCGGAGGGACAAGGAGGGCGATGCGGGGCAGACTGTGCGGTGAACGGGGGGTTCACAGGAAAATCTCAGTGAAGTCTGGAGCCGTTTCTCACCTTGGTGGGCCACAGTGGTGGCTGATGAAGCGCACCCCAGGTACCCAGAGCCCCGTTCACCACGGACGCCCGAGGACCAGCGCCCGGCGTCAGGCGCTGTTCGTCGGCCTGATGCTGGTCGCCGTGACCTCTGCCTCGGTCGCGTCCGCCGACGACGGTCCCGGTCCCCTCGGGGTGACCGCCGTGACCACGGTGACGCCGCAGAGCGCCCGGATCGGTGCGCTGTTCGACGCGGAGGACGCCCGGTCCCTCGCCGGCAATCACTTCTGCACGGCCTCGGTGGTGCACAGTCCGCACGGCGACCTCATCCTCAGCGCCGGGCACTGCCTGTCCGACAGCACCGATCTGGTCTTCGCGCCGGGGTACCGCGACGGCAGGGCGCCCTACGGCCTGTGGAAGGTGCAAAGACGCTTCCTGCCCACCGGCTGGACCAAGGAGCAGGACGAGGACAGCGACCTCGGCTTCGCCGTCGTGACCCCGCTCGGCGGGAAGAGCATCGAGGACGTCGTCGGCGCCAACCGGTTCGTGGCCGGGGCGGCGACCGGGGCGACCTCGGTGACGGTCACCGGCTACCCCGACTCCCGCGAACAGCCCATCAGCTGCACCAACCGGCCCACCGCGCACAGCAGCACCCAGCAGCGCATCGACTGCCCGGAGTTCACCAGCGGCACCAGCGGCAGCCCGTGGATCAACCGCGACCACGCGGTCGTCGGCGTCCTCGGCGGCCACGAGATGGGCGGCTCCACCCCGGACACCTCCTACAGCGTCGCCTTCGCCACCACCGCCGCCGCCCTGTACAAGGACGCCGCCGCGGAACCGTGAGGAGCACGACCGGGGCCCTGGCCGGTGGGGCGGCCGAGGTGACGGTGGCCGCGCGGGCGGTGGCCGCGCGTGCGGCGTCCGAGAGGTGGGATGGCCTGTTCCCGGTGTGTGACCCCCTCTGAAACCAGGCAGCGCACCCCTAGACTGTTCGCGGCGGACTCCCGTGCGGCGAGGGGCGGTTGACGGTGCGTAGGACCTGGGTGCTGGTGATCGCCGCCGTCGGCTCCGGGCTGGCTTTCGTGATGGCGCTCGTCGTCGCCGTGTACCTCGTCGCCGGGAACGCCGTGGGCGGAGCGGGCGCGGGAGCCGTCGGGCTCGCGCGGGGGGCGGTGCCGGCCGTCTACAGCACCCTGGTGCAGAAGTGGGGCAACCTCTGCCCGGCCATCAACCCGTCCCTGCTGGCCGCCCAGTTGTACCAGGAGAGCGGCTTCAACCCGCGTGCCGTCAGCCCGGCGCAGGCGCAGGGCATAGCGCAGTTCATCCCCGGCACCTGGGCCACCCACGGCATCGACGGCAACGGCGACGGCAAGCGCGACGTCTGGGACCCGAACGACGCGATCCCGTCGGCCGCCTCCTACGACTGCCAGCTCGCCTCGTACGTCAGGACGGTGCCGGGGGACGTCTCGTCGAACATGCTGGCCGCGTACAACGCGGGTGCGGACGCGGTCATCAGGTACGCGGGCGTGCCGCCGTACGCCGAGACCCGCAACTACGTGAAGACGATCAGGACACTGGCCGAAAGTTTCGCCGCCCCCGTCGCCCGTCTCGACCCCTCCAAGCAGGCCGCCGCCGCCATCTCCTACGCGCAGAGCAAGTTGGGGACGCCGTATCTGTGGGGTGGGGAGGGGACCGTCGAGCAGGGGGGGCGGTTCGACTGTTCGGGGCTGACGCGGGCGGCGTACAAGAGTGTGGGGGTGTCGTTGCCGCGGGTGGCGAACGACCAGTACAACGCGGGGCCGCACCCCAAGCGGGAGGAGCTGCTGCCGGGGGATCTGGTGTTCTTCTCCGACGATCTCACCAACTCGCGGGCGATCCGGCACGTGGGGATCTACGTCGGCGGCGGGTACATGATCGACGCGCCGCGGACGGGGGCCGTGATCCGGTTCGACCCGATCGACACGCCCGACTACTTCGGCGCCACCCGGGTCACCGAGGATGGCGCGAAAGCGCTGCCCACGTCCGTGTGAACCGAGCGTGAATCCCACCCCTGAGCTGCGGAGACGTGTTTCTCTTCGATAACGTCTGCGTGATCATTCGGTGGAGTGTGGAACGTATCAAACGGGGCCGTGCGTTCCTGTTGACGTAGCCCAGGGGGCGTCGGAGGAGCGCGCGTCGCACACGCGCGCGGACAGCGGAAGCGGACCTACGACCACGGGGGTGGCAGCAGCGGCGCACACACGGTGCGTCCGGAAGGACACGACGAAGGGGCCGCAGCACCATGGCTGGACTCGCCGAATCCGGGTCGAACCCCGACGTCGACCTGCTCTACGACATCAACGGCCTGGCCAAGGACGCACCGCACTGGTGCGACCGGGCCATGGAGTTCGTCGGTGAGTACGGGCTGCTGCTCGCCATGGTGCTGCTCGTGGTGTGGTGCTGGTGGTCGGTGCGGCGGCGCGGCGGGGAGGACGCCCCCGCGTCCGTGGCCGCGCTGGTGTGGGCGCCGCTGGCGGCCGGGATCGCGGTCCTGGTGAACGTGCCGATCCGCGGGTTCGTGGAGCGGCCCCGGCCCTTCCGGGACCATCAGGGGCTGGACGTCCTGGTGGCGGGGAAGACCGACTTCTCGTTCGTCAGCGACCACGCGACGCTCACCATGGCGATGGGGGTCGCGCTGTTCGTGGTCGACCGGCGGTTCGGGCTGGCCGGGATCGGCCTCGCGCTGGCCGAGGGCTTCTGCCGGGTGTACCTGGGCGTGCACTACCCGACGGACGTGGTCGGCGGGTTCGCGCTCGGCACGGCGGTCGCGCTGCTGCTGTCGCCGCTCGCCGGCGCGCTGCTCACCCCGGTGGTCAGGGCGGTCGCGAGCACGCGGTGGGGCGGGTGGCTGGTGCGCGGCCGGCGGGGCGCCGGAGTGAGCCGGGTGCTGTCCGGGACGTGCGGTGAGGAGCGGGCCTCGGTGGAGGAGCGGGATCTCGCGGCGTGAGGGCGGCGGGGCCTACAGGCCCTGCGGGGACGTGAAGAAGCGGTCCGGGTCGTAGCGCTGCTTCACCTTCGCCAGGCGGCCGGCCGCGTCGCCGTAGTACGCCGTGCGCCAGTCGGCCAGGGTCGGGTCGATGTAGTTCTGGTAGGCCGCCCCGGAGGCGTAGGGGCGCATCGCCCGGTGGGCGGTGGCCAGCCAGGACTGGGCGGCCGCCCCGGCGGTGCCCGGCGTCCAGGAGGCGATGTACTGGGCGAGCATGCGTGAGCGGCGGTGCACGAAGGCCGTCGCCGTGGGGGAGACCCGGTTGACCGCGCCGCCGAGCGCGACGAACGCGATGCTGCCCGCCCCGCCGTGGGCCGAGGCCAGTTGGGACACGACCGCCTGGACGCCGTCCTCGGTGAGCGAGCGGTCGAAGAAGTCCGAGCGGGCCGCGTACGTCTCCCGGCCGAGGGCGCCCTGCGCGGAGCGGCCCGGGGTGGCGCCGGGCAGATGGCACTGGGGTTCGGCCGCGAAGGACGAGCAGCCCGCGTACGCCTCCATCGCCCCTTCGTAGGAGTGGCGGTCGAGCGAGACGCCCGTCGCCCGGGCGCCGGTTCGGGCGGCCAGCCGGTCCACGGCGTTCTGCAGTTCGCCGTACGTGCCCAGGGAGAAGGCGGACACCGACACCTTCGGGCCGCCGCCGGCCGGCTTCTCCAGGCTGAGGGAGGACCAGATCTCGTCGGGCTGGTCCGGGCCCCACTCCTGCCAGGCCCGCACCACCGCGGCCGCCTGCGCCCACGGCCAGGTCAGGTGGGCCGAGACGGCCTGCGGGGCGGGGTGGGTGGCGAAGCGCAGTTCGGTGACGACACCGAAGTTCCCGTTCCCGGCGCCGCGCAGCGCCCAGAACAGGTCCGGGTTCTCGGTGGCGTTCGCGGTGAGCTGCCGGCCGTCGGCGGTGACGAGGGTGGCCTGGGTCAGGCTGTCGCAGGTCAGGCCGTAGGCGCGGGAGACGATCCCGTGGCCGCCGCCCAGCGCCAGGCCGGAGACGCCCACGGTCGGGCAGGTGCCGGCCGGTACGGTCACGCCCCGCGCGACGAGCGCGCGGTAGACGTCGATGAGCTTGGCGCCGGCGCCGACCACCGCGGACGTGCCGCTCACCCGGACCCGGTCGAGCCGGGAGACGTCGAGGACCAGACGGCCGTCGCCGGAGGACCAGCCCGCGTACGAGTGGCCGCCGTTGCGGATCGCCACGGGGACCCGGCGGGCGCGGGCGTAGCCGAGCAGCGCGCGGAGGTCGCCGGCGTGCGCCGGGTAGGCGACGGCGGCGGGCCGCAGCGTGTCGAAGCGGGTGTTGTAGAGGCGGCGCGCGGTCGTCCAGTCGGCGTCGCCGGGGCGGACCAGGGAGCCGTCGAGGTCCCGGGCGAGCGCGGTCCAGTCGGCGGGGGCGGCGGCCCCGGTGGTCCGCGCGGCGGTGCCGGAGGGGCTTCGGGAGGCGGTCGTGCCCGGGGCGCCGCCGCCGGCCGCCCCCGACGGCGTACCGCCGCCGCTGCCGCCGTGGCCGCCGCACCCGGCCGTGGTGACGGCGGCGACCGCTCCCGCGCCGCCCGCGATGAACGTGCGCCGTTCCATGTCCGCGTCTCCTGTCCGCGCCTCCTGCCGGCTCCCCCTGGACCGAGACGCCACGAGGGCCCGGCGGGTTCCCGTACGGCGCAAGCAGAAGGCGGAACGGCAGGCGCAGCCGGAAGGGCGGAGGCGGAAAGCGGAAGGCGGAAGCGGAAGGCGGAAGCGGAAGGCGGAAGCGGAAGGCGGAAGCGGAAGGCGGCGCGGGCGGTGCTACGGGGCTCTGCCGGGCGGCGGGGGCGTGGCTGCCGGAAGCCGCGCGTGCCCTGTCCGAGAGCATTCCGTGACCTCACCACGCCGACGGCAGGGGTTCACCCCTCGTTCACTTCCGGCCATCGGACGCTTCACCTGTTCTGCCTAATTTCGGCCTTACCCGGTGCCGGGGTGCCCCGCGGGGCCCACCCGGCGTCGCCCACTCTTCGCACGCCGCCGATCAGGACGGCGGCTCCTGGAAGGAATTCCCTCAGTGAAGCTTCAGCGCAAGAACCGGCGGGCACTCGCTCTCGGCGTCCTCGCCGTCTCCGGCGCCCTGGCCCTCACGGCGTGCGGTTCGGACGACACGGGCGGCAAGAGCGGCTCCGACGGCGGCAGCACCGCGGCCTCCAAGTCGTCCGTCAAGTGCGACGGCGCCAAGGGCCAGCTGCTCGCGGACGGCTCCTCCGCGCAGAAGAACGCGATCGACGCCTGGGTGAAGCAGTTCAGCCAGGCCTGCGGCGTGCAGATCAACTACAAGGGCGGCGGCTCCGGCGCCGGTGTGACGGCGTTCACCCAGGGCCAGGTGGCCTTCGCCGGTTCCGACTCCGCGCTGAAGCCGGCGGAGGTCACCGCCTCCCAGAAGGTCTGCACCGGCGGCGGCCAGGGCATCGACCTGCCGATGGTCGGCGGCCCGATCGCGATCGGCTACAACGTCTCCGGGGTCGACAACCTGGTCCTGGACGCCCCGACCCTGGCCAAGATCTTCGACGACAAGATCAAGACCTGGGACGACCCGGCGATCAAGAAGCTCAACCCGAACGCCAAGCTGCCCAGCCTGAAGATCCAGGCGTTCCACCGCTCCGACGAGTCCGGCACCACGGACAACTTCACCAAGTACCTGAAGGCCGCCGCCCCGAGCGACTGGACGTACTCGGGCGGCAAGGCGTGGCAGGCCAAGGGCGGCCAGGCCGCGCCGCAGTCCTCCGGCGTGGCCCAGCAGGTCAAGCAGACCAACGGCGCCATCGGCTACTTCGAGCTGTCCTACGCCAAGGACGTGAGCACGGTCGCCCTGGCCACCGGCGCCGCCGCCCCGGTCAAGGCCACCGTGGAGAACGCCACCAAGGCCATCGCGGACGCCAAGGTCGCCGGCACCGGCAAGGACCTGGCGCTCAAGCTCAACTACAACACCAAGGCCGAGGGCGCCTACCCGATGGTCCTCGTCACCTACGAGATCGCCTGCGACAAGGGCAACAAGGCCGACACCCTGCCGGCCACCAAGGCGTTCCTGCGCTACATCGCCAGCCAGGACGGCCAGAACCTGCTCTCCCAGCACGACTACGCGCCGATCCCCGACGCGATCATCGGCCAGGTCCGCACCACCATCGAGGGCCTGAGCTGATCCGCGTGCGGCCCGGCCCCCGCCACGCCGGGGGCCGGGCCGCACCGTCCGGTGCACCGCCGCCAGGAGCCGTACACCGCGTACGGCGCCGCAGACCGGAGAACCCGATGGACATATCCACACAGAACACAGACGCGGGCGCGCCTGCCACCCCCCGGCCGCCCCAGACCGAGCAGCAGCAGCGCGCCACCCGCGGCGCCACCCGGCCCGGAGACCGCATCTTCCTCGCCCTCTCCCGGGGCTCGGGCATCCTGCTGCTGGTGATCATGGCCGCGATCGCGGGCTTCCTCACCTACCGCGCGTTCCTCGCCATCGGCAGGGACCACGGCAACTTCCTGACCACCTTCGAGTGGAACACCAACCTGCAGCCGCCGGTCTTCGGCATCGCCGTGCTGGCCTTCGGCACGGTGGTCTCCTCGGTGGTCGCCATGGTCATCGCGGTCCCGGTCGCGGTCGCCATCGCGCTCTTCCTCACCCACTACGCCCCGCGCCGGCTCAGCGGCCCCATCTCGTACGTCATCGACCTGCTCGCCGCCGTGCCGTCCATCGTGTACGGCCTGTGGGGCGCCCTGGTCCTGGTCCCGCACCTGGACGGCCTGTTCGGCTGGCTCAACGACTACCTGGGCTGGACCGGGATCTTCTCCTGGGACGGCGGCGCGCCCCGCTCGATGCTCACCGTCGGCGTCCTGCTGGCCATCATGATCCTGCCGATCGTGACCAACGTCAGCCGTGAGGTGTTCCGCCAGGTCCCGCGCATGCACGAGGAGGCGGCACTCGCGCTGGGCGCCACCCGCTGGGAGGTCGTGCGCATGTCGGTGCTGCCCTTCGGGCGCTCCGGCGTGATCTCCGCCTCGATGCTGGGCCTCGGCCGCGCGCTCGGCGAGACGATGGCCGTGGCCACCGTGCTCTCGCCGACCTTCGACATCCAGGCCAGCCTGCTCGACCCGGGCGGCGGCACCTTCGCGCAGAACATCGCCAGCAAGTTCAGCGAGGCGACCCAGGACGGCCGGGACGCGCTGATCGCCTCCGGCCTGGTCCTCTTCGTCATCACCCTGCTGGTCAACGGAGCGGCCCGGCTGATCATCGCCCGCCGCAAGGAGTACTCGGGGGCCAACGCATGAGCACCGCGACCACCGCCGCGCAGCGGGGCGGCAGCCTGCGCGGCGCGTCCCTGCCCCGCTGGTCCCCCTGGGCCATCGCCGCCGGCTCCCTCGCCGCCGCCGTCCTGATCGGGCTGGCCGGCGGCCTGCACAGCCACGTCCAGTGGGGCCTGATCGCCGGGATTCTCTTCGTGCTGGGCACCTACGGCATCGCCGCCCGCGTCGAGGGCCGCCGCCAGGCCAAGGACCGGGTCGCCACCAGCCTGGTCTGGGTGGCCTTTCTGCTCGCCGTGGTGCCGCTGGTCTCCCTGGTGTGGACGACCGTGCAGCGCGGCGTGAAGGTCCTGGACGTCTACTTCCTCACCCACTCGATGGGCGTGGTCGCCGACACCGAGCCGGGCGGCGGCATCTACCACGCCATCATCGGCAGCCTGGAGCAGGTCGGCCTCGCCACCCTGATCGGCGCCCCGATCGGTGTGCTCACCGCGATCTACCTCGTGGAGTACGGGCGCGGCGCGCTCGCCCGGGCCGTGACGTTCTTCGTCGACGTGATGACCGGCATCCCCTCGATCGTGGCCGGCCTGTTCATCCTCAGCCTGATGCTCATCTTCAAGATGGAGCCCTTCGGCTTCGCCGGGTCGCTGGCCCTGGCCATCCTGATGATGCCGGTCGTGGTGCGCTCCACCGAGGAGATGCTCAAGCTCGTCCCGAACGAGCTGCGCGAGGCGTCCCTCGCCCTGGGCGTGCCGAAGTGGCGCACCATCGTCAAGGTGGTCCTGCCGACCTCGATCGGCGGCATCACCACCGGTGTCGTGCTGGCCATCGCCCGGATCGCCGGCGAGACCGCCCCGGTGCTGCTGCTGGTGTTCGGCAACCCCTTCATCAACACGAACCCCTTCGAGGGGGCGCAGTCCTCGCTGCCGCTGTACATCTACCAGCAGTACGCGAACAGCGCGGGCTCCGGCGCGGCGTACGACCGCGCGTGGGCGGCCTCGCTCACCCTGATCGCCTTCGTGATGATCCTCAACCTGGCGGCCCGCGGCATCGCCCGCTGGAAGGCCCCGAAGTCCGGTCGCTGACCGCGGCCCAGCGACCGAAGAAGACTGGAAGTGAAGTAGTCATGGCCAAGCGAATCGACGTGAGCGGGCTCACCGCCTACTACGGCGCACACAAGGCGATCGAGGACATCTCGATGACGGTGGAGCCGCGTTCGGTGACGGCGTTCATCGGCCCGTCCGGCTGCGGCAAGTCGACGTTCCTGCGCACCCTGAACCGGATGCACGAGGTCACCCCCGGCGGCCGCGTCGAGGGCAAGGTGATGCTGGACACCGAGGACCTGTACGGCGCCGGGATCGACCCGGTCTCCGTCCGCCGCGAGGTGGGGATGGTCTTCCAGCGGCCCAACCCCTTCCCCACCATGTCGATCTTCGACAACGTGGCGGCGGGGCTGCGGCTCAACGGCGGCCACAAGAAGAGCGAGCTGGGCGACATCGTGGAGAAGTCGCTGCAGGGCGCCAACCTCTGGAACGAGGTCAAGGACCGCCTGAACAAGCCGGGCGCGGGGCTGTCCGGCGGCCAGCAGCAGCGGCTGTGCATCGCGCGCGCGATCGCGGTCGCGCCCAAGGTGCTGCTCATGGACGAGCCCTGCTCCGCGCTCGACCCGATCTCCACCCTCGCCATCGAGGACCTGATCGGCGAGCTGAAGGAGCGCTTCACGATCGTCATCGTGACGCACAACATGCAGCAGGCGGCGCGCGTCTCGGACCGTACGGCGTTCTTCAACCTCGCCGGGGTCGGGCAGCCGGGCCGGCTGATCGAGATCGACGACACCGAGCGGATCTTCTCCAACCCGTCGGTGCAGGCCACCGAGGACTACATCTCGGGCCGCTTCGGCTGACCGGCGCGGGCCGGTCCACGGACCCCTCGCGGTGCTGCATGGCGGTGCCACCGTGAGGACGCGGAAGGGCCCGCCCCCGAGGCCGGGGGCGGGCCCTTCCCGCGTGTACCGCGGTGTTCCTACAGGATCACGAGGTTGATCAGCCAGAAGGCGACGGCCGAGACGATCGCCGCGGCCGGCATGGTGATGAACCAGCCGAGCACGATGTTCTTCGCGACGCCCCAGCGGACGGCGTTCACCCGCTTGGTGGCGCCCACGCCCATGATCGCGGAGGTGATCACATGCGTGGTGGAGATCGGCGCCTTGAAGACGAACGCGGTGGTGAACATGATCGACGCGCCGGTGGCCTCGGCCGCGAACCCCTGCGGCGGGTCCAGCTCGATGATCTTGCGGCCCAGGGTGCGCATGATGCGCCAGCCGCCCGCGTAGGTGCCCAGCGACAGCATCAGCGCGGAGACCAGCTTCACCCACACCGGGATCGGGTCGCCGTAGGTCTCGGCACCGCCGATGACCAGGGCCATCACCACGACACCCATGGTCTTCTGGGCGTCCTGGAGGCCGTGGCCGAGCGCCATGCCGGCCGCCGACACGGTCTGCGCTATGCGGAAGCCGCGCTTGGCCTTGTGCGGGTTGGCCCGGCGGAACATCCACAGGATGGCCGTCATCACCAGATAGCCGACGATCAGGCCGACCACCGGGGACAGGAACATCGGAGTGACGACCTTGTCGACCACCCCGGACCAGTACACCGTGGTGCCGCCCGCCAGCGCCGCGCCCACCAGGCCGCCGAACAGGGCGTGCGAGGAGGACGAGGGCAGGCCGAAGTACCAGGTGACCAGATTCCAGACGATGGCCCCGAGCAGGGCCGAGAAGAGGATGCCCATCCCCTTGCCGCCGGAGGGGGTCTCGATCAGGCCCTCGCTGACGGTCTTGGCGACGCCGCTGCCCAGGAAGGCACCGGCGAGGTTCATCACCGCGGCCATCGCCAGTGCCGCGCGCGGGGTGAGCGCCCGGGTGGAGACGGAGGTGGCGATGGCGTTGGCGGAGTCGTGGAAGCCGTTGGTGTAGGCGAAACCGAGCGCGACCAGGATGGTCAGAACCAGAGCGAAGGTGTCCATGGACGCCTCAGGACTCCTTGACCGCGATGGTCTCCACCGTGTTCGCCACGTGCTCGAAGGCGTCGGCCGCCTCCTCCAGTACGTCCACGATCTGCTTGAGCTTCAGCACTTCGATCGCGTCGTACTTGCCGTTGAACAGGTGGGCCAGGAGCTTGCGGTGGATCTGGTCCGCCTGGTTCTCCAGGCGGTTCACCTCGATCCAGTACTCCGTGAGGTTGTCCATGGTGCGCAGGTGCGGCATCGCCTCGGCCGTCAGCTCCGCCGCCCGGGCCAGCACCTCGATCTGCTGCTCGACGCCCTTGGGCAGTTCCTCGACGTTGTAGAGGACGACGAGGTCGACGGCCTCCTCCATGAAGTCCATGATGTCGTCGAGGGACGACGCGAGGGAGTAGATGTCCTCGCGGTCGAAGGGCGTGATGAACGAGGAGTTCAGCTGGTGGAAGATCGCGTGTGTGGCGTCGTCGCCCGCGTGTTCGGCGGCCCGCATACGCTCTGCGATCTCGGCCCGGGCGGAAGCGTCCGCCCCGAGCAGTTCCATCAGGAGCTTGGAGCCCGTGACGATGTTGTCCGCGGACGCGGCGAACATGTCGTAGAAGCTCGTCTCCCTGGGGGTCAGACGAAAGCGCACGTGGGGTCCTCGGGGTGCTTCGGTTTCGGTCAGGGTGATGCTAAGCGCATCATCCGGCCACGGCTAAGGGGCCGTCCCCCAGTGTCGCCCATCAGGCACAGTGGTCGGCACGGGGGCGGTCCCAGGGCCCGTCAGGCAGGTCTCGGGCCCCGGTGCGCGGCGAAATTCGTTACGATATACCCAGCGGGGGTATATCCCCCGATTTCCGTTCCGAGCGGGAGGACGCGATGACGACCACCGAGGCCGGCCCGACGGCGTCCTTGGGGACCCCCGGGCAGCAGGACGCGGCGCCGCACGGGGACGCCGGTCACGACCACGCCACGTACGGCTACCACCAGCAGAAGGACGAGCACCTCAAGCGGCTGCGCCGGATCGAGGGCCAGATCCGCGGGCTGCAGCGGATGGTCGACGAGGACACCTACTGCATCGACATACTCACCCAGGTCTCCGCCTCCACCAAGGCCCTGCAGTCCTTCGCCCTGCAACTGCTCGAAGAGCACCTGCGGCACTGCGTCGCCGACGCGGCCGTCGAGGGCGGCTCCGAGATCGACGCGAAGGTCGAGGAGGCCACCAAGGCGATCGGGCGGCTGCTGCGCACCTGACCAAGGCGCGGAAGAGTGCGTACGGCGGCTCAGCGGCCCGTGCCGGACCGGCGTTCCTCGGCCACTCTGAGCACCTCGTCGATGCTCTCCAGGCTGAGCCGCTCCGCGGCCGCCGAGGCGGCGATGATCAGCTCTCCGCACAGTTCGATCTCGGCGAGGGCCACGTGGTCCTGCACTGCCGTACCGCCCACCGGAGCCACGCGCATCACCCCATCTCTGCCGTCGACAGCTTCCTAGAGTAAGGAGACCGGGGCGGTTCGCGCATGGCACGGAAGGGCTAGTCCGCCGCTCATTTCGGCGGTCGTCCCCGGTGGCTCACTGCTCGGCCACGTGCCCGGTGTAGATGTCGGCAGGCTGCGGCAGCCGTACGGTCACCGGGGTGCCGAAGGCGAACAGCAGCGTGGTCGCGTAGACGGCGACGGTGCCCTTGCGGCGGGCGTTGACGAAGACGAAGCCCTGCCGCAGCTTGCGGATGCGGCCCTGGTCGTCGAGGTACACGTCGAACGGGACGTCGGCCGTGGCGAACCCTTTCGCCGCCGCCCGCAGCGCCCCCTGGTCCGCCGCCCCGGCACCGCGCGCCGCCAGCGCGAGATCGGCGGTGCCCTGGAAGTGCCGCACGGCGATGCCCGCCACCCGGGTCCGCCCCACGTACGCCGCCGTGCGCGTGCCGCGCAGCACCTCCGCGGCGACGAACGGGTCGGTGGCGCCCCCGGTGACGAGGTTGCCGTCGAGCAGGGTGGCCGTCGCCACCCGCACCCACTTGCCGGCGGGCACTCCCGCCCCCCGGTTCTTCATGAACAGCGCGCCCGGCGCCAGGATCTCGACGATGGGCACGTGCTCGGCGGCACCGGCCGGGTCCTGCGGCAGCACGACCGTCAGCTGCCCGAGCTGCCCCCGGTAGTCGTAGGCGCCCTCGCCGCGGATGGTCACCCGGGTGCCGCCGGTGGCCATCTCCATCGACGTACGCAACTGGGAGGTGCCCGCCGCGCGCAGCGCGTCCGCGGCCTGCCGCACGGTGCGCACCGGACCGCCGGCGGGCCGCGCGTCCTCGGCGGCCGCGCCGCTGCCGGCGCACCCCGAGACGCCCGCGCACAGCGCCAGCGCCGCCGCGAGCGCCGCCGCGCCGATCCTGCCCCGAGGGGGGACTCCCAGCCGCTCCGCCATCGCCTGCCTACCCCCAGCCGGTCCGTCCCGTCGCGGGCCTTCGTCGTCCGGTTAACGACGGGTAGGGAACGCCGTCACGCGCCGGAGGGCGGCCGGGGGCATCCGCACGGGGCCGCAACCGGCCGTTCACCCGGCCTGGGTAGCGTGGTCACCGTGGCGCAGCAGGAACATCGCACGACGACCGTCGAACAGGGCCGTTTCTGTCTGGCCCGCTGCAGCTGCGGCTGGCGCGGCCCGGCCCGCCGGGCGCGGAGCGCGGCCCGCACGGACGCGGCGGAGCACGAGCGGGGCGGCTGACCGCCCCGGGGCGGCTGCCCGCGCAGTGGCCGGTTTCAGACCCTGCGCAGGGCGCGCAGCAGCTCGTCGACCAGTTCGCGGTCGCGGAGCCGGGTCAGGCGGTCGCGGGCGTCGTCCGGCGGGAGCCAGCGCAGCCGGTCCACCTCCTTGTTGGGGACGAAACGGCCCGCCGCGGCCTCGGCGGCCCAGTACCGCACCTGCTTGGGGCGGCCGCCGGTCCGGTAGGCCAGGGTGCTCAGCGGCGGGCCGGGCACGGCGGTGTACCCGGTCTCCTCCTCGACCTCGCGCAGGGCGCCCGCCAGCGGGTCCTCGCCGGGTTCGAGCTTGCCCTTGGGCCAGGACCAGTCGTCGTACTTGGGCCGGTGCACCAGGCACAGTTCGAGCGTCCCGTCCGCCGGCGAGCGGCGCCACAGGACGCAGCCGGCCGCCAGGACGGGCTTCTCGGGGCTCGTCATGTCGCTCCCTCCCCGCTCAGCCGGCGCCGACCGGCTGCCCCAGCCACGACTGCTGGAAGGTGAACCTGGCCGCCTCCACCTCGTGCCGCTGGTCGGCGTGGAGCACGCCCAGCGCGTACGCCGTCGCCGGGGCGATCCGCGGGGTGCGGGCCGCCGAGGCCGCCGCGGCGGCGGCCTCCGAGGCGTCGCGGTGCCGGTCGAGGGCCTGGCCGGCCGTGCGCAGCCGCAGCTCGGCCGGGGCGGCGGGGGCGGCCGGGCGGGACGCGGCTCCGCGCAGCGCCTCACGGGCGTACCGGTGCAGGCGCAGCAGCAGGCGGACCTGATGCCAGGGCGCGTCCTGCGGGTGCGGGGACAGGTCCGGGGACAGGCCGTGGACCAGGGCCTCCGCGTTGTAGGGGCTGCCCGCGGTGACGAGGGGGAGCGCGGTGACGGCGTCGGCGAGGCGGTCCTCGGCGGCGGTGGCCAGGGGCCGCAGGTCGGTGCTGTGCGCGGCGGGGGCGAGCGGGACGTCGCTGGCGAGGACGGCGACCTTGTCGGCGACGGCGTGGAAGCGGGAGGAACCCAGCGCCTGGAGGGCCGTGGAGTGGGCCCGGGTGCGGGCGAGGGTGAGCTGACGGTCCAGCAGGGCGCCCGCCTTCGCCGCGCCCACGGTCAGATGGCCGCGGTCCACCGCGCCCGGCCGGCCCGGATGGGCCGCGCCGCCGGACGCCGCCGCCCGCTGCGCGGCGGGCGCCGCCCCGGCGCCACCGGCCGCGCCGCCCGCGCCGGGCTCCGCCGTACCGGCCTCCCCGCCGCGCGGCGACAGCCGGTGCAGGGCCAGCAACAGCCGTTCCAGGCGCGCCTGGTAGGCGTGCTCGCGGGCCAGCGTGCCGGACAGCCAGGCCAGTTCCGGGCGCAGCTCCTCCGCCCAGGTCTCCTCCAGCGCGGGCCGGAAGGTGTGCAGGCTGCCGCTGATGCGGCGGGCCGCGCGGCGCAGCGCGCGGGCCGCGTCGAGGGACTCGGCGGTGCCGGCCGCCGCGCCGCCGCTCTCGCCGTGCAGCCGCAGGGCGCGGAGGAACTCGGTCGCCTGCGCCCGCAGATAGGCCGCGAGGGCGTCCGCGGTGCCGTCCCCGGAGGTGGCCGCGGCGGTGTCCGTGACGGGGGCGTCGTCCTCCCCGGTGAGCCGGGGGACGGTCCCGGCGGCGGCGGTGCGGTCCGTCGGGTCAAGGTGTCGCTGTGCCACGCCGGCGCCTCCGGGCGTCTATGAGCATCTCCTGGATGTTGCGCAGGGGCTGGCCGTCCGTGTCCGTCGCGTGCCGGGTCCAGTCGCCGTCCGGGCCGAGGTGCCAGGAGGCGGTGGTGTCGGACATGCCGGTCTCCAGCAGCCGGTTGAGCATGGCCCGGTGGGCGGGGTCGGTGACCCGGACCAGGGCCTCGATCCGGCGGTCGAGGTTGCGGTGCATCATGTCGGCGCTGCCGATCCACACCTCCGGCTCGCCGCCGCCGCCGAACGCGAACACCCGGGAGTGCTCAAGGAACCGGCCGAGTATGGAGCGGACGCGGATGTTCTCCGACAGGCCCGGCACGCCCGGGCGCAGCGCGCAGATGCCGCGCACCCACACGTCGACCGGGACGCCCGCCTGGGAGGCCTGGTAGAGGGCGTCGACGACGGCCTCGTCCACCACCGAGTTGACCTTGATCCGGATGAACGCGGGCCGCCCGGCGCGGTGGTGCTGGATCTCCTTGCGGATACGGGAGACCAGGCCGTCGCGCAGGGACTTGGGGGCGACCAGCAGCCGGCGGTAGGTCTCGCGGCGGGAGTAGCCGGAGAGCCGGTTGAACAGGTCGGAGAGGTCGGCGCCGACCTGCGGGTCGGCGGTGAGCAGCCCGAGGTCCTCGTACAGGCGGGCGGTCTTGGGGTGGTAGTTGCCGGTGCCGACGTGGCTGTAGCGGCGCAGCGTGTCGTCGCCCTCCTGGCGGACCACCAGGGACAGCTTGCAGTGCGTCTTGAGGCCGACGAGGCCGTAGACGACGTGGCAGCCGGCCTCCTCCAGCTTGCGCGCCCACTTGATGTTGGCGTGCTCGTCGAAGCGGGCCTTGATCTCGACCAGCACGAGGACCTGCTTGCCGGACTCGGCGGCGTCGATGAGCGCGTCGACTATGGGGGAGTCGCCCGAGGTCCGGTACAGGGTCTGCTTGATGGCGAGCACGTCCGGGTCGGCGGCGGCCTGCTCCAGGAACGCCTGCACGGAGGTGGAGAACGAGTCGTAGGGGTGGTGCAGCAGCACGTCCCGGCCGCGCAGCGCGGCGAAGATGTCCGGCGGCGAGGCCGACTCGACCTCGGCGAGGTCGCGGTGGGTGCCGGCGATGAACCGGGGGTACTTCAGCTCGGGCCGGTCCAGGCTGTGGATGCGGAACAGGCCGGTCAGGTCGAGCGGGCCGGGCAGCGGGTACACCTCGGCCTCGCTGATCTTCAGCTCGCGCACCAGCAGGTCGAGCACCTCGCGGTCGACGGACTCCTCGACCTCCAGCCGCACCGGCGGCCCGAAGCGGCGCCGCATCAGCTCCTTCTCCAGGGCCTGGAGCAGGTTCTCGGTGTCGTCCTCCTCGACCTCCAGGTCCTCGTTGCGAGTGAGGCGGAAGGTGTGGTGCTCCAGGACCTCCATGCCCGGGAACAGCTCCTCCAGGTGGGCGGCGATCACGTCCTCCAGGGGGACGTAGCGGCCCGGGGAACTCTCCAGGAAGCGGTTGAGCAGCGGCGGCACCTTGACGCGGGCGAAGTGGCGGTGGCCGGTGACCGGGTTGCGCACCACGACGGCCAGGTTCAGGGAGAGGCCGGAGATGTACGGGAAGGGGTGCGCGGGGTCGACGGCCAGCGGGGTCAGCACCGGGAAGATGCGCTGCCGGAACAGCGTGAACAGGCGGGCCTGCTCCTTCTCCGTCAGCTCGCTCCAGCGAACCAGGTGGATGCCCTCCTCCGCGAGGGCGGGGGCGACGTCCTCGTGGTAGCAGGCGGCGTGCCGGGCCATCAGCTCGCGCGAGCGCGCCCAGATCATCTCCAGCACCTCGCGCGGCTGGAGGCCGGAGGCGGAGCGGGTGGCGACGCCGGTGGCGATACGGCGCTTGAGGCCGGCCACCCGGACCATGAAGAACTCGTCCAGGTTGCTGGCGAAGATCGCCAGGAAGTTGGCCCGCTCCAGCAGCGGGGTGTCCGGGTCCTCGGCCAGTTCCAGAACGCGTTCGTTGAAGGCGAGCCAGCTGCGTTCCCGGTCGAGGAAGCGGCCCTGCGGCAGCCGCTCCCCGCCGTCCCCCGGCTCCTCGTAGTCGTCGAGGTCGGCGTCGAGGTCGGGTTCCAGGTCGGAGACCGCCGCGGCCACGGTGTGCGGGCGGCGGGCGGTCAGGGAGCCCGCGGAGGGCTGGAGCCGCGGGACGGATGCTGCCGGCTGGGCGTCTGGCTCGCTCATGAACCCATTCTTCCGCGCTGGGTGCGGGACAGGCGCGTCGGAGAGCACGGGCGGGAGCGCGGGTGGGGATCCCCCGGGGGGCGCGGGCTCTGGCACGGCGGGTTTCATGGGGCGAGCGTCGCAAGCCAGTCTGAATGACCGGTTACGGAGACATGACGTGCGGGACACCGGGAGGCGGCCCGCGGGTACTCGGCCTCTCCCGGAGGCCGCCCCCAAACCGCCCTCTCCGGCCCCCGGTGCTCAGCCGGTGCTCAGGTCTCCGTCCGGTACATGAGGTCCGTCTCGTACGTCGTGAAGCCCAGCCGTTCGTAGACCGCCACCGCGGCCTTGTTGTCGGCGTCGACGTACAGCATCGCGGCGGGCAGGCCCCGGGCGGCCAGGTGGCGCAGGCCGGTCACGGTGAGCGCCTTGCCCAGGCCGCCGCCCTGCGCGCCGGGCCGCACCCCGACGACGTACACCTCGCCGAGGCGCTCCTCGGCGTGCACCTTGGTCCAGTGGAAGCCGATCAGCCGGCCCGCGCGCTCGGCGAGGAAGAACCCCTCCGGGTCGAACCACGGCTCGGCCTCGCGGGCGTCCAGGTCGCGCTGGGTGAGCGAGCCCTGCTCGGGGTGGTGGGCGAACGCCTCCGCGTTCACCGCGAGCCAGGCCGCGTCGTCCTGGCCGGGCACGAAGGCCCGTACCGTCACGCCCTCGGGCAGCGCGGGCTCGGGCAGGTCGAAGCCGGCCAGCGGGCGCCGCATCTGCCGCAGCTCGCGGAAGAGCGTCAGCCCGAGGACCTGCGCGAGGTGCCGGGCGGCGGAGTGCCCGCCGTGCGCCCACACCCGCAGCCGCTTGCCGGAGGCGGCCAGCAGCGCCGAGCCGAGCGCCCGGCCGTGCCCGTGGCCACGGTGCGCCGGGTGCACGACCAGCTCGGCGGCGGGCGCCTCCACCGGGTCGGTGTCCTCCAGCTGCGCGTAGCCGATCAGCTCACCGTCCAGGCTCAGCAGCAGATGGGACACGCCCGTGCGGGCGCCGCCGCGCAGCAGCAGCCGCCCCTGCTCGGACACCGCCTGCTGGCCGTCGGCGCGGGCGGCCTCGGCGAGCAGGGCGAGCACGGCGTCGGCCTGGTCCGGGGCCAGTTCGGCGCGGGTCTCCACTGAGCGGGCGATCGGTGCGGTGTCGTCGCTGGTCATGCGTCCGAGAGTACAGAGCGGGGACCGGGAGCGGGCCTCAACGCCGTCCCGCCCTCACGGCAGTTCCGGGGGCGGGGTGGCCGCGCCCGGCAGCCGTACGGTGGCCACCGTGCCGCCGCCGTCCGCCGGGGTCAGGGCGACCTCGCCGCCGGACTGGCGGACGGTGCGGTCCACGATGGACAGGCCGAGCCCGGAGCCGGGCAGGGCGCGGGCGCCGGGGGAGCGCCAGAAGCGGTCGAAGACGTGCGGGAGTTCGTCGGCGGGGATGCCGGGGCCGTGGTCGCGGACGGTGAGGACGCCGTGGGCCAGCCGCACCTCGATGGTGCCGCCCTCGGGGCTGAACTTCACCGCGTTGTCGAGGAGGTTGACCACCGCCCGTTCCATGGCGGCCGGTTCGGCGCGGACGAACCAGGGTTCCAGGTCGGCGGTGACGGTCAGCTCGGGGCCGCGCAGCCGGGCGCGGCGCAGCGCCGCCTCCACCGTGTCCTGGAGCGCGATCACCTGGATGCGCTCGCCGCGCTGGCTCTCCGAGCGGGACAGTTCCTGGAGGTCGCCGATGAGCGAGGCCAGTTCGGTCATCTGCGCCTTCACCGAGGCCAGCAGCGCCTTGCGGTCGGCCTCGGGCAGCGGGCGGCCGGTCTCCTCGCTGCGGGTGAGGAGTTCGATGTTGGTGCGCAGCGAGGTCAGCGGGGTGCGCAGCTCGTGGCCCGCGTCGGCGATGAGCTGCTGCTGGAGGTCGCGGGAGGAGGCCAGGGAGGCGGTCATCGAGTTGAAGGAGCGCGACAGCCGGGCGATCTCGTCCTCGCTGTCGTCGGCCACCGGGATGCGGACCGCCAGGTCCTCGGTGCGGGCCACGTGCTCGACGGCCTCGGTCAGCTCGTCGACCGGGCGCAGCGCGGCGCGGGCGACGGCGAGGCCGGTGGCGCCGGCGCCGATCACTCCTATGCCGGAGACGAGCAGCAGCAGCAGGGCCAGGTCGTTGAGGGTCTTGTCGGTGTCCTTGAGCGGCGAGGCGATCAGCAGCGCGTGGCCGGGGTAGAGCTGGGAGCCCGCCGGGAAGGTGACGAACAGGGGGGCGGTGAGCACGCGCACCGGGTTGCCGTGGGTGTCCGTGCTGTTGTGCATGGTGCCGTCGCGCCCCGGGTCGCGGGCGATGGCCAGGTCGCGGTCGGTGGCCCGGACGGTTCCGGCGGAGTTGCCGAAGACGCAGGTCACGCCGGTGGAGCTGATCACCTGGACGTAGTAGTCGGTGGAGCCGGGGCCGCGGTCGCCCGGGGCGGAGGGCGTGCTGGAGCAGTTGTTCAGCAGGCTGTCCACGCTGCGCGAGCCGACCGGGCCGCCGGCCGCGCGCAGATCGTTGTCGATCTGCTGGTACAGCTTCCCCTGCACGATGAACCAGCAGGTCACCGACACCGCGGCCACCCCGAAGGCGACCGCCGCCGCCACCAGGAGCGCGAGCCGGGAGCGGATCGGCAGGGAGCGGAAGCGGCGCAGCGCCCTGGTCACTCCGCGCCGCCCTGGCGCAGCACGTACCCGACCCCGCGCACGGTGTGCACCAGGCGCGGCTCGCCGCCCGCCTCGGTCTTGCGGCGCAGGTACATCACATAGACGTCGAGCGAGTTCGAGGAGGGCTCGAAGTCGAAGCCCCAGACCGCCTTCAGGATCTGCTCGCGGGTGAGCACCTGGCGCGGGTGCGCCATGAACATCTCCAGGAGCGTGAACTCGGTGCGGGTCAGCTCCACCTGGCGTCCGGCGCGGGTGACCTCGCGGGTCGACAGGTCCATGCGCAGGTCGCCGAAGGTGAGCGCGTCGTCCCCGTCGGCCGCGGCGGCGACGGCCGCCGCGTAGGTGCTGCGGCGCAGCAGGGCCCGGATGCGGGCGAACAGCTCGTCCAGCTCGAACGGCTTGACCAGGTAGTCGTCCGCCCCGGCGTCCAGGCCGGTGACCCGGTCGCCGACCGTGTCGCGGGCGGTGAGCATGAGGATCGGGGTGGTGTCGCCGGCGCCGCGGAGCCGGCGGGCCGCGGTCAGGCCGTCCATGCGCGGCATCTGGATGTCGAGGACGACCAGATCCGGCCGGTAGGCGCCCGCCTTCTCCAGCGCGTCCGCGCCGTCCACGGCGACCTGGGTGTCGTAGCCCTCGAAGGCGAGGCTGCGCTGGAGCGCCTCGCGTACCGCGGGCTCGTCGTCGACGATCAGGATGCGCTGGGTGTCACGGTCGCGGTCGGCGTCGGCGGGGCTCATCGGTCGCTGTTCCTCGGTGGCTCGGGTCCGGGGCGGACACGGTCGGGTCGGGGCGTTCTCGGGACGTACCCAGACTCGCACGGTCCGCACCCGCCCCGTGCGGTACGGCGGCGGGGGCCCGGGTCAGTTCTGCGCGCCGGAGCGCAGCTTGGCCAGGTCGGCCTTGACGGTGTTGACCGGGATGGCGAAGCCGAGGCCGACACTGCCGGCGTCGGAGGAGCCGGAACCGGAGCCGGAGGCGGACGCCGCCGAGTACATCGCCGAGTTGATGCCGACGATGTTGCCGTTCGCGTCGATCAGCGCGCCGCCGGAGTTGCCCGGGTTCAGGGACGCGTCGGTCTGGATCGCCTTGTAGGTGGTGGTGGAGGAGCCGGTGTCGCCGTTGAAGTGCCGGCCGCCGAACTCGAACGGCCACTGGCCCTCGCCCTGCCCTTGTCCCTGGCCCTGTCCCTGGCTCTCGTCGGTGGACACGGTCACGTCCCGGTTGAGGGCGGAGACGATCCCGCTGGTGACGGTGCCGGTCAGGCCCTCGGGGGAGCCGATCGCCACGACCTGGTCGCCGACCGCGACGCCGTCGGAGTTGCCGAGGGCGGCCGTCTTGAGCCCGGAGGCGCCCTGGAGCTTGATCAGGGCGAGGTCCTTGGAGCTGTCGGTGCCCACCACCTGCGCGGTGTACGTGCTGCCGTCGCTGGTGCGTGCCTTGACGGAGGAGGCGCCCGCGATGACGTGGTTGTTGGTGACGATCTCGCCGCCGCTGGAGATGATCACGCCGGAGCCGGTGGAGGTGCCGTTGTCGAGGGTGGCGGTGATCTCCACGACGCTCGGGCTGACCGCCTTGGCGATGGCGGCGACGCTGCCGCGCTGGCTGGAGGGCACCACGTTGGTGCTGGTGCTGCTGGAGGCGACGGTGTCCTTGCCGGTCAGCTCCTGGAAGGCGTACGCGGTGCCGCCGCCCACGGCCGCGGCGGCGATCGCCACGGCGGCGAGCAGCGCGAGCGGGCCCTTGGCGCGCTTCTTCGGCGCGGGACCGGGACCGGGGGCGGGAGCGGAACCGACGGGGGGCAGTACGGCGGTGCCGCCGTCGTGCCCGCCGTGATGCCCGCCGCCGTGGGCGCCCCACGCGCCGCCCGGGGCGCCCCAGGTGCCGCCGTGCGCGGCGGTCGGGCCGGGCTCGGCCGCGTAGGACTGCGCGGCGGGCTGAGCGGCGGGCTGAGCGTAGGGCTGCGCCGGGGCGTACGCCGGCGGGGGCGGCCACTCCGGGTTCACCGGGGAAGAGGTGTGGGGGTGCTGATCCGCCGACTGCGCGGAGTGAGCAGTCGGGGTCGTTCCGTCACCCTGGGTGTACTCGTACGCGCCGCTGCGGCGGATGCTGTCGGTCATGTCATCGACTGTGTCCCGTGATCATGAGAGCTTCCTGAGTCCCCGCTGAGAAGCCCGACAGAACCGCGTATGCCCGATGTAAGGGGCCCGGCCGGGCGGCTCGGGGCCGGGGTCAGGCGCAGCCGCAGGACCGGCGGACGACCAGCCGGGAGGGGAACACCTTGAGCCGCTCCCGCCGCGAACCGGCGACCCGCAGCCCGTCGTCGAGCACGAGGTCCACGGCCGAGCGGGCCATCGCCGACCGGTCGGAGGCGACCGTGGTCAGCTGCGGGTCCGCGAGCGCCGCCTCCTTGATGTCGTCGAACCCGGCCACCGCCAGCTCGCCGGGGACGTCGATGCGCAGCTCCCGCGCGGCCCGCAGCACGCCGATCGCCTGGTCGTCGGTGGAGCAGAAGATCGCCGGCGGCCGGTCGGGCCCGGCGAGCACCTCCAGGCCGACCCGGTAGGCGTCGTAGCGGTTGTACGGCGCCTCGAACAGGCGGCCCTCGGTCGGCAGCCCCGCCTCGGCCATCGCGCGCCGCCAGCCCTCGACGTGGTCGGAGACCGGGTCGCCCACGGCCGGGGTGTCCGCGGTGCCGCCCAGGCAGGCCACGTACGCGTGGCCGTGCTCCAGCAGGTGCCGTACGGCGAGCTGCGCGCCGCCCAGGTCGTCGGTGACCACGGCCACGTCGTCGATCGCCTCGGGCCGCTCGTGCAGCAGCACCACCCGGGCGTCCCAGGCGTCGATCTCGGCGGCGGCCAGGTCGTTCAGCGCGTGCGAGACGAGGATGAGGCCGGAGACGCGCATCCCGAGGAAGGCCCGCAGGTAGTGGACCTCGCGCTCGGCGACGTAGTCGGAGTTGCCGACCAGGACCATTTTCCCGCGCTCGGCCGCCGCCCACTCGACCGCGTGCGCCATCTCCCCGAAGAAGGGCTGGCGGGCGTCCGGGACGATCAGGCCTATGAGGTCCGTGCGCCGCGAGGCCATCGCCTGGGCGACCCGGTCCGGCCGGTACCCCAGCTCCTTGATCGCGGCGAGGACACGCTCGCGCGTGGCCGGGGCGACCGGCCGGGGTCCGTTGTTGATCACGTAGCTGACCACCGCGGTGGAAGTCCCCGCCAGCCTCGCCACGTCGTCCCGAGTCACCTTGGCCACGCGCGGAGTCTACGCGGATGGACCCGCCCTGGGCACGGCGTATCAGTGCGTGGATGAGCGATGGGGGCGGGGCGCGCTTTCGGGTGCGCTGGGACGCGGCCCGGGCCTTCGCGTGCCGTGCGACTCGGGGCGCGCTCTCGGGTGCGCTGGGACGTGGCCCGGGCCTTCGCGTGCCGTGCGACTCGGGGCGCGCCCTCGGGTGGGTTGCGACGTGGCCTCGGCCTTCGCGTGCCGCCCGACTCGGGGCGCGCCCCCGCGTGCGGTACGCGTGCTCGACGACTTGGCCCGGGGCCTCGCGTGCGCTGCGCCCCGGGGCGAGCCCCGGCGTGCGGCTGGGGGTGCTCCGGCGCGCGGCTGGGGGCGCGCCCCGGGCGCGCGGCTGGGGAGGCGCCTCGGCGGGCGGCCGGGGCGCCTCGGCGTGCGCTACGACTCCGGCCGGGTCTTCGCCGCGCCGTGGCCCGCCGTGGCCTGCCGGCCACTCTCCTGGTCCTGGTCCCGGCTCCCGTCCTGGTCCCGGCTCCCGTCCTGGCTCCGGCTCGCGTCCTGGTTCCGGCTCGCGTCCTGGTTCCGGCCCCGGTCCCGCTCCCGGCTCCGGTCGCGGCCCCGGCCGGGCTGGTCCGTGGGCTCGGGCCGGGTCCTGGCCTCCTCCGCCGACCGCTCCGGCTTCTCGGGGGTGACGAAGCGGTAGCCGACGTTGCGCACGGTGCCGATCAGCGACTCGTGCTCGGGGCCGAGCTTGGCGCGCAGCCGCCGGACGTGCACGTCGACGGTCCGGGTGCCGCCGAAGTAGTCGTAGCCCCAGACCTCCTGGAGGAGCTGGGCGCGGGTGAAGACCCGGCCCGGGTGCTGCGCGAGGTACTTCAGCAGCTCGAACTCCTTGAAGGTCAGGTCGAGCACCCGGCCCTTGAGCTTGGCGCTGTAGGTCGCCTCGTCCACCGACAGGTCGCCGTTGCGGATCTCCATGGGCGAGTCGTCGTCGACGAGCTGCTTGCGGCCCATGGCCAGCCGCAGGCGGGCCTCCACCTCGGCGGGACCCGCGGTGTCCAGCAGGACGTCGTCCACGCCCCAGTCGGCGGTGACCGCGGCCAGGCCGCCCTCCGTCACCACGAGGAGCAGCGGGGAGCCCGGTCCGGTGGAGCGCAGCAGCTGGCACAGGCTGCGCACCTGCGGCAGGTCGCGGCGCCCGTCGACCAGGATGACGTCGGCGCCCGGGGTGTCGACGAGGGCGGGGCCCTCCGCCGGTGCCACCCGCACGTTGTGCAGCAGCAGGCCCAGGGCGGGGAGCACCTCGGCCGAGGGCTGGAGGGCGTTGGTGAGCAGCAGCAGGGAACTCATCGCGCCGTCCCTCCCCCGGGCACTCGGCATCGCTCGCGCGGGGCGGCCCCCGATGCCTGGGCCGTCGTATGGTCGTGCACGGTTCGCTCGTCCATGGCGTCTCGTTCCTCCGCGTGTGGCCGTGGGGGAGTGTGCGGCACTGCTGCGTCTCTTCCAGTCGTACACCTGCGGTTTCCCGCGTCGTATACAACGCTTCCGAAAGCACGAAAGGACCCGGGGGCTTCGCTGCCCGAGTCCTCTTCCCAGCACAATAGCCGACATGAGCGGGGATTCGGCAGGTCATGTGGCGCGTCCGACGTCCGCCCCGACGTCCGCCCCGGCGTCCGGGACGCCGCCGCGCGCCCCGGTCAGGACGTTCCTGCGCACGGCGGACGGGGTGGCGGTCGAGGCGGCGTACGAGCCGGGAGCGGCCCCGCGCGGGACAGGCCAGGTGTTCGTGGTCGCGCACGGTTTCACGGGCGGCCTGGACCGGCCGCACGTCCGCCGGGTCGCCCGCGTGTTCGCCCGGTACGGTGCCGTGGTCACGTTCTCCTTCCGCGGCCACGGGGCCTCCGGCGGGCGCTCCACGGTCGGCGACCGCGAGGTGCTCGACCTGGCGGCGGCGGTGGCGTGGGCGCGCGGCTTCGGGCACCCGCGGGTGGCGACCGTCGGTTTCTCCATGGGCGGCTCGGTGGTGCTGCGGCACGCGGCGCTGCACGGACCGGAGGGCACGGACGCCGTGGTGTCCGTGAGCGGCCCGGCGCGCTGGTACTACCGGGGCACCGCCCCCATGCGCCGGCTGCACTGGCTGGTCACGCGCCCCGAGGGCCGCCTGCTGAGCCGCTACGGCCTGCGCACCCGCGTCCACCACCGCGACTGGGACCCCGTCCCGCTCTCCCCGGTGGAGGCGGTCCCGCGCATCGCGCCCACCCCGCTGCTGATCGTGCACGGCGACCGGGACGCGTACTTCCCCCTCGACCACCCCCGCATGCTCGCCGCGGCCGCCGGTGACCACGGCGAACTCTGGCTGGAGCCCGGCATGGGCCACGCCGAGAACGCCGCCCCGGACGCCCTGCTGCACCGCCTGGCCCGCTGGACCCTCGCCGGGGAGGGCCCCGGAAGGGCCTAACCTGAACCCTGTTCATCACGAGTGGCATGAGGACATGAGGAACGGCATGGCAAAGGTCACGGTGCGCTACTGGGCGGCGGCGAAGGCCGCGGCCGGGGTCGCCGAGGAGCCGCACGAGGCGGAGACGCTGGCCGGGGCGCTCGCCGCGGCGCGCGAGCGGCACCCCGGTGACCTCGCGCGCGTCCTGCCGCGCTGCTCGTTCCTCATCGACGGCGACCCGGTGGGAACGCGCGACCATGAGACGGTACGGCTGATCGAGGGCGGCACGGTCGAGGTGCTCCCGCCGTTCGCAGGAGGGTGAGCGATGACCGACCGGCCGTATGAGGGATCTCCGCACGAGGGCTACGAGGGATACGAGGGCTACGACCCGTACACCCAGCAGCAGCACAGCGGGCAGCAGCAGCACAGCGGGCAGCAGCAGTACCCCGCCCAGCAGCAGTACCCCGCCGAGCAGCCGTACGCCGCCCGGCAGCCGTATCCGCAGCAGGCGCCGCAGCCCTGGCCCGGAAGCGGGGACGGAGGCGGAGACGGGTACGGCCAGCAGCAGCCGTACGCGGACCCGCACGCCGCCCCCTACACGCAGCAGTGGCAGGGCCAGACCTGGGAGACGCAGACCCACGGGCAGCCGGTCGTCGCCGCCCCGGAAGCGGCGGCGCGGACCGCCTACCTGCCGTCGCTCGACCACCCGGCCCCGGCGTCGGCCCAGGTCCCGGCCGCGGACCCCGCCCCCGCCCCGACACCCGCCCCGACCGGCGCCGACCCCGACTACGGGCCCGCCACGCTCGGCGGCAACACCCGTGTCACCGACGCGCAGCGCGCCCGGGCCGAGGGCCGCTCGCCGGTCATCGACCCGGGGATGCAGCCGGCCGCGCTCACCGCGCTGCTGGGCCTGCTGCTGGCGGGCGCGGCGCAGGCGGGCACGTACGCGCTGCTCGTGCCGCTGGTGGTGCTCCAGGCGGTGACGGCGGCCGGCTGGTTCCGGCTGAACGGCATGTGGCCCGCCCGCCAGGGCATCGCCCTCGCCTTCGCGGGCGCGCTGGTCTCGGACGCGGCCGTGCTGGGCGCGGGCCGCGCGCACGCCCCCGCCGCCATCCTCGGCACGCTCGGTGTGTGGGTGCTGCTCTCCCTCGTCCTCCAGCTGCGCTCCCACGCCGACCCGGACGAGCGGATGTACGGCCTGATGGCGACCGTCGCCTCGGCGGCGCTGTCCGTCGTGGCCACCGGGTACCTCGCGGGCGGCGCGGACGCGGTCACGGTCGGCGCGGCGGCGGTCGCGGTGGCCGTCCTGGCGCGGGCGCTGCCGCTGCCGGGGGCCGCCTCGGTGGTGGTCGCGCTGCTCGCGGCGGCCGGTGCGGGCATCGCGGCCGGCACCATGACGGGGCTGGGCACCAAGGGCGCGCTGCTCGGCGCGGGCGCGGCGGTGTGCGCCCTGATCGGGCACCGGGTGGCGGCCTACGACTACCCCTCGCGCTTCGTCCACTTCACGGCCGGTGTGGCCCTGCCGCTGTCGGCGGCGGCGCCGGTGGTGTGGGTGCTGGGCCGGGCGCTGGGATAGCCGGCGCCCCGCCGCGCGGGGATACCTCCGGGCGCCCCGGGTAACAGCTGGTCTACAGACTTCGGGCCGGGCTCGCCCGCGGGGTTACGCTCGCGAAGGCGGCCGCCCGGTCGTCGCCAGGTCCGCCGAGGTGGGGGAAACACCGCATGCGCGCGCTGCGAGTGCTGCTGATCGTCGCCGTCGTCCTCGGCGTGCTCTTCGTGGTGGCCGACCGGGTGGCGGTGCGCTACGCGCAGGGCCGGGCGGCCGACGAGCTGCGGAGCACGGAGAACCTGGCGAGCACCCCCGACGTGACCATCAAGGGGTTCCCGTTCCTCACCCAGCTCGCGGGCGACAAGCTGGACGACGTCGAGGTCGGCATCCGCGGCTACGAGGCCGACACCGGCGACGGCGGGCAGAAGATCCGTATCGACGATCTCGAAGCGGACCTGAAGGGCGTGCGGTTCTCCGGCGACTACAGCTCCGCCACCGCCGCCACCGCCACCGGCACGGCCACCGTCTCCTACGCCGAGCTGCTGAAGGCGGCGAAGGCCCGGCCGACCCAGGTGCTGCCCGGGGTGACCACGCAGGTGGTGGGCCTGTCGGACGGGGGCAACGGCAAGATCAAGGTGGCCGTGAAGGTCTCCGTGCTGCCGACGCCGATCTCCGTGCTCAGCTCCGTCGCCGTGGACGGCGACAAGGTGCGGGTCAAGGCCGACGGCCTGCCCACGCTGGCCGGTCTCGCGCTCGCCGAGAACCGGATGCGCTCGATCACCGACTTCCAGCAGGCCATCGACCGGCTGCCCGGCGGCATCCGGCTGGACTCGGTGCGGGCGGCGAAGAACGGGGTCGAGATCAAGGTGAAGGGTTCCGACGTCAGGCTTGAGGGGTAGGACTGCGAAGGCGCCCGCTCCGCTGTCCGACTGGCGAGACACCCGTCCGCGGCGCAGCTCCGGGGCCCGTGGCAGGCGCCCCGCCCCCCGCGCGCACCACCCCCCACCCCCTCCTCGTCCCACATTCCGGACGATCGTGTCTCATCATCCGACATGCCGGTGACATGGCCGCCTGTCCCTCCCTACGATCGCCCTTATGAAGCGACAGGCGGATCTCACAAAGCGGCGGGCAGTGGACCTGTGCCGCGTGGCCGCCATGCTCTGTCGCCCCTTCTGAGCGGGGGCTCCGGCTCCCGTATCGCCCGGCCCCGTACCTGACCGGGGGCCGTCCGCGCGCCGCGCACGCCCCGCCGCACCGGCTGTCCGCGCGCCCCCTCGCACTCGCACGCCCCGCCGTACCTGCCCCGGAGGAGATTGAGCATGAGCCGCAGCGACGTCCTGGTCGACGCCGACTGGGTCCAGGAGCACCTGGACGACCCGAGCATCGTCCTCGTCGAGGTGGACGAGGACACGTCCGCCTACGACAAGAACCACATCAAGAACGCCGTCCGGATCGACTGGACCCAGGATCTCCAGGACCCGGTCCGCCGTGACTTCGTCGACCAGGCCGGCTTCGAGAAGCTGCTGTCGGAGAAGGGCATCGCCAACGACCAGACGGTGATCCTGTACGGCGGCAACAACAACTGGTTCGCGTCCTACGCCTACTGGTACTTCAAGCTCTACGGCCACGAGAACGTCAAGCTCCTCGACGGCGGCCGCAAGAAGTGGGAGCTGGACGCCCGCGAGCTGGTCGACGGCACCGACGTGCCCGAGCGCGCGAGGACCGAGTACCGGGCCGAGCCGCAGAACACCGCCATCCGCGCCTTCCGCGACGACGTGGTGAAGGCCATCGGCGCGCAGAACCTCGTCGACGTCCGCTCGCCCGACGAGTTCTCCGGCAAGCTGCTCGCCCCGGCCCACCTGCCGCAGGAGCAGTCGCAGCGCCCCGGCCACGTGCCGTCCGCCAGGAACATCCCGTGGTCGAAGAACGCCAACGACGACGGCACCTTCAAGTCCGACGACGAGCTGAAGGCGCTGTACGCCGAGGAGGACGTCGACCTCGCCAAGGACACCATCGCCTACTGCCGCATCGGTGAGCGCTCGGCCCTGACGTGGTTCGTCCTGCACGAGCTGCTGGGCGTGGAGAACGTCAAGAACTACGACGGCTCCTGGACCGAGTACGGCTCCCTGGTCGGCGTGCCGATCGAGCTGGGCTCCGGCAAGTAACCGACCCGACCGACCTTTCAAGACCTCTGGAGAAGCACATGTGTGGAGCGAAGGCCGGCGGCCCCGACGCCTCGACGATCAAGCCCGGTGAGACGACGATCCAGGGCCAGGTGACCCAGGACGGCGAGCCGGTCAAGGGCTACGTCCGGCTGCTCGACTCGACCGGCGAGTTCACCGCGGAGGTCCCCACCTCCGCCACCGGCCAGTTCCGGTTCTACGCCGCCGAGGGCACCTGGACCGTCCGCGCCCTCGTCCCCGGCGCCACCGCCGACCGCACGGTCGTCGCCCAGCAGGGCGGCCTCGCGGAGGTCGCGATCGCGGTCTGAGACCGCCGAGCACGCGGAAGGGCCGTACCCCGGGGTTGGACGCCAGGGGGGTACGGCCCTTCGGCACGTTCCGCGGCATGTTTACGCGGTCCCCGCCGACCTACCCTGGACGTATGTACGCACGCCGTCGTCACGCGTATTTCGCCATGATGGGCACCTGCCTCACGCTGTTCGTCCTGGCCTGGGGAGTCGTGCGCATCTGGTCGGTACCGGCCGCCGTGGGCATGTGCCTGTTCGCCATGGTGATCCCGCCGGTCGCCGCCATGGTCGCCAATCGCCGCGGCCCCGACGACCGCTGGTGGGACGACCCGTCCGGCGACCCCAAGTCCGACGAGTGGTGGGACGAACTCGACGGCAGAAAACGCCACGGGGACGACCACCGGGGCGGTACGCCTCAGTAGACGAGGGCCTGCGTCCCCTCGGCCAGCGCCTCCTGCACGAAGACCTGCGCGCCCGCGATCCGTACGCCCTCGATCACGTCGTTCTCCGTGATGTCGCGTCGGGCCGCGCACTGGGTGCACAGGGTGACGCGTCCCGCCGTGAGGACCGAGTCGATCAGGTCGGGCAGCGGCGCGGCGTGCGGCAGCTCGAACTCGGCCGCCCGGCCCGGCAGCGCGAACCACGACGATTCCCCGGTCAGCCACAGCGAGACGTCCACCCCGCTGGCCACGGCCACCGCCGCCACCGTGAACGCCTGCGAGCACCGCTCCGGGGCGTCCGCCCCGGCCGTCACCTTGATCACGAGCTTCTTCGCCATGCGGGCAGCGTAGTCGCCACGATCGCGGCGAGCAGGCCCGCGATGCTGAGCGTGATGAGCACGCCGGCCCAGAAGGCGTCGTCGCGCTTCACGCGCGGTGCTCCTGCCGCTGGTGCCGGCGCAGCAGGACGTTCGCGTCCGTCTCTCCGGTGAGGTCGCCCTCGGCCTGGGCGATGCGCCGCTGGACGGCCAGATCGGTGCAGGCCGCGCAGCCGCGCACCGGCAGCGGCGGCCGGCTCAGGTCCTCCGGGTCGGGGGCGCACAGCCCGGCCGCCCGGGTCCGGTCGTTGGCCGCCCGCACCTCGGCGCTCAGCCGCTCCTCGGCGGTGGCGGGCCGCAGCGCGGCGGGATCGGCCTGCCATTCCCGGCCACCGCCGAGGGGACGGAGCATCGCGTAGGGGCCCGAGCGGTCCCGGTACTCACCGACTCCGCCGCGTGCGGGGTCGTAGAGGAGTGCTCCGGGCTCGAAGGGAGGTGTGGACTCCGTCCTCATGATTTTGCTCCTTTCATCCAACTTCTATACGGATTGCGACAGTTGCACTACTCTGCGTGGTGTGGGCTGTATCGAGCATGGCCCAGAGACGGGGGCGGCACACCGTTGACGAGCGGTTCTTCGTCACCCGGGAGCGTTCGTTCCACAAATTCCACAGGAGGGTGCGATGCCGACGAGGCGGGTGATCACGGGCCGGAGCCAGGAACCGAGGCAGCGGTTCGTGGAGGAGCTGCGGTTACTGCGGGCCGCGAAAGGGGATTCGCTGCGCGAGCTGGGCGACAAGCTGGGCTGGGACTGGTCCCTGTTCGGCAAGATGGAGAACGGCCACACACTGGGCAGCCCGGAGGTGGTCCAGGCCCTTGACCAGTACTACGGCACGACGGACCTGCTGCTGGCCCTGTGGGAGCTGGCGATGGCGGACCCGACGCAGTTCAAGGAGCGGTATCGGCGGTACATGGTGCTGGAGGCGGAGGCGGTGAGTATGTGGCAGTACTCACCGAGCCTTCTCCCGGGCCTGCTGCAGTCTCCGGAATACGCTCGTGAGCTGCTCATGGAGGGCGGTCTCAAGGGAGACGAGCTGGAGGCACAGGTCGAGGCAAGGGTGGGCCGACGTGAGTCGCTGCTCAGGGACGATCCGCCCCAGTTCCGCGCCATTCTCTCCGAAGCGGTGCTGCGCAGCCCTCTCGAAGACCCCGGGGAATGGCAGGCGCAATTGGAGCACTTGGACATGATGGGGCATCGCCTCAACATCACCGTTCAGGTGCTGCCGTCGTCTGTGGGTCTCCACGCTCTGTCGAACACCGACACCATGCTGCTTCGAGGCACGGACGGACAGACCGTGGCCTGGATCGAGACGGGCTACTCAGGTGAGCTGGTTCAGGAAGCAGCAGCCGTCGAACGTCTCCAGCTCCGATACGATCGGGTACGCGATTTGGCCCTGTCTCCGGACAAGTCGCGGCAGTTCATCGAACGGATGCTGGAGGAAGCGCCATGCGAGCCATTGACCTGAGCACAGTGATGTGGCGCAAGAGCAGCTACAGCAACCAGGACGGCGGAGCCTGCGTCGAAGTCTCCGACGACCTCCTGCACGCTGCCGAGTGGCGCAAGAGCAGCCACAGCAACCAGGACGGCGGCAACTGCGTAGAGATCGCCGACAACCTCCCCTCCGTCGTCCCCGTACGGGACAGCAAGGCCCCCACCCGCGGAGCGCTCCTCTTCCGGGCGGGGGCCTGGAGCCGGTTCGTGGACGGGGTCAAGCGGGGCTGACCCGTGCAGCGCACCTCATAGAGAGGGCCGGTGCCCAGCCGACTAAGCTGGGCACCGGCCCTTCGTGACATACGTACCGCACCGCGCTCGACAAGGAGCACCCCGTGGAGATCTTCTTCGAAACCCTGCTGGTCCTGGTCTGCGTCGGCGTCCTCGCCTTCGCCTACCTGACCGTGAAGAAGCTGTACCAGGGCCAGCGCTGACCCCGAACAGGAACCGCAGCTCATGATCGAGATCCCGTCCGACCTCCACAAGGACCTCGTGCCCCTCGCCTTCCTGCTCGGCAACTGGGCCGGCGCGGGCGTGCACGACTTCCCCGGCGCCGAGAAGTGCAACTTCGGCCAGGAGGTCTCCTTCACCCACGACGGCCGGGACTTCCTGGAGTACCGCTCCCACACCTGGGTGCTGGACGAGGAAGGCAACAAGGTGCGCCCCCTGGAGTCGGAGTACGGCTTCTGGCGGATCGACGCCGAGCGCAAGGTCGAGGTGACGATGACCCGCGACGACGGCGTCATCGAGATCTGGTACGGCGAGATGGCCGCCAAGAAACCGCAGATCGACCTGGTCACGGACGCCGTCGCCCGGACCGCCGCCTCCCGCCCCTACTCCGGCGGCAAGCGGCTGTACGGCTACGTCAAGAGCGACCTGATGTGGGTCGGCGAGAAGCAGACCCCCGAGGTCGAGCTGCGCCCCTACATGTCGGCCCAGCTGAAGAAGGTCGTCACCCCCGAGGACGTCGAGCGCTGGGCCAAGGCCCTCCCGGACGACCTGCCGGACGACGGCATCGCTTTCTTCAAGTAGTCCGCGGCCCGTGGTCCTAGACTCTGGGGTGTGGTGAGCACCGACTGGAAGAGTGATCTCAGGCAGCGCGGCTACCGGCTGACGCCGCAGCGGCAGCTCGTGCTCGAAGCGGTGGACACCCTGGAGCACGCGACCCCCGACGACATCCTCGGTGAGGTGAGGAAGACGGCGTCGGGGGTCAACATCTCCACCGTCTACCGGACCCTGGAGCTGCTGGAGGAGCTGGGCCTGGTCTCGCACGCCCACCTCGGGCACGGGGCGCCCACCTACCACCTGGCCGACCGCCACCACCATCTCCACCTGGTCTGCCGGGACTGCGAGAACGTCATCGAGGCCGATGTCGAGGTGGCCGCCGACTTCACCGACAAGCTGCGCCGCCAGTTCGGTTTCGACACCGACATGAAGCACTTCGCGATCTTCGGCCGCTGCCAGGACTGCTCCACGAAGGGCCCCGGTAGCGGGTCGTAGGCTTGGCCCTATGAAGAGCCCCCTGCTGTCGCTGCCCGGCGCCGTCCTCGCCGAGGGCCCGGACGAAGGCGTCGCCGCCCACTACGGCGACCTGTTCCGCGAGCAGCGCGCCCTCGCGGACGGCACCGGCTTCGTCGACCTCTCGCACCGCGGTGTCGTCACCGTCACCGGCGAGGACCGGCTGAGCTGGCTGCACCTGCTGCTCACCCAGCACATGAGCGACCTGCCCGCCGGCCGGGCCACCGAGGCGCTGATCCTGTCCGCCAACGGCCACATCGAGCACGCGCTCTATCTGGTCGACGACGGCGAGACGGTCTGGGCGCACGTGGAGCCCGGCACCCGCGAGGCGCTGCTCGCCTACCTGGAGTCCATGAAGTTCTTCTACCGGGTCGAGGTCACCGACCGCACGGACGACTTCGCCGTGGTGCACCTGCCCGCCGGTTCGATCACCGAGGTGCCCGAGGGGATCGCCGTACGGGAGACGCCGTACGGCCGTGACCTGTTCCTGCCCCGCGCCGACCTGGAGGCGTACGCGGCGCAGGCCGGGCCGCCCGCCGGCATCCTCGCCCACGAGGCGCTGCGCGTCGAGCAGCACCGGCCCCGGCTGGGCTTCGAGACCGACCACCGTACGATCCCGCACGAGCTGGGCTGGATCGGCACCGCCGTCCACCTCCAGAAGGGCTGCTACCGGGGCCAGGAGACCGTCGCCCGGGTGCAGAACCTGGGCAAGCCGCCGCGCCGCCTGGTCTTCCTGCACCTGGACGGCAGCGAGGTCCGGCTGCCGGCGCACGGCACGGAGATCCGGCTCGCCGACGACGGCCCGGACGGCCGCCGGATCGGCGTCATCACCACGTCCGCCCGCCACTACGAGCTGGGCCCGGTCGCCCTCGCCCTGGTCAAGCGGAACGTCCCGGTGGACGCCCGGCTGATGGCGGGGGACACGGCGGCGGCGCAGGAAGTCGTCGTCGAGCCGTAGGGCCCGGTCGGGCCGTGGGGCCTGCCTGCCCCCCGGCTCAGATCTCCAGCAGGACCGTGAACGGGCCGTCGTTCGTCAGCGCCACCCGCATGCTCGCGCCGAACCGGCCCGTCGCCACGGTCGCGCCCAGCGCCCGCAGCCGGTCGACCACCTCGTCCACCAGCGGCTCGGCGACCTCGCCGGGCGCCGCCGCGTTCCAGGTGGGACGGCGGCCCTTACGGGCGTCGCCGTACAGGGTGAACTGGCTGATCACCAGGAGCGGGGCGCCGGTGTCGCTGCACGAGCGCTCCTCGTGCAGCATGCGGACCGTCCACAGCTTGCGGGCGAGCTGCGCCGCCTTCTCCTTCGTGTCCTCGTGGGTGACGCCGACCAGGACGCACAGCCCCTCGCCCTCGATGGCCCCCACCGTCTCGCCGTCCACGACGACACTCGCGCCGTCCACCCTCTGCACCACTGCACGCATGCCGACCATCATGCCGGGCGCCCGGCGCCGCCCCGCACCGCCCTGTTACGGGTGGGTCGGTATCCATATCGTGCTTCTTTCTGCTTCGTAACCCCCCATCTGGGGCTGATCGGGGGCACTCGGTCACATACTGACCACTCGGGGTGGCACGATGCTCCCGTACGCGCCGGTCGAGGGGACGGTTGAGGCGCATGAGCGCATGGAGTACCGAGCAGCACAGCACCACCCGCCGGGCGCCGGTCCAGCGCACCGACAGCCCACCGCTGCCCGCGACGGAGCCGGCGGCCACCCACCCGGTGGGCGCGGAGCCGGCAGGCGCGGACCCGGTGGCCGCGGACGGGGCCCGCGCGCTGGAGGCGCTGAGCCTGCCGGAGCTGCGCGTCCTGCGCCGACAGGCTCAACGGGACGAGGCCGACCTGAGTTACGTACGGCGGCTGCTCCAGGGGCGGATCGACATCCTGCGCGCCGAGCAGGACCGGCGCGGTGCCGGGGCGCCGCGCGAGGCCGGGGCCGGTCCCGAAGCCGTCGTGGCCGAGGACCGGGCCTCCGTCGTCGAGCGGCTCGCGGAGATCCTCAAGGACGCGCCCGCCCGGCAGCGTTCGTCGGCCCGGCACGTGACTGTCGGCACACCGCACGGCGAGGAGTACCGGCAGCTCGCCGCCGGGATGCTCGCCGAGGTCGAGCTGTCGGACCTGGCCGCGCGCACCGACCTGGAACTGGGCACGGCGATGGGCCGCCTCGTCCGCTACGAGCAGGAGGTCTCCGGCCGCCGCCAGCAGTTGCAGCGCACGGCCGACGACTGCAGCGCGGAGATCGCCCGCCGCTACCGCGAGGGCGAGGCCCAGGTGGACGACCTGCTCATGTGACGCTCGGCGGAGGTCGCCGAGCGCGGCGGGCCGGCGACGGCCGCCGACGGGTCCGGGAAGAACGAGCGGGCGCCGCCCGGATGGCCGACGCCCTGCTGCGTACGTCCGGGCGACCGTGGTGCCCGGATGTGTTCTGAGTACTCCTTCCTGCCGGTGGTCGTGGTGCGGGATGACATGTCCGTAGCGTGGCTGTTCAGTTGTGGCTGTGCCGGCTGTGCCGGCTGTGCTGGGTGAACCGTCTTCAGTTGTGACTGTGCCGGGGTGAACCTTCTTCAGTTGTGACTGTGCTCCGAGACGCTGTTCGGTTGTGGCTGTGCTCAAGGACGTTGTTCTGTTGTGGCTGTGCGACGCCGTCGACCGGGCTCCCGGCTCCCCTCCGGAGAAGGAGCGCGGTCCGGCGTGTCCCCGCTGTCACCGGGGTGGCCAACCCCCTGAAGGCCTGACCATGTCGGCCAAGTTGGCCACCAACTTCACTCTTCTTATCTCCGCTTGGGCGCGACGCATAACCACCTTTCCGTGAACTATTCGAAGATGGCGGGAAGTTGTACTGTTCAGAGGTGGACCCGGAACACGTTGTGGCCAGTGAGCGGAAGACGGCGCACCGGTCACAGGCGTCACACCGCGAGGTGGCCGACGAACTGCGGCAGCGGATCAGGGCCGGCGTGCTGCGGCCCGGCGACCGCATGCCCACGCAGGCGAAGCTGGCCGACGAGTTCGGCGTCGAGCGCGGAGCCGTCCGGCAGGCGCTGCGCATCCTCCAGGCGGAGCACCTGCTCACCAACGTGACCAAAGGGAGCCCGGCGACCGTCGCGGCCGGCTCGTCGCGGTCCGACGCCGGCCCGGCCGGCTCCACCGGCCTGCCCCAGCCCACCACGGCCGCGCTCGCGCCCCGGATCGCCGCCGCCTTCGCGGCCCCCCAGGTGGAGATCGACGCGCTGTGCCTGACCTCGGTCTCGCTCACCCTCGCGGTCGGTGAGGCGCTGCGCCAGATCCACGCGGGGCGGCTGAAACCGGCCAAGGTCGACGTACGGGTGCTGCTGCCGGCCCGGGACATCGAACTGGCATTCCCCGCTCCGGTGGACCGGGCCGCGCCGGGCGGGCTGCACGGGCGCTGGCTGGCCCAGCGCAACGCCCAGGGACAGGTGCTGCGGCACAATCTGCTGTCGCTGCGCGCCACGCACGGCATCGACGTGCACGTGACCTTCCGGGCGCTGCCCTTCACCCCGCCGGTCAAGCTCTACCTGCTCAACGGGTCCGAGGCGCTGTTCGCGTACTACACCGTGCGGCGGCGCGAGGAGGAGGTGGACCACGAACAGCTGCGGTACTACGACACGCAGGGCACCCGGGCGATGCTGTTCGCCTTCCAGGAAGGCGCCGGGCCGCGTGACACGGCCTTCGTCCAGCAGTCGCACGGGTGGTTCAACGCGTTGTGGGAGACGATCAGTTCGGAGCTGGTGCTCACGGGCTGAGGTCTCCCGGGCGAGTGGCGGCGGACCGTCGTCGTGCGGGCCGCCGGCGGGTCACAGGGCGGGGCCGGCGATCAGCATCGCCAGCACCACCGCTCCGGCGGAGCTGACGGCCGGGCTCTTGGCCTTGAGGCCGACACTGAGCAGCAGCAGACCGACGAAGCCCGTCGCGCCGAACTTCCACTGGACGATCTGCTCGAAGGCGATGACGAAGACGGCGGACAGAAGAGCGAGGACAGGCACGGCGTTTCCCCCTTCGGACACTTCGGATACTTCAGACGCTTCAGGTACTTCTGACTTTCACTTCCGACTTCAGGCTTCGGACCAACTTCGTAGAGTTGGCAGCCAACTCTACTGAAGTAGTGCCCACTTGGCAGGCACTCATAAACAAGTTCGAAACAACTCCCGCCAAGTGGATCAAAGTTGTAGCGTTTTGGTCGTGACCCAGGAGAACGTGGCCGTGGACGGCAGCCGGAGAAGCTCTCCCCAGGACATCGCGGACGCCCTGCGCGAGCGGATCCGCGCGGGCGAGCTGAGGCCGGGCGACCGGCTGCCCACCCAGGCCGAACTGGCCGAGGAGTTCGGGGTGGAGCGCGGCGCCGTGCGCCAGGCCCTGCGGGCACTCCAGGACGACGGCCTGCTCAGCAACGTCAGCAAGGGCAGCCCGCCGCGGATCGCGGAGGCCACCCCGGTCCGCGAGGAGCCCCAGCCCACCATGGTGGGCCTGGCCCCCCGGCTCACGGAGGCGTTCGGGGCCCGGCGGGTGCGCATCGACGTGGTGTGCCACACGGCGGAGACGCTGATGGTGGCCATCGGCGAGCCGCTGCGCCTGATCCACGAGGACCGGATGCGCCCCGAGGCCGTCGACGTGCGCATCCTGGTGCCGTCCCGGGACATCTCCCTCGCCTTCCCGGTCTCCGTCCAGGGCCGCGGCGAGGACGACGCGGTGCACCAGCGCTGGCTGGAGATGCGCAACGCCCAGGGCCAGGTGCTCCGGCACAACCTCCAGGCCCTGCGCGCCACCCACGGCATCGACGTGCACGTCGCCTTCCGCGCGCTGCCCTTCACCCCGCCGGTCAAGCTCTACCTGCTCAACGGCGAGGAAGCGCTGCTCGGTTACTACACGCTCACCCGGCGCGAGGAGGACTGGGGCGGCGAGACGCTGGACATGTACGACGCGCTGGGCTCCAAGTCCCTGCTCTTCTCCTTCACCCAGCGGGGCGGCCGGCGCGACGCCGCGTTCGTGACGGAATCCCAGAAGTGGTTCGACGCCCTCTGGGAAACCATCACCACGGACCTGACACTTTCCTAGTGACTTCTGATGCGACGCGGACCGATCCGCCGGCGGCGGACGACGGGGCACTGCGGGAGCTGATCACCCGGGCCCGGGTGGTGCTGTGGGACTTCGACGGGCCGATCTGCCGGCTGTTCGCCGCCCACCCCGCGGAGAAGGTGGCGAACGACCTGGTCGGATGGCTGGCGGAGCGGGGCCTGCGCGGCCTGCTGAGCGAGGACGAGCGGGCGTCCGTGGACCCGCACGTCGTCCTGCGCGCGGTGGACCGCCGGCACCCCCGCAGCGATCTGGTGACCGAGCTGGAGGAACGTCTCACCCAGGAGGAGCTGAAGGCCGCCGCCGTGGCCATGCCCACGCCGTACGCCGACCCGCTGATCCGCACCTGGACCGCGCTCGGCACCCGGCTGGCCGTCACCAGCAACAACTCCCCCGAGGTGGTGCGCGCCTACCTCGAAGGCCGCGGCCTGCTGCCCTGCTTCGCCCCGCACCTCTACGGCCGTACCGGCGAACTGCGCCACCTCAAGCCCGACCCGCACTGCCTGCACCGCGCGCTGAACGCCATGGGCGCGGCCCCGTCGCACGCCCTGATGTTCGGCGACGCCCCCACCGACTGCGAGGCCGCCCGGCGCGCCGGCGTCCCCTTCCTCGGCTACGCCCGCGACACGCACAAGGGCGACCGACTGCGCGCGGCGGGCGCCCGGCATGTGGTGGACTCGCTGGAGCTGCCGCTGCGCGTGCTCAGGGAGTGAGGGGCGGTGCGCACGGGGGCCGTACGGGCGGTTCCCGGGTGGTCGTCGTATCCGCCGTGGCGCGACCCAGTACTCTCTGCCGCCATGCTCCCTCTGTCACCGAAAACGCGCCGGGCGCTGCTCGAACGCCACCTGGAGCGCGGCCTCGACGGCAGGGGCGAGGTACGCGCCGGTCACCACAACACCAATCACATCCTGCGCCTCGGCGTCGTCCCCGCCGTGCTGCTCGGCTCGGTGCCCTTCGCCCGGCTGAAGTACCGGGTGCCGCTCGCCACGGTCGAGGTGGTGCCGCGCATCTGGCCGTGGGAGCCGGACATCCTCGAAGTGGTCTGCCGGTATCTGCGCGAGGTGCCGCGCTGCCTGGCCGTGCTCGGTGACCGGTCCCTGCACGTCTACCGCCGCGGGCGGGTGCTCAGCGAGCACAACCCGGACGGCCGTGTCGAGGAGCGGTTGATGCGGCAGTTCGCGGCCTTCTTCGCCAGGACCGCCCGGGTGCCGGCCGAGGCGCTGCCCCCGCTGCCGCCCGACTGGCCGGCCCACGGGGACAGCGACGGCTTCCTGCGCTGGCTCGTCGCCTTCACCGAGGAGCGCGTCCACCGGACGAACCGGGAACGCTTCGGCGCCCTCTTCACCGCCGTGGGCATTCCCGAGGACGCCATGGACGGCTTCCGGCGCCGCCACCACGGGCTGACCTCACGGCCCTTCACACTGCTGCACACCGACGTCCACCGGGCGAACGTCGTGGTGCGCCGCGGACGGATCACGGTGATCGACTGGGAACTGGCGATATACGGGGATCCGCTGCACGACCTGGCGACCCACATCGTCCGCATGGGCTACGACAAGGAGGAGCAGGCCCGGATGACCGGCCTGTGGGCCGAGGCGATGACCCGCGCGGGGCTCCCCGAGCTGACCGCCGGCCTCCACGACGACCTGGGCGTCTACCTGGCGTTCGAGTACGCGCAGTCGGTGTTCCCGGACGTCATGCGGGCGGCGCTCGCCCTGCCGGCCGCGGCTGGGCCGGACCACTTCCGGGCGGCGGCACGGCGGGTGGCCCGGGCCCTGGGGCGCGCTCGCGAACCCCTGCGCCTGGTGGACCTGCCCGACGACGACCGGATCGTACGCGCGCTGCGGCAGTGGCACGCCCGCCACGGAGCGGCCGCACGCTGATCCGGCGGCGGCCGGTTCCCGCCGTCCCCTTTCTCACCGGCCACCCACCGGGCACCATGGGATGTTCCGCACAAGTCGACGTCGCACAGGGTGACTTGATGTCGAACGTCCGGTCGCGGAACAGGAGACCGGCCGCCAGTTGGGAGCGGACCGAGGCGGCCACCACCAGGCTGCTGCTCCTGGGCATCTTCGCGGTCGGGCTGGTCGCCCCAGTTCGTCCAGCCGGTGGGCGACGCGCTGCAAGGCAAGGCGCCCATGGGCCACGACTGGCTGCTCACCCGCTGGAGCCGCGCCGACGGCGGCCACGCGGAGCAGATCGCCGCCGCCGGGAGCTGTTCGACACCCTGGGGAACGCCGCCCACCGGCTCACCCCGGCGGCCCGTTGAAGCGGCCCATTAAAGTCGTGCACATGACCGATGCAGAGACCAGCGGCGCCGCGTCCACCGGCGCCGGCGCGGACGTCGCCGCCGCCTTCCGGGACGTCCCCACCACCACCCTCGCCGACCTGCTGGGCCGCGAGCAGGTGATGGACCTCGGGATACGCCCGCTGTGGCAGCCGGTGCCGCGGGTGGCGGGACCGGCGTTCACCGTGCGGTGCCCGCCCGGGGACAACCTCATGCTGCACGCCGCCATCCACCGGGCCGCGCCGGGCACGGTGATCGTGGTGGAGTCGGGCGACCTGGACTACGCGCTGGCCGGCGGCAATGTGTGCGCCGTCGCGCAGCGCCGTGGCGTCGCCGCGTTCGTCGCGGACGGCGTGATCCGCGACCTCGCCGAGGTGCGCGAGCTGGGCTTCCCCGTGTTCGCCCGGGGCATCGTCCCGATCCCGGGCACCAAGGCGCAGGTGCGGCCCCTGAACGAGCCGGTGCGCTGCGGCGGCGTGCGGGTCCGCGCTGGTGATGTCGTGGTGGCCGACGAGGAGGGCGTGGTGACGGTCCCGGCCGCCCGCGCCGGCCAGATCCTGGACACCGCCCGCGCCCGGCTCGCCGCGGAGGCCGCCCAGAGCCTGGACGACTGGGCGGCGGTCCACCGGGCACGCGTCGACAAGGCCCTGCGGGAGCAGGGCTTCGAAGAGGTCTGAGGAAGAGGTCTGAGGAAGGGTCTGGAACAGGCAGCCCGCCGTCACGTACCAGCCGGGTGAGGGGCAGCCGGGTGAGGGCGTGTCCGTCCGTCAGGCCGCTTCCGGCCGCCGCCCGCCGCCGCGCCCAGGGCCTGTCTGACCATTCCCGTCGTCGCCCGGAGGGCGGCCGCGCGGCGTCAGGTGCGTGCTCTGGGGGTCCCCCCTGCTCGAAGAGCTTGGGGGAGTGCCGGGCGGAGAGCCTCGTACTGGGTGTACTCGGCTCTGCGCCCGGTGCGGCGAGAGGGCGTGCCTGGCGTCGCGCGGCAGACGGGAATGGTCAGACAGGACCGAAGGCCGGGTGGCGCCGGTGCGCCTCGTGGCTGTCGGGGGTGAACGGCCAGGCGCCGAGCGTCCGTTCCAGCTCCGTCGCGGACAGCAGGCCGTGCCAGGAGATGTCGTCGGCGCGGGGTCTCACCCCGCCGGGCACCACCGCCTCGTGCGCGGCGAGGAAGCGCGGGCCGGGGCCGTCGCGGCGCGGCAGCGTGAACAGATGCCGCACCGGCACCGGCACCCGCACCCCCAGCTCGTCGGCCGGCTCCCGGGCCGCGGTCCGCCCGTAGGACTCCCCGACCTCGACCGCGCCCCGACCGCGATCTCGTACCGCCCCGGGAAGCGCGCCACCCCCGCCGCGCGCCGGCACACCAGGAACCGCCCGCCGCCGTCCCGGCACACGGACACGGCGACCCGGTGCAGCTACCCGTTGCGCACCGCCTCCCCGCGGTCCACCACCCCAGCACCCGGTCCTCCTCGTCGACGCGCGCCGCCCGTTCACCCCTGCGCCCACCTGTCACGGCCGCACTCCGGCGAGGAAGTCCCGGACGTCCGCCGCCAGGGAAGCCATCTGCTCGCCGGCCTCCAGCCAGGTGGTCACCGAGGCGCCCCAGCCGCCGGCGGCCTGCGGCCACGGCCGCAAGGACCAGGTCAGCCCGACGTGGCCGCCGGACCGGAAGACGGCCGACACCGTCAGGTCCCGGTCGTGGTTCTGCCGGCGCCGCTCGCCGTCCCATCCCCGGTAGTCGGCGACCAGCTCTTCCAGGAACGTGGTGAGATCGCTGTCCCAGATCCAGGCGACGACCTCGTCGGCCCGGGCGGTCAGGCCGGGGGCCCGCAGCTCGACGGCATGGTGCACGGAGTCCTGGTCGAAGCTGAACCGGTCGCGGAACGCGTCACGCCCACGGACGCGTTGTCCTGGCAGCGGACGGTCACGCCGGCCTGGTCGTCGAGATCACTGTCCGGGGAGGTCACGCACGGAACGCTGGATCGGCGCCGCCTCGTTCGTCATCCGGATTCAGCGGCAGAGGTCCATGACGGTCTCGTCGAAGTCAGGGAACTCCTGTGCGGCCTGCTCGATGATGGTGTCCGCCGGTGCACGGTGGTCCGGTGCGAAGTGTTCCGCGATGGCCGTCAGTTCATGATCGCGGCGGGGGGCCCAGCCGGGTTCCGGATCGTACGAGGTGGACGCTTCCCACGGGCCGAAACCGTCGGCCAGCAGCCAGAGGAAGGCAGCGAGGTTCCGGGCCACGACACCGGTCTCGCCCTCGGAGCCGAGGAAGACGACGGGCTGTTCGACCAGTGGCCGACCCGGGCGGATCAGCCAGAACGCGGCGTAGCCACCGGTGCCGTCCTGGCCCAGCACGCGGAAGTCGTCGCCGTTCAGCGCGGCATTACCCGTCCACGCCCGGAACCAGTCGGTTGTCTCGTCAGCGGTGAGGAAGGCCCCGAAGGGCTCGAAGTCGACACCGTCCTCGCCGATGCGGTCGAGCCGGACCGCCATGGCAGCGGCAAGCGCAGCGGGGAAGCGGCGGTCCTCGTTCGATGTCATGCGAACAGGCTGGCGACCGGCTGGGCCTGGGCGGCATCGGCCCGGAGGGCTCTCGTGCCCGGCCCGCCCGTCGCCGGTCGCCGGTCGCCGGTCGCCCGTCGCCCGCCGCGCGCTCTTGCAAGCGGTGTGCTTGCATTTGTTAGCGGGGGTGGGGCAAGGTGGAGGCATGGCATCGCTCAACGTCGGCAATCTCGGTGAGTACCTGCGCGAGCAGCGGCGCAACGCGCAGCTGTCGTTGCGCCAGCTTGCCGATGCCGCCGGGGTGTCCAATCCGTATCTGAGCCAGATCGAGCGCGGGCTGCGCAAGCCGAGTGCGGAGGTGCTCCAGCAGGTCGCCAAGGCGCTGCGGATCTCCGCCGAGACGCTGTACGTGCGGGCCGGCATCCTCGACGCCGAGCGCGACCGCGACGAGGTGGAGACGCGCGCCGCCCTCCTGGCCGACCCCACGCTCGACGACCGGCAGAAGCAGGTGCTGCTGCAGATCTACGAGTCCTTCCGCAAGGAGAACGGGTTCGGCGGCAGAACCGAGGGCCGGGCCCGCGACGAGGACACCGGTCAGGGCCGGCCCGGCGACAGCGTCGGTGGCGGTGGCGGCGTCGGCACCGACGATGCCGACGACAGGGACGGTGACGGCGGCGGTGTCATACGGGCCGCCGCCGTTCCCGGACCGGGCGACGGCGGCAGCGGCCCGGCGACCACCGGGCACCCCACCCACGCGTCCGGCGGCAGTGACGCCGACCCGCGGGAGGCGGCCGGCTGACCGTACGGCCCCCACGGACCGGACGGCCGGTCGCCCGCGGCACATCGAAAACCCTCAGCCGAAAGCGATCCGGGAGGATCATCACGATGGCCATCACCGACGACCTGCGCAAGACCCTCAGCGACCCCACCCCGCTCTACTTCGCCGCGGGCACGGCCGACCTCGCCCTGCGCCAGGCCCGGAAGGTGCCCGCCCTGGTGGAGCAGCTGCGCGCCGAGGCCCCCGGCCGCATCGACGCCGTGCGCAACACCGACCCGAAGGCCGTCCAGGAGCGGGCCGCCACCCGTGCCAAGGAGGCCGGCGCGCGCGTCAAGGAGACCCAGGAGAGCGTCCAGAGCAGGGTCGGCGCCTTCCTGAACTCCCTCGACTCCGACCTGAAGAAGCTCAGCACCAACTTCGACGCCGACCTCAAGCGGCTCGGGGAGAGCGCCCAGGACCTCGCCCTGCGTGGCGTCGGCGTCGCCGCCGAGTACGCGGTGAAGGCCCGCGAGACCTACGAGAAGGTCGCCGAGCACGGCGAGCAGGCCGTGCGCACCTGGCGCGGCCAGGCCGCCGACGGCATCGAGGACCTCGCCGGCGGGGTCGAGGAGTTCGCCGTCGCCGTCGAGCCCGAGCCGCGGACGCCGGCCAAGGCGCAGCCCGCGCCGCGGTCCCAGGCCGAGCCGGTCGTGGTCCGCGAGGAGAAGCCCGCCGCCTCCAAGACCGCGCCCGCCCCGGTGGCGAACCCGGCGGCGAACCCGGTGGCGAAGAAGACCCCGGTGAAGAAGACTCCGGCGGAGAAGGCTCCGGCGCCCCGTAAGACCAACGGCACCACCCCGGCCGGCGCCAAGAAGACCACGCCGCCCGCCAAGTAGCCGGGGCGGGCACGGGCGCGCGTCACCCGTGCGAGCGACAGGACGACGGGCCGGGCACCTCCGGGGTGCCCGGCCCGTTCTCCGGGTACGGTGACCGGACTGGAGTCGGAGAGAACGGGCGGTGGCGGCATGCTGATGTTGGGCTTCGCGGGGTTCCTGGGGTTGCTGAAGATCCTCCTCATGGCGCTGGCCGCGTTCGGCCTGTGCGACGCCGCGATCCGGCGCGAGGACGCCTTCCGCGCCGCCGACAAGCAGAACAAGGTGTTCTGGCTGATCATCCTCGGCCTGGCGCTCGTCGTCAGCTACCTGTTCTCGATCTTCGCGTTCCTGCCGGTCATCGGCGCGGTCGCGAGCATCGTCTACATCGTGGACGTACGCCCCGCGCTGAAGCAGATCTCCGGCGGCAGCGGCTGGGGCCGCCGCCGCGGCAGCAGCAGCGACGGCCCGTACGGTCCGTACAACGGCGGCCGGTAGGGCGCGGCCGCGGCAGGGCGGGCAGGGTCCGTCGGGGCCGGCAGCCCCGCAGCAGTCCCGCGCAGGCCGCGCAGGCCGCGCGCCCCTGCCGCCCCCGCCTCGCTACGGCTCGCGGTCCAGCAGGACCACCGCCACGTCGTCCGCCAGCTCGCCGCCGTTGAGGTCGCGGACCTCGTTCACCGCCGTCCGCAGCAGGTCCTCGCCGCGCAGGCCCTGGGCCAGCTGGCGGCGGACCATCTCCACCATCCCGTCCTGGCCCAGGCGCTCGCCGCCGACACCGGTCCGGCCCTCGATCAGCCCGTCGGTGTAGAGCATCAGGCTCCACCGGGCGCCCAGCTCCACCTGGAGCCGGGGCCAGCGGGCACCGGGCAGCACGCCGAGGGCGGGGCCGTTGTTGTCGTACGGCAGCAGCTTGGCGGGCCGGCCCGGCGTCATCACCAGCGGTGACGGGTGACCGGCCAGGCACAGCCCCGCCCGGCGCCCGTCCGGCGCGATGTCCACCGTGCACAGCGTCGCGAAGATCTCGTCGTGGGCGCGCTCGTGCTCCAGCACCTGCTGCAACGTGTTCAGCAGCTCGTCGCCGCACAGCCCGGCCAGCGTCAGCGCCCGCCAGGCGATGCGCAGCTCCACGCCGAGCGCCGCCTCGTCGGGACCGTGCCCGCAGACGTCGCCGATCATGGCGTGCACCGTGCCGTCGGGGGTGCGTACGGCGTCGTAGAAGTCGCCGCCGAGCAGCGCCCGCGAGCGGCCGGGCCGGTAGCGGGCGGCGAAGCGCAGCGTGGAGCCGTCCAGCAGCGGTGTCGGCAGCAGGCCGCGCTCCAGCCGGCGGTTCTCCTGGGCGCGCAGCCGGCCCTCGGCCAGCCGCCGCTCGGCCGTGTCGGAGCGCTTGCGCTCCACCGCGTACCGGATCGCCCGGCTCAGCAGCGGCCCGTCCAGCTCGTCGCGGAGCAGGTAGTCCTGGGCGCCCACGCGTACCGCCGCGGCGCCGCGCTCGGCGTCACCGGACGCGGTGAGCGCGAGGACGGCGTGCCGGGGCGCCAGCTCCAGCACATGCCGCAGCACGGCCAGCTCGTCGTCGCCCTCGCCGGAGCGGCCGGGGGCCGGCAGCGCCAGGTCCAGCAGGATGCAGTGGACGTCGTCGGTGAGCAGCCGCCCGGCCTCGGTGAGGTTGCGGGCCGTGCGGACCCGGATCGGCCTGCCCGACGAGTCGAGCAGCTGGGGCACGACCGGCGAGCCGCCGGGATCGTCCTCGATCAGCAGCAGGGTCAGCTGGGTGGCCTGGTGAGTGCTCTGGTGGGCGGTCGGGTGAGTGTTCCGGGTGGTGGGGTCGTCCTTGTCGACCGTGGGCTCCTTCGTGGTGTTCTCCGGGGCCTCGGGCGTCGCCTCCGCGTGCGGGGCCGGTGCTGCGGAGGGGCCGCCGCCGTGGGGCACGGTCTGCGCCTGGCCGCTCTCCACGGCCGGGATCTCTCTCTGCCGCGGTACGGGCACGGGCATCGTTTCGGGTTCCTTCCCTCCCCCCGAGGGCATGGCGGACACGAGGGACCTCGTTCCACCGACCGGGACCATAGCGGTAGTCGGCGGTGCGGCGGAATGGTGTGAGGCGCGTCGCTCGCCACACTGCCGCTGTCATATGCCGCGATCCGTAACGGAGTTGGACACGGCGACCGCCGCGACGGGATGACGAAGGTCACGTCGGGGGTGCGTGCGGCGCCGAATCGCGGTGCGCTGCGTCACATGGCCCCGGTCACCGGAGCCCCGGCGCCCTCCCGAGGACATCTCCCGGAGGCCCTTCCGGAGGCCCTCCCGAAGGCCCTGCCGGGGCGGCCCCTCAGTCCGCGTCCGGCCGTACGACCCCCAGGATCGGCATCGTCCCGGCGCCCGCGAGCGTCACCGTGCGCCCCGGCCGCGGGGCGTGGACGATCATGCCGTCGCCGACGTACATCGCGACATGGGTGGCGTCCTGGAAGTAGATGATCAGGTCGCCGGGGCGCATGTCCGCCACGGCCACGTGCCGCAGTTGCTTCCACTGCTCCTGCGAGGTGCGCGGGATGGGCCGGCCGGCCGCCGCCCAGGCCTGCGAGGTCAGCCCCGAGCAGTCGTACGTCTTCGGGCCCTCGGCGCCCCACTCGTACGGCTTGCCGATCTGGTCCGTGGCGTAGCGCACCGCCTTCTCGCCCGCCGTGGTCGCCCGGCCCCGCAGCTCCTTGAGGATGCCGGTGCCCAGCCAGGCCGTCTGCGCCTGCCGGGCGGCCTGCCGCTCCAGCTCGGCGAGCCGCTCCAGTTGCCGCTTCTCCAGCGTGGCCTGGAGCTGCTCCGCCTCCTTGATCCGGTCCTTGACCCGCTGCTGGGCGGCGGCCTTGGCCTTCCGGTTGGCCTCCAGCTTCTTCCAGCGGTCGGCGGCGTCGTCGGCGTCCCGCTTCAGCTCCTGCTGGGTGCGGGTCATGTCCAGGAGCAGCCCGTCGGCCGCCCGCTCGCCCTCCAGCACCCGGCCGGCCCCGTCCAGGAACTGCTGCGGGTCGTCGCTGAGCATCAGCTGGGCCTGCGGCGGCAGCCCGCCCGTGCGGTACTGGGCCTGCGCGGCGGCGGCGATACGGTCCTTGAGCCCGTCCAGCCGCTGCTGCCCCTGGACGACCTTCTGGGCCAGCCCGACGAGCGCGGCGGACTGCTGCTGGGCCTGCTCCTCGGCGGCGTTGTACGCGTCCGTGGCCACGGCGGCGTCGTGATACAGCCCGTCCAGCTTGGTGCGGACCGCCTCCAGGTCCTTGTCCGGCGGGAGCACGGGGGCGGGAGAGGCGGAGGAGCCGGGGGAAGCGGGAGAGGCGGGGGAAGCCGGAGAGGCTGGGGAAGGGGGAGAGGCGGCGGAGGCGGCCGGGTCCGGGTCGGGCCGTCCGCTCGCCAGCGCCGTGCCCGGCGCCCCCAGCACGGTGACCGCGCAGACCACGGTCACGGCCACCGCGAGCCCACTGCGCCTGCCCCGCCCCATACCCGCCCCCAGCTGATTTACCGTCAGTAACTTAGCCCGTCCGGTGGATCGTGCCACGACTCGGCGCAAAACGACAGAGGCCGACTCCGGTCAGCTCCCGCGCGCCCGCCACCAGCGACGTTCCCGGGTCATTCCCCGGTCATGGGACGAACGGCACGCGCGGATCGTTCCGCACCGGGCGGCCTGGAGCGGAGGGCGGACCGAGTCCGTCACCCCCGTGGCGCCAACGCCCCCCACTCCAACGTCACTTCGCCCTGCCGCCACCGCGCCGGACCGTCCGTCACCGGCCAGTCGGCCGTCAGGTCGCGCACCGCGCGGACCCACCGCTGGCGGGCGCCGTAGGAGGCGTAGGGCGCGGCGGCGGCCCAGGCGCGGTCGAAGTCGCGCAGGAAGGAGTGCACCGCCTCACCGGGGACATTGCGGTGGATGAGCGCCTTGGGGAGGCGCTCGGCGAGGTCGGAGGGCCGGTCGAGGGAGCCGAGCCGGGTGGCGAAGGTGACCGTGCGCGGCCCCTCGGGGCCGAGCGCGACCCAGACGTGCCGCCGGCCGATCTCGTCGCAGGTGCCCTCCACGAGCAGGCCGCCGCGACCGGCCCCCTCCGCCGGGGCGAGCCGCGCGCACAGCCGCTCCCAGACGGCGGCGACCTCACCCTCGTCGTACTGGCGCAGCACGTTCGCCGCGCGGATGAGCGACGGGGGCCGCGCGACGGGCACCTCGAAGCCGCCGTGCCGGAAGACCAGCCCGTCGCACGCGTACGGGCGCGCCGCCGCCACCCGGGCCGGTTCGATCTCCACGCCCACCACGCGCGTGCGCGGCGCGACGGCGCGCAGCCGGTGCAGCAGTTCGACGGCGGTCCACGGGGCCGCGCCGTAGCCGAGGTCGACGGCGACCGGATCGGCGGCGCGCCGCAGCTCGGCGCCGTGCACGGCCGCGATCCAGCGGTCCATGCGGCGGAGCCGGTTGGGGTTGGTGGTCCCGCGCGTCACCGCCCCCACGACAGGGCTCCGCCCGCTCGGGCCGGGCCGGGAGCGGGGGCGGGTCGCCGCGCGGGATGTCATGGATAAGAGGGTATGGGGGCACTCGGTGACTCGGTGACTCGGTGACTCGGTGACTCGGTGACTCGGTGACTCGGTGGCTTGAGTGCGAGAGATGCATCGAACGGTTGAGCGAACCCGATAACGATCGGGTAAAAGCCAGGACGCCCGAAAGGGAGCCGGAAATGGAGCTGTCCTCTCCGGTGTTGCCCGTGCGGGGCGCACCGCGCCTTCGGTACGGCATGCCCGCAGCAAGGAGGAGCGCCTCGTGAGCCAGTACGCAGGCATACTCGGGCGGCGTTCCCCGGCGGCGTCCGCGCGGCTGCGGCTGCACCGCAGGCCCCGGCGCGTCGCGATGCTCTCCGTGCACACCTCACCGCTCCACCAGCCCGGCACCGGCGACGCCGGCGGCATGAACGTCTACATCGTGGAGCTGGCCCAGCGGCTGGCCGCCCAGGGCGTCGAGGTGGAGATCTTCACCCGGGCCACCGCCGGCGGCCTGCCGCCCCGCGTCGACCTCGCCCCGGGCGTCCTGGTCCGGCACGTGGACGCCGGCCCCTACGAGGGCCTGGCCAAGGAGGAGCTGCCCGCCCAGCTGTGCGCCTTCACCCACGGCGTGATGCAGGCCTGGGCGGGCCACCGCCCCGGCTACTACGACCTGGTCCACTCGCACTACTGGCTCTCCGGCCACGTCGGCTGGCTGGCCGCCCAGCGCTGGGGCGTCCCCCTGGTGCACGCGATGCACACCATGGCCAAGGTCAAGAACGCCAACCTGGCGGCCGGCGACACCCCCGAGCCCGCCGCCCGCGTCATCGGCGAGACCCAGATCGTCGCCGCCTCCGACCGGCTGATCGCCAACACCGACGAGGAGGCCCAGGAGCTGGTACGGCACTACGCCGCCGACCCCGCCCGGGTCGCCGTGGTGCACCCGGGCGTCAACCTCACCCGCTTCCGCCCCTTCCCGGAGGGTCCGGCTGGCTCGGGGGGCTCGGAGGGCTCGGAAAGCGCGGGGAAGTTCTGTACCGGCAGGGCGGCGATGAGCCCGGAGCGGGCCCGTGCCGCCCGCGTCGCCGCCCGTGCCCGCCTCGGCCTGCCCGAGGACGCCCTGATCCCGCTGTTCGCCGGCCGCATCCAGCCGCTCAAGGCCCCCGACGTGCTGCTCAGGGCCGTGGGCGTCCTCCTCGACGAGCGCCCCGACCTGCGCTCGCGCATCGTCGTCCCGATCGTCGGCGGCCCCAGCGGCAGCGGCCTCGCCAAGCCGGAGGGCCTGCAGAAACTCGCCGCCCGGCTCGGCATCGCCGACGTTGTGCAGTTCCGCCCGCCGGTCGGGCAGGACCGGCTCGCCGACTGGTTCCGGGCCGCGTCCGTCCTGGTCGTGCCCTCCTACAGCGAGTCCTTCGGCCTGGTCGCCATCGAGGCGCAGGCGGCCGGCACCCCCGTGCTCGCCTCGGCGGTCGGCGGCCTGCCGGTGGCCGTACGGGACGGCGAGACCGGATTCCTCGTCCAGGGCCACGACCCGGCCGCCTACGCGCGCGTGCTGCGCGACTTCGCCGACCATCCGCACCTCGCCGACCGGATGGGCGCGGCCGCCGCCCGGCACGCGCAGTCCTTCGGCTGGGACGCCTCGGCGGCGGCCACGGTCGAGACGTACACGGCCGCGCTGCACGCCCACCGTCGTCGCGTACGCTCCCACCATGGGTGATGTGGAAAGCACCGAGGACGGCGCCGAGTACGGCACCGAGGCCGGGGCGGCACCGAAGCCGGCACGGGCGCGGGAGGACGGGGCGGCCCGGGCCGGCCGGACCCTGGAAGCCGTCTTCGCGGACACCGGACTGGAGTGGGAGAGCCCCGAGCCCGGCACCTACGTGGTCAAGCTCCCCGGCACCCGCAAACTCTCCACCACCGTCTCCTTCCTGGTGGGCCGTCACTCCCTCTCGCTGAACGCGTTCGTCGTCCGCCACCCCGACGAGAACGAGGCGGGCGTCCACCGCTGGCTGCTGGAACGCAACCTCAAGATGTACGGCGTCGGTTACGCCGTCGACCGCCTCGGCGACGTCTACGTCACCGCCCGGCTCTCCCTCGCCTCCGTCACCGCCGACGAGGTGGACCGGCTCCTCGGCCAGGTCCTGGAGGCCGCCGACGGCGCCTTCAACACCCTGCTGGAGCTGGGCTTCGCCGCCGCGATCCGCAAGGAGTACGCGTGGCGGGTCTCCCGGGGCGAGTCCACCCGGAACCTGGACGCGTTCACCCACCTGATCGAGCGCCCGGCGAGCGACTGACCGGGCGTCCGGCGGGCGACTGACCGGGCGTCCGGCGGGCGCTGAGCGGGCGCCGAAGTCAGATCGGCATCACCGGGTACGCCGCTCAGCGCGTGGCGCGGCCGCGCCGGTAGCGCCCGGGCGCCACCCCGACCAGCCGCTTGAAGCGCCGGGTCAGCTGAACGCCCGGACCAGATGGGCGGGATGGGCGTGCAGCACCAGGATCGCCGTACTGCTGCGCGAGGACCTGGAGTCCTGGCAGCGCCTGAACGTCACCGCCTTCCTGGTCAGCGGCCTCGGCACGACGCTTCCGGAGGTCATCGGCGCGCCGTACGAGGACGCCGACGACGTGGCCTACCTGCCGATGTTCCGCCAGCCGGTCCTGGTCTTCGAGGGCACGAAGGAGACCCTGGCCGCCGCCCGCACCCGGGCCCTGTCCCGTGCCCTGCCGCGCGCGGTCTTCACCTCCGGCCTGTTCGGCACGGGCAACGACCGCGACAACCGGGCGGCGGTACGGGCCGTACGGACCGGCGACCTGGATCCGGTCGGCCTGGCGGTGTACGGCCCGCGCAACGCGGTGGACAAGGTGCTGAAGGGGGCGCGGATGCACCCGTGAGGGCGGCGGGGCGCACCCGTGAGGGCGCCGGACGCGCGGTCAGCCGGCGTGCGTGCCGGCGCCGGCGGACACAGCCGGGGCGGCCGAGGCCGCCGAGACCGCCGACGCGGCTGGGGCAACCGACGCAGCGGGTGAGGCCGAGGCAGCCGGGGCAGCGGGTGCGGCCGGCGAAGGAGGAGTGTCGCCCTCCTCCGGCAGGCGCCGCATCAGCGCCCCGTAGCCGACGGCGGCGACCGTGCCCACGGCCGCGCACATGGCCCACAGCCAGGCCGCGCCGAGGCGGTCGATGACGGCGCCGGACATCAGCGGGGCGACGAGCGCGGCGAGTGACCAGGACAGGGAGTAGACGCCCTGGTAGCGGCCGCGGCCGTGCACGGGGGAGAGGCGGACGACGAGCCCGGTCTGGGTCGGCGCGTTGATCATCTCGCCGAGGGTCCAGACGCACACGGTCAGGGCGTAGACGCCGACCGACCCGGCGAAGGCGGTGAGCCCGAAGCCGTAACCGGCCAGCAGGGAGGAGACGACGAGCAGTCGCTTGGGGTCGCGGTGCTCGATGAGGCGGGTGACCGGGAGCTGGAGGGCGACGATGAGGACGCCGTTGACGGCGACGGCCACGCCGTAGTCGGCGGGGGTGAACCCGGCCCGGCCCATGGCGACCGGCAGGCCGACCGACCCCTGCTGGAAGACGAGCGCGACGAGGAAGGACAGCCCGACTACGCTCATGAACCGCCGGTCGCGCAGGACGGCGGCGAGCCCGACGGAGGCGTCGGCGCCCGGCGCCTCGCTGCCGTGACCGGCGGCGGGCCGGGACTCGGGCAGCTTGAGGAAGACGACGACCGCGCAGATCAGGGTCATCGCGGCCTCGATCAGGAACCCGGCAAGGTAGCTGAACTCGGCGATGAACCCGGCGGCCATGGAGGAGACGGCGAAGCCGAGGTTGATGGCCCAGTAGTTCAGGGAGAAGGCCCGCACCCGGTCCTCGGGCCGCACGATGTCCGCCATCATGGCCTGCACGGCGGGCCGCGAGGCGTTGGAGGCCATGCCGACGAGGAAGGCGACCGCCGCGATGGCGACGGGGTGGGTCATGAACCCGAGCAGGGCGACGGACCCGGCGGTGGCGGACTGGGCGACGAGCAGGGTGGGCCGCCGCCCGAGCCGGTCGGCCATCACACCGCCGCCGAGGGAGGAGACGACCCCGCCGAGCCCGTGCAGGGAGGCGACGAGCCCGGCGTAGGAGGCGGAGTAGCCGCGGTCGAGGGTGAGGTAGAGGGCCATGAAGGTCGCGACGAACGCGCCGAGCCGGTTGACGAGGGTGCTGGTCCACAGCCACCAGAACTCGCGGGGGAGCCCGGAGACGCTCTCCCGGGCGGCACGTCTGAGACTGGTGACGGACATGGGCGACCCCCGGATGTAAGTGGCTGGCGCGGTGATCACAACTTACGGCCTGAGATCCCCGGCGAACCACTCGTTTAACAGAAGCCGTCAACTGACGGAGCGCTGCTCCTTGCCGCTGCCGCTGCCGCTGCCGCTGCCGCTGTCCGGGGCCGGGCGTACGGACGGGTCACCGATCGCGTGGATTAGGCTCAGAGGCATGGCCGACGCACCGTACAAGCTGATCCTCCTCCGCCACGGCGAGAGCGAGTGGAACGCGAAGAACCTGTTCACCGGCTGGGTGGACGTCAACCTCAACGAGAAGGGCGAGAAGGAGGCGGTCCGCGGCGGTGAGCTGCTCAAGGACGCCGGCCTGCTGCCCGACGTGGTCCACACGTCCCTCCAGAAGCGCGCGATCCGCACGGCCCAGCTGGCACTGGAGGCCGCCGACCGCCACTGGATCCCGGTCCACCGCAGCTGGCGCCTGAACGAGCGCCACTACGGTGCCCTCCAGGGCAAGGACAAGGCGCAGACGCTGGCCGAGTTCGGCGAGGAGCAGTTCATGCTCTGGCGCCGCTCGTACGACACCCCGCCGCCCGCGCTGGACCGCGACGCGGAGTACTCCCAGTTCTCCGACCCGCGCTACGCGACGCTCCCGCCGGAGCTGCGCCCGCGGACGGAGTGCCTCAAGGACGTCGTCGTCCGCATGCTCCCGTACTGGTTCGACGCCATCGTCCCCGACCTCCTCACCGGCCGCACGGTCCTGGTCGCGGCCCACGGCAACAGCCTCCGCGCCCTGGTCAAGCACCTGGACGGCATCTCCGACGCCGACATCGCCGGCCTCAACATCCCCACCGGCATCCCCCTCACCTACGACCTCGACTCCGACTTCCGCCCCCTGAACCCGGGCGGCACCTACCTCGACCCGGACGCGGCAGCGGCGGCGATCGAGGCGGTCAAGAACCAGGGGAAGAAGAAGTAACCGAGCTTTGTCGACCGGCCCCTCTGCTTGCGGTTCCCTCGCGAGCGGAGGGCTCAGTCCCTGTGAGCGCCATGCGCGCCCAACTCCCCAGCCAACCGCCGCAACGCTTCGGAGGGCGGCCGGCCCATGAGCAGCAGGTCCGACACGAGTTGCTTCGCGGACGGCAGGGCGTTCATCAGCTGGGGTGACAGTTCTTGGGCCTTCAACAGTGCGGATACGGCGTCGTCCACCTGCCGGCGCTGGGCGTGGGCTTGGGCGAGGTCGATGTGGAACCGTGCTTGCCGCTCCTCGGACAGCACCGACACATCGACCCTCCGCGCTGCCCGAAGAGCCACCCCGGCGTCCCCGAGGCCGACCGCCACGGACACCTCGTGCACCGACACGTTGGCCGGACCGAACTCGGTGTTGTAGTCGTTGCGCCCCTCACCCACCTGTTCGGCCAGGTCCCGGGCCTTACGGAGGTACGCGTACGCGTCATCGGCCAGGTTGAGCCGGGCAGCGGCGAGGGCCCGTTGCAGGGTGAGGGCACCACGGAGCGCCACCGCATCGATCCGGTCGGCTCCCGCCACGGAAGTCAGTGCCTCGGCGGCGCTCCCGGAGACTCGGGCTGCCTGCTCGAAGCGACGCGCCCCGAGGAAGACGATCGACAAGCGGAACGCGCCGGCGGCCATCAACAAGGGATCTCCCGCCCGCTCGGCGGCGGCCACGGCACGGTCGATCGCGACCCACGCGGCCTCGGGCTCCGCCATGTTCGCGAGCGCGGCCCCGAACGCCTGGTACATGACGGCGAGCACCCGGAAGGCGTCGGCCCGGTCCGCTTCTGTGGCGGTTCGGGCGGCGGACTCCAGCCGGGGAACCAGCGCCTCCAGCAGCTCGGTCAGGTCGGCATAGGCCCCTCGGTGAGCAAGGTCCCAGACCCGCTCGACCTCCGTACGAAGCGCCGGCATGTCGGCGGCCGCGCCTTCTTGTTCCTCACCGAGAAGCGCCTTGAGAGCATGCGGAGTGCTGAGCAGCAGCCGCAGGCGGTCCGCTCCGGCCGATGCGTCCTCGGCCGGTGAGGCCATGAGGGGTGCCTCGGCCGCCAACTCCGCCGCCGGTACGCCCAGGACGTCTGCCACTTTCTCCAGTACGGTCATCCGGTCGATGCGGCGCACTCCGCGCTCCACCTGCGACAGCCAGGCTTCGGAACGCCCCAGCAGCGCGGCGAACTCCTTCTGCGAGAGCCCGCGCCGCTTGCGGTAGGAGGCGACCTTGCGGCCGAGAGCCTGCTGATAGTCACTGCTCAACGCGCACGCCCTTGCCGGAGACGAAGTCCAGGCGATCGACCTCCGTGGCGGAGAGGTACTGGTCCCGCTCGGAGAGGAAGAGACGGACGTAGTCCTTCGACTCGTGCTCCTGGAAGGCGTCCTCGTCCCGGTACAGCTCGTAGAACATGCGCTCCAAGGGGCGGCCGTCAACACGGTGCACGGCGTAGATCACCGTTCCGGGTTCGTGCGCACGGATGTGCTCACCCGTCCGCGCCACCAGATCGTCGAACGCAGCCGCCGCCGCGTCGTCCTTGCAGGTGAAGCGCACCATCAGTCCGAACATGCGAGGTCCTTCCTCCGTCGGCATGCAAGTCGGCAACCAGCTCCACGGCGACGTTATGCGCCTCAGCGCCCGCACGAAAAGTACGGATACACGTCTCCATGTGCCCGTACTTTTAGTACGGTGCCGATACTGATTCTACGGCTCGCCTGCTCCACTCCCGCCGATGGGTCGTCTCGTCCCGGAGATCAGCAGGTCATCGCCCATGGAGGACGCCATGCCCATCCATCGACGCAGCTTTTCCGGCGATCCCCGGGAACTCCGTGCCGTCCGTACGTGGACGCGCGCGATGCTGGACGACCACCCCCGCCATCGCCGTGACGGACTCCGGAACGTCCGAGACCAGCCCCCGGATCCAACGGCCGGCTCCCGAATCCACCAGCGGCCGAGGGCTCGGCATGGTCGCCGCGCTCGCCGACCAGATCCGGGTCGAGGGCGGCGCTTCGGGCCGTACCGTCACCGCCGAACTCCACGCACCTGCTCAGGCTCAGCGGCCCGCGTCCCGTCCCACGCACTCCGAGGGCCTGCGGTCATGACCGGCATGCTGCGCCGCGGCTACTGGTGCGAGTGCTCGACCGAAGCCATCCGCGGGCCGCAGGAAGGGCCAGTGCTCCTGGCCTCGTTCGACGCGTGTTCGGCCTCACAGGCCGACAGATGGGTGGCGGTCGCCCTGCGGACGATCTCACCGGCCCTCGACGCGGCCGCTTCCGACGAAGCGTGGACGTGGCTGTACGACGGCCGCCTTGAGACGCGCCGAGCACTACTGCGCCGAGAACCCTGCACGGTGACGATCACACACGCCAACACCCGCATCACCTGGGCGATCCGCCCAGTACTTTTCCTGCCACTCGCACACCGTCAGGCCGCGGTACTCCCAGCGTGCGCAGAAGCTTTCAAACCCGGTGCCACGAACTGAGTCGCAACTTCCTCTACTGGTTCAGGGCGGCCCGCTGCGCTCCTGTCTCCGCCCCGCCCCGCCCCGGGCCGGAGCCCATGCCGCGTGCACAGCAATCAGTCACCTGATGCCAGGGAAGGGGTACGTCGTGGCTGGCGGGGGAGGGGGGCGGCTCCACGCAAGCCGAGGGCACTCAACGTGCCGTGCCCCGGGTCGTCGAGCAGGTGGCGCGCCAGACCTTTGACGCGGCACTAGCCACTAGCCGATCTGATCCACCGCGTCCTTGGCTTCCTTCAGGCCGGCGCCGGTCATCTCGCGGTACGCCTTGATCGCTGCGACCTGCTTGCCCTCGCGCACCAGCGACTCGACCCGCTCCCGCTGGGCCCGCTGCCCGTCCGGCTCCTCCAGCCCCAAATGGTCGGCGACCGCGGCGAGTCGACGTTCGATGCGCACCAGTCGCTTGTCCATACCGGAGAGACGGCTCTGAACGCTCGCGATCCCAGCGAAAAGGCCCAGAAGGAGGAGAAGTTCCACGATGTCCATGACAGGCGATCCTAGGCCGGTCCGGGAAGCGGACGGTCCTCGGGGATCTCGTCCGGGACGTCCGCTGATCCTGACTGGCCATCACGCAAACGACTGCCGCGCCAGCGTGAGTGACTCGAAGAATGCAGCGCCATTCCCGCAGCTGTCGAGGCACCCGAACGTGCGTGGACGCAGTGGGCCAGCCCCCGAAGGTGGCCTCTTGTCCGCCGTGGCCTACTGCCACTCGGTACGGGTGTAGGCGTGCCAGTGCGGGCCGTCGTGTTCGGCGGGTTCGGTACAGCGCAGTCCTTGGACCGGGTGCTCGCGCAGGCAACTGCTGGAGCCGTACGCCGGCCGGACGGGCCATCGCGGCGTGGCGTTCGCGGCCTCGCCGTTCATCGGCGGCCCTCCCGGATCAGGCGGTACAGGAGTCGGCCGACGTCGCACGTTCCCGCCTCGTCCACGCACTGTTCGCACATCGGAGCGTGCGTGAACAGTCCTCGGTGCGCCCGGTCGGCAGCGCAGGCGCGGCAACCGCGCGGGAACCAGGTCGTGCCGCCTCCGCTTTTCTGTCGGCCGAGGTCGACGGAGGTCTCGACGGTCAGCGGACCTTGGCCGCACCAGACGCAGTCGGAGCCGCGCGACTGGCCGTCGGTGACACCGGCCAGGGGAGGGAGCGCGAGGGTTTCCAGGACGGCGAGCGGGAGCTCGAACGGGACCTCGGGTGCTTGTGTCGGCAGGGGGTGGGCGGCAGGGCATGTCATGTCGACTCCTCACTGGTCGGCACGCTCCGGGACCCTCCCGCGGGTCGGGCTCGGCGCGTCACCGATCAGAGTGGACTCGTAGCGCTCCGCGCGCGACGGCGCACGGGGCGTTATATCGGCGGCGTCGGAGACGTCATTTCGGTGTCACTTTTGTCGCGATGCGGCTACCGTGAGTCGCATGGCCACTCCAAACGGAGCCCTCCGAGCGGTTCGGATGGGTCTGCTCATGAGTCAGGACGACTTCGCCCGCGCCATCCGCCGGGCCGGAGACCAGGCGGGAGCCCCCAACGACGCATCGAAGAGACTCGTGCAGCGCTGGGAGTCCGGCACCACCGCCGCGCCCCGCCCCGTCTACGCCCGCGCGCTGGAAGCGGTGACGGGCCTGCCGATCGAGTCCCTCGGCTTTCCCGCTCCCGTCCTCGTCCGGATCTCCGAGGACGGGCACGGCGGCCACGATCTCCAGGACTCGCCCGTCGGTGTCCCGGCCGGCGGCGGGGCGCCGAGCCCGCAGGCCGCTCCCCGGGGCAACTACTCAGGCGTCTGGCTGAGCACCTACGAGTTCATCTCCAGCGGGCGGGGAAACCAGGTTTTCCCCGGGAAGCACCACGTCGTGCTCCTCCAGCACGGCAACCGGCTCACCGGCCGCAGCCTGCCCAACGCGTCGCTGAACCCGAACAGTGCGCTGACCCTCGACCTCCAAGTGGAAGGCGGTGCCGTGACCGGAACATGGACTGAGCAGACCGCGACCGACGGCTACTACCGAGGCGCCCGTTACTTCGGGGCCCTCCAGCTGCTGGCCGAGCCCACCGGGCGGCGGATGGCCGGCAAGTGGGTGGGATTCGGCAAGGAGTTCGACGTGAACACGGGTCCGTGGGAGCTGCGGCTCATGGACCCCTCGACGGCCAAGGCCACGCTGGCCTCCTACGACCGGCCCCCTGAATAGTCATCGGTCGCCGTCACCAGCAGGGGCAGGACCAGGAAGCGGGTCACTGCTCGCGGGGGCGAGAAAGAGAGGACGGCCCGGGCCAGAAGCCCGGGCCGTCCCCGTCTCAGGTTCGCGTCAGCGGCGCTGGGCCGTCGCCCAGGCCAAGGCCGGGACGAAGTGGAGGGCGTCGACCGTGCCTACGCCGGTGGCCATGTCGTAGCCGTTGACGGCCTGGTAGCCGGTGACGCCGGCGTACGTGTTGTCGGTGCCGTCGTTGACGTCGGTGATGCCGGTGCCGTGGTGGCGGGCGAGGCGGTACAGCGCGTCGTTGATGTTGCCGACGCGGTGGCCGGCCGCCTGGTCGGCGAGGGCGACGATGCCGGAGAAGAGCGGGCTGGCCTCGCTGGTGCCGCCGGAGACGTCCCAGCCCGTGGCGGTCGGGTCGTAGCTGGAGTAGACCCACGCGCCGCCGTTGACCGCGGCGGACATCGACACGTCCGGGGTGCCGCGGCGGGCGCCGACGACGTTCTTCACGCCGTTCTGGAAGGCCGGCCGGGAGAAGACGTGGGACTGGCCGCCGCCGCCCGCGCCGTTGTCGTTGTAGACGCTGTCCGGCTTGACGCGCCGGCCCTGGTCGTCCAGGTGCAGCTGGGTGCCGCCGATGGAGGTGACCAGCGGGTCCGAGGAGGGCCAGGAGTTCACGCGCTCCTTGTAGTAGCCCTTGCCGTCCGCGGTCTCGTCGGTGGCGCCGCCGTCACCGGAGGAGGCCAGCACCGTCACGTTCTTGCGGTTGGCGTCCTCGAAGGCGTAACGCAGCTTCCGGATGCTGGAGAAGTCGCCCTTCTCGAAGCCCGGGAAGGTGTTCTCGGTGGCGCCGAAGCTCTGCGTGATGACGTCGCCGACACCGTGGTCGATCAGGTACTTCTCGGCGTTCATCATCTCCGGGAGGCCGGTGGTGCCCTCCGTCTCCGCCACCGCCGTCTCCACCAGGACGATCCGGGCGCCGGGCGCCACGGCGTGGGCCATCTCGACGTCCAGCGTGCTCTCGCCGGCCCAGCCGGTCATGTCGGAGTTCTTCGGGTCAAAGACAGGGACCTTGCCCCACTTGACCACCTGCACCTTGCTGCTGGGCAGCCCGAACTGCTTGCTGTAGACGTCCAGGTCGTGCTGGATCGTCGGGGAGCCGTACGAGTCGACGATGACGATCGTGCGCCCCTTGCCCGTGACGCCCTTGCGGTACAGCGGGTTCAGGTCGTACGCGGTGCGGTACTGGAGCGGGCTGTAGCAGGCGATCTTCCACTTGGCCTGGCACTGCTCGGTGGGCAGCGGCGCGGCCACGCCGTGGACGAGGGTGTGCCCGGCGATGGCCGGTACCGCCTTGGTGCGCGGTACGGCGGCGGGCGCGGCGGCGCTGGTGGCGCCGGCCGAGGGCGCGGTCGCCAGTGCGGCGGCGGCGAGGGCGGCGGCGACGGCGGTGGTCGCCACGGCGCCCCGTCCGGTACGGGCTATGTGCACGAAGTCTCCCCTGGGATGTGCGGAGTCGCACGAAGTGGTCTCCGCGCATCCCATCGACTGAGTCATGCACAGGACAAGACTGTTGAACGGTCGATGCCGAATCCTTTACCGGAACCGCACCCTCATTGCCCGCCCGGTCGCCCGCCCGGTCGCCCGCCCGGCCACCCGGCCGCCTGTCCGTACGGCCGCCCGCGTCCCGTCGCTCCTACTCCGCTTCCGGCGGGACCGGCGTGGCCTGGTGGTAGTACATCCGCCAGACCGCCCCCTCGCCGTCACCGCTCCGCCGCCACACCGAGCTGCGGCGCGCGTGCCGTCCCTCGATCACCGTCTCGAAGGTGAGGTGGACCAGGCCGGGGGCCAGGAGCACTCCCCGCATGCGGGAGGGCTCGTAGCGGGGGCCGTCCTGCGCGGCGCCGGTCATGCCGGGCAGCGCGGCGAGCATCTCCTCGTACGTCCATCGCCGGCCCGAGGCGCCCACCTCCACGAACTCCGGGTCGAGGAGCTGCCCGGCCAGCTCCCGGGACGCCCGCACCCGCGGGTCCATCAGGCGCAGTTCACCCGCGACGGCCGCCTCCACCGCCTCGGACGGTTCCCTTGGTTCTGTCACGTCGGTCATGCCCACCATGATCAGGCGGCGACGGCCAGGCTCGCCATCAGCGAGGGGGTCGACGAGGACCCCGGCGGTGATGCCGGGGCCCCGCGTCGTACGTCGGTGTGCCGTCAGCCGTCAGCCGTCAGCCGTCAGTCGTCAGCCGTCAGCCGTCAGCCGTCAGGTGACAGCAGACGGTCGTCAGACGACAGCCGTCACCCGCACTGGCATGGCGCGCCCGACTGGCAGCCGCAGCCGCAGCCCGAGCCGCAGCCGCAGGCGGCGAGCATCGGGAGGCTTCTGACCGCGGCGACCTGCTCGGTCTCGCGGTCCTGTGTGGGATCGGGGGTGACACTGGGGGATTCGGCCATGGGTCCCTCCTCTGGGCGGACGCGCAGAAGCATCTGAGACACCTCTGCAATGCCTCGGCAATGCCTCTGCTCATTCCATGCCCGTTCCGCTGGGCGCATCAACGGCGCACAGTGGCTCATCCGCGCCCCTGCGCCGGGTTCGCGCCCCTGCGCCGGGCCGCCCGCCCGGCCGGCCCCTCCCGCCCCCCCGGGACGTACGACGGATTCAGGCCCCGTCGACCTTCGTCACCCCCTGGGCGTCCTGCTGCAGCTCGTCCGCGTGCTCGCCGGTGACGAGGTACACCACCCGCTTGGCCACCGCCACCGCGTGGTCGGCGTAGCGCTCGTAGTAGCGGCCGAGCAGCGTGACGTCCACGGCCGTCTCGATGCCGTGCTTCCAGCGGTCGTCGATCAGGTGCTGGAAGAGGGTGCGGTGCAGCAGGTCCATCTCGTCGTCGTCCTGCTCCAGCTGGAGGGCGAGATCGACGTCCTTGGTGACGATCACCTCGGCGGCCTTCGCCATCAGGCGCTGCGCGAGCTGGCCCATCTCCAGGATGGTGGCGTGCAGGTCCTGCGGGACCGCGCGCTCGGGGAAGCGCAGCCGGGCCAGCTTGGCCACGTGCTGGGCGAGGTCGCCCGCGCGCTCCAGGTCGGCGGACATGCGCAGCGACGTGACGACGATCCGCAGGTCCGTGGCGACCGGCTGCTGCCGGGCCAGCAGCGCTATCGCCCGGGCCTCCAGGTCGTGCTGCAGTTCGTCGACCTTCTGGTCGGCCTCGATCACGCTTTCGGCCAGTTTGAGGTCGGCGTCGAGGATGGCGGTGGTGGCGCGTCCGATCGCCGACCCGGCCAGCCGGGCCATCTCCACCAGACCGTCGCCGATCGAGTCCAGTTCCTCGTGGTACGCGTCCCGCATCTTCGGTTCCCTCTCGTGCTCTTGTGAGCGCTCCTGCGAGTGCCCTCGTGCGTGCTCTCGTGAGTGCTCTCGTTACGTCTTCTCCCGGGGCCGCAGGGGTGGCAACCAGGGGTGGTGAACAGGCCGACAACCGGTGGTCTGCAAGCCCACGCTCCCACGGTCCGGCCCCCACGCGTCCGTTTCCGCCCGCTCACGTGAACCGGTACTGGCCTGAAGGTGAACTCTGGGCGACGAGTGTTCGAGGACGCACCCGGACGGGTGCGGGCACCTCGTCCGTCATGCCTAACCTGGAGGCATGGACGTGAACGCGGCGGTCGCCGCAGCGGCAGCGATCGCCGGAGTGCTCACCGGTGTCATCGCCATGCTGGCGTTCCGGTTCAGTGAGCGCGAGCAGAAGCGTCCGACGCGCACCTCGCTGCACACCGATCCGGTGCTGCCACCTGGCGTGGACACCGTCCTCTCGGTACTGCGCTCCTCCGCCGTCGTGCTCGACGAGGCCGACGCCGTGGTCAAGGCGAGTTCCGCCGCCTACGCCCTCGGGCTGGTCCGCGGCGGCAAGCTCTCCGTCGAGCCGATGCTCCAGATGGCCCGGGACACCCGGCGGGACGGGGAGATACGGCAGGTCGAGCTGGACCTGCCACGGCGCGGCACCGGGCGCGGCGAGGCCCTCGCCGTCTCCGCGCGGGTCGCCCCGCTCGGCTCGCGGCTGGTGCTGCTGCTGGTGGAGGACCTGACCGAGGCACGCCGGATCGAAGCCGTACGACGCGACTTCGTCGCCAATGTGAGCCACGAGCTGAAGACGCCGGTCGGCGCGCTCTCCCTGCTGTCCGAGGCCGTCATGGACGCCTCGGACGACCCGGAGGCGGTGGAGCGCTTCGCCGGGCGGATGCAGATCGAGGCGACCCGGCTGACCAATCTGGTGCAGGAGCTGATCGACCTCTCCCGGGTGCAGAACGACGACCCGCTGGAGGACGCCGAGCCGGTCCGGGTCGACGAACTCGTCGCCGAGGCCATCGACCGCTGCCGCCACCAGGCCGGCACCAAGCAGATCACCATGGCCGCCGGCGGTACGGCGGACCTGCGGGTCTGGGGCAACCGCGGCCAGCTCGCCGCCGCCCTCGGCAACCTCGTCGAGAACGCCGTCAACTACTCCCCGGCCCGCACCCGCGTCGGCATCGCCGCCCGCCGGATCAACGCGCCGGGCGGCGACCTCATCGAGATCGCCGTCACCGACCAGGGCATCGGCATCTCCGACAAGGACAAGGAGCGCGTCTTCGAGCGCTTCTACCGCGTGGACCCGGCCCGCTCGCGCGCCACCGGCGGCACCGGCCTCGGGCTCGCGATCGTCAAGCACGTGGCCGCCTCGCACGGCGGGGAGGTCACGGTGTGGAGCGCCGAGGGACAGGGCTCCACCTTCACCCTGCGGCTGCCGGAGGCGGCAGCGGCCCGGGAGGCGCGCGACCGGGACCGCGCGCGGCAGCACTCCGCCACCGACCCCGGCGACGAGGCCGGGGGCGGTACCGGTACCGGCCCCGCCCCCGGACAGTCCCGCACAGCATCACCGCAGTCATCCCCGTACGAACCGCTTCCCGCCCCGGAGGTCCTTCCGTGACCCGAGTGCTCGTCGTCGAGGACGAGGAGTCCTTCTCCGACGCCCTGTCGTACATGCTCCGCAAGGAGGGCTTCGAGGTCGCCGTCGCGGCCACCGGGCCCGACGGCCTCGACGAGTTCGAGCGCAACGGCGCCGACCTCGTCCTCCTCGACCTGATGCTGCCGGGCCTGCCCGGCACCGAGGTGTGCCGCCAGCTGCGCGGCCGCTCCAACGTCCCGGTGATCATGGTGACCGCCAAGGACAGCGAGATCGACAAGGTCGTCGGCCTGGAGATAGGGGCCGACGACTACGTCACCAAGCCCTTCTCCTCCCGCGAGCTGGTCGCCCGGATCCGCGCGGTGCTGCGCCGGCGCGGCGAGCCGGAGGAGGTCACTCCGGCGGCGCTGGAGGCGGGCCCGGTCCGCATGGACGTCGACCGGCACGTCGTCACCGTCTCCGGCACCAAGGTCGACCTGCCGCTGAAGGAGTTCGACCTGCTGGAGATGCTGCTGCGCAACGCCGGCCGGGTGCTGACCCGGATGCAGCTGATCGACCGGGTCTGGGGCGCCGACTACGTGGGCGACACCAAGACCCTCGACGTCCACGTCAAGCGGCTGCGCGCCAAGATCGAGCCGGACCCGGGCGCGCCGCGCTTCCTGGTGACGGTCCGCGGACTCGGCTACAAGTTCGAGCCGTAGGCCGCAGCACGGCCGGAGCCAGGTCAGCGCCCGGCCGGCGCCCGGCCGCAGTACGCCGAAGGGCGGCACCCTCCTCGCGAGGGTGCCGCCCTTCGGCGTGTGCGTGCGTGCGTACGCCCGTACGCGCGCCGCCCGGTCTCAGTGACCGGCGGACGACTGCGACCCGGAGTCGCTGGGAGTCACGGTCCTGCCATTGCCGTCGACCGGCCGGCCCGCGGTGTTCGAGGCGGTCGGCGCGCCCTCGGGCTTCTTCGTCCCCTTGGCCGGCGAGCCCGGCTTGCCGCTGGTGGAGGCGGTGGGCGTGCCGCCCTGGGCGCCGGGCGCCGCCGGGACGCTGCTCGGCCCCCACTTGTCGAAGTAGCTCTCCGCCGGGACGACGAAGGCACGCAGGTTCACGTCACCGGCCTTGCTGAAGGTGAAGGTGATCTGCTGCGCGTTGCCGTCCTGGACGACCGGGCCGGGGTCGGTCAGCGCGGCGGAGGCGTTGCCCTTGCCGCCCAGGAGCACCGAACCGTGGCCCGGGACGGTGATCTTCCCCTGGCCCTTGGCCGGGGTGAGCTGGGCGGTGCCACCGCCGTCGACGCGGACGGCGTCCAGGGTCTGGGCGTCGTCCCCGTTGTTGAAGAGGGTCACCGAGACGACGGCCGGGCCCTTGGTCTGGGTGCCGGGCTGGGTGATGATCACCGCGTTCTGGACCTTGATGGCACCGACGGTGACGGCCGCGTTGTCCGGCTTGACCTCCAGCGTCTGGGCATCGTTGCCGGCGCCGCACGCGGCGAGCGAGGCGATCGAGAACGCGATGGCGGCGGCGGCGAGGGCGCCGCGTCGAAGGCTGCTGCTCACGGCGGCGGCAACTCCTTGAACGTGGGCGGTGCAGGACGGCCCCTATAAAGCCGCCCTAAGTGTCTGTCAGCGGGGTCAGGTTACCGAGCCGTTCCGGCGGGTCCGCACCCGACCCGCCCCTCGGCGTCCCCGGGCACCCGGACACCGCTCGCGGGAGGGGCCGGGGAGCGCTCTCCACGGGCCTCTCGCCGCGCATCGGCCGGGGTGCCGCCCGCCATTCACATAAGCGTCCTCCGGCTTACGGTCCTGGATACCCGCCCCGGATACCCGTCCCTGATACCCACGGCTTACCGGCCGCCTTACCCGCCCTCTTACCCGAGACACCGGCGTGGCGGATCTCGCGGATTTCCGGCACCGGAATGCGCGGCGCCGCCGGAATTGATCACCGGCCGCCGGGCGGCCCGTTGCGGTCGCGGACGTGATCAATTCCGGATTCGGCCGGGACGCGACCGGCGTCACCGAACGGAGTAGCGGAAGTCGATCGTCTGGGGGTGGACAAACCGGGACGTTTGGCCGTTTGGCCGGACGGCCGGATGTGTGTAACGTACGCGTTTCACCCCGTGCGAAGAGCCCCTCCGACCTGCGAATACCTGCTTCCGCTCGGCTCACCCGACCCTTCCGAAGCACGTCCCGGTTGCAGTTGTCAAGCCCCGAGATATGCCCTGACCTGCGAAAACGCCATTCAGAACCCGCCGTATCCGTGTTACCCTGGATAGCCACGGAAGGGGTACCTGTCACATGACGTTCAAGGTTGGCGACACCGTGGTCTATCCCCATCACGGGGCCGCGCTGATCGAGGCCATCGAAACTCGCCAGATCAAAGGCGTGGACAAGACCTACTTGGTGCTGAAGGTCGCCCAGGGTGACCTGACGGTACGTGTGCCAGCGGACAATGCGGAGTTCGTCGGCGTGCGTGATGTGGTCGGTCAGGACGGGCTGGACCGGGTCTTCGAGGTGCTGCGTGCTCCGTACGCCGAGGAGCCCACGAACTGGTCGCGTCGCTACAAGGCAAACCTGGAGAAGCTCGCCTCCGGCGATGTCATCAAGGTCGCGGAAGTCGTGCGCGACCTGTGGCGTCGTGAGCGCGAGCGCGGTCTCTCCGCCGGTGAGAAGCGCATGCTCGCCAAGGCCCGCCAGATCCTGGTGAGCGAGCTGGCCCTCGCGGAGAACACGAACGAGGACAAGGCCGAGGCTCTGCTCGACGAGGTTCTCGCGTCCTGACACGCGTGTCCCGACACTCCATGTCCTGACATGTCATGTCCTGACACGGGACGACATCCTGGTCCGGGGCGACAGGAACCACCTCCGCCTCTGCTCAGCACTGTGCAGTGCAGTCACATGCCGCGGTGCCCGATGACGCGACTTCTGTCGCCGGGTGCTGCGGCATGCGCGTACCCACGTGCCGGACGGCGTATGCCTGCCGAATCCGACGTACTCCCACGTGACGTGTCGCACACCCACGTCCGCGACGTGACGCACACCCCACGTCCATGACGTCGACGTACTCCCACGTCCTGACGGCGGGAAAGATCCCCCGATACTGTGTGCCGGGCCCGGGCGGTCGGCTCGACCGAGGTCACGGAAGGGTCCGGTCGAGGCGTCGCGCCCGGCACGGTGAGGCCATACCCACCTGGGCCCCGCCGCCAAACCGGCGTCCGCAGCGCGCCCGAACCCGACAGGAACCGATGTCTGACGATCCGCGCCCCTCGCCCCCGGCCGCCCGGCAGGAGGCCCCCGTCGCCGTCGTGATCCCGGCCGCCGGCCGGGGGGTGCGGCTCGGCCCGGGCGCCCCCAAGGCGCTGCGCACCCTGAGCGGCACGCCCATGCTCGTCCACGCGGTGCGCGCCATGGCCGCCTCCCGTGCCGTGTCCCTGGTCGTCGTGGTCGCCCCGCCCGAGGGCGCCGCGGAGGTCAAGGCGCTCCTGGACGCGTACGTGCTGCCGGAGCGGACCGCGTTCCTCGTGGTTCCCGGCGGCGAGTCGCGCCAGGAGTCGGTGCGGCTCGGCCTGGACGCGCTGCCGCCCGGCCACGAGGTCGTCCTGGTGCACGACGCGGCCCGCCCGCTGGTCCCGGTGGACACCGTGGACGCGGTCATCGAGGCCGTGCGCGAGGGCGCCGCCGCCGTCGTACCGGCGCTGCCGCTCGCGGACACCGTCAAGGAGGTCGAACCGGCCGCGGCCCCGGGCGGCCCGGAGCGGGTGCTGGCCACGCCGGACCGGGCGCGGCTGCGGGCCGTGCAGACCCCGCAGGGCTTCGACCGGGCCACCCTGGTGCGCGCCCACGAGACGGTCACCGACAACGTCACCGACGACGCGAGCATGGTCGAACAGCTCGGCGAGCCGGTCGTGGCCGTCCCCGGCCACGAGGAGGCGTTCAAGGTCACCCGCCCCCTCGACCTCGTCCTCGCCGAGGCGGTCCTGACCCGCAGGAGGCTCAACGATGGCTTCTGAGACGTCGACGCCTGGGACTCCGGCGCCTGCCGTGACTCCGGCGCCCGCCGTGGCCCCCGCCGAGGCTCCAGTGGCCGCCGAGACCTCGATGCCCGCTGGGACTCCGGCGCCCGCCGAGACCCCGTCGCCTCCCAGGACCTCGGCGCCCGCCGAGCCCCCGGCCCCCGCCGAATCCCTGGCCCCGTCCGGGCCCCCCGCGGCCCCCCGCGGCCTCCCCGTCCTGCCCCAGGTCGGCATCGGTACCGACATCCACGCCTTCGAGGAGGGCCGCGAGCTGTGGTGTGCCGGGCTGAAGTGGGAGGGCCAGGGGCCGGGCCTGGCCGGGCACTCGGACGCCGACGTCGTCGCGCACGCCGCGTGCAACGCGCTGTTCTCGGCCGCCGGGCTCGGTGACCTCGGGCAGCACTTCGGCACCGGGCGGCCCGAGTGGTCGGGCGCCGCCGGGATCACGCTGCTGACGGAGGCCGCGCGGATCGTGCGCGCGGCCGGCTTCCGGATCGGCAACGTCGCCGTGCAGGTCGTCGGGGACCGGCCGAAGATCGGCAAGCGGCGCGAGGAGGCGCAGCAGGTCCTCTCCGCGGCCACCGGCGCACCGGTGTCCGTCTCCGGCGCCACCACCGACGGGCTCGGCTTCCCCGGCCGCGGCGAGGGGCTGATGGCCGTGGCAACCGCCCTCGTGGTGCGGGTGAGCTGAGGGCGTGCGAGGGTACCCGCAGAGTCACCGGCTGCCAGTGAACCCAGTGAACAAGGACCCGGAGGGTGCCCCCATGTCCGCCGTACTGTCCGACCGTCTCAAGAACCTCCTCGACGGCCCCGTCTTCATCGTCGTCGGCACCGTCCAGCCCGACGGCAGTCCGCAGCTGTCCCCGGTGTGGGTGAAGCGGGACGGCGACGACCTCCTCTTCTCCACCACCGTGGACCGCCGCAAGAAGAAGAACCTCGACCGCGACCCGCGCGTCAGCGTCGTCGTCCAGGACCCCGGGGCGCCCTATGAGTACGCCGAGATCCGCGGCAGCGCCGAGATGACCACCGAGGGCGGCCGGGACCTCATCGACGAGCTGTCGCTGAAGTACACCGGCAAGAAGTACGCGGAGTTCAACCCGGCCTCGTCCCAGGACGCCGAACGGGTGGTCGTGCGGATCAGGGCGCGCAAGGTCGTCGGGAGCCTGTGACCGCGCCCCCGTGCGGCGGGGCCCGTAGGGAAAGGGGCGCGAGGCACTGTCCTCGGGCCACTACCCTGGAGTGGTGACGATTCGCCTGTACGACACCAGCGCCCGGCAGATCCGTGACTTCACCCCGCTCACGCCGGGCTGTGTCTCGATCTACCTGTGTGGCGCCACCGTGCAGGCGGCCCCGCACATCGGGCACATCCGCTCGGGCCTGAACTTCGACATCATGCGCCGCTGGTTCGCCCACCGCGGCTACGAGGTGACGTTCATCCGCAACGTCACCGACATCGACGACAAGATCATCAACAAGGCGCGCGAGCAGGACCGCCCCTGGTGGTCGATCGGGTACGCCAACGAGCGCGCCTTCAACGACGGCTACACCGCGCTGGGCTGCCTGCCGCCCACCTACGAGCCCCGCGCCACCGGGCACATCCCCGAGATGATCGAGATGATGCGGCGGCTCATCGAGCGCGGGCACGCCTACGCGGCCGACGGCAACGTCTACTTCGACGTGCGCTCCTTCCCCGGCTACCTGGAGCTGTCCCGGCAGGAGCTGGACAATCTGCTCCAGCCCTCCGGCGAGGGCGAGACCGGCAAGCGCGACCCGCGGGACTTCGCCATGTGGAAGGCGGCCAAGCCCGGCGAGCCGACCTGGTCCACCCCGTGGGGCGAGGGCCGGCCCGGCTGGCACCTGGAGTGCAGTGCCATGGCGCACAAGTACCTGGGCGCCGCCTTCGACATCCACGGCGGCGGCCTGGACCTGATCTTCCCGCACCACGAGAACGAGATCGCCCAGGCCAAGGCGTACGGCGACGAGTTCGCCCGGTACTGGGTGCACAACGCCTGGGTGACCATGGCCGGCGACAAGATGTCCAAGTCGCTCGGCAACAGCGTGCTGGTCTCCGAGATGGTCAAGCAGTGGCGCCCGATCGTGCTCCGCTACTACCTGGGCACCCCGCACTACCGCTCGATGATCGAGTACAGCGAGGAGGCGCTGCGCGAGGCCGAGTCGGCGTTCGCCCGGATCGAGGGCTTCATCCAGCGCGTGGTGGAGAAGGCCGGTCCGGTGGAGCCCGCCGAGCAGGTGCCGCCCGCCTTCGCCGAGGCGATGGACGACGACCTGGGCGTCCCGCAGGCGCTCGCCGTGGTGCACACCACCGTCCGGCAGGGCAACAGCGCGCTCGCCGCCGACGACAAGGAGGCCGCCGTGGCCCGGCTCGCCGAGGTGCGGGCCATGCTCGGCGTCCTCGGCCTCGACCCGCTGGACGAGCAGTGGGCCGGTGAGGGCGGCGACCGCGGCGAGGACCTGCACGGGGTGGTCGACACCCTGGTCCGCATGGTGCTCGACCAGCGCGAGGCAGCCCGGTCCCGCAAGGACTGGGCCACCGCGGACGCCATCCGCGACCAGCTCGGCCAGTCAGGACTGGTCATCGAGGACAGCCCGCAGGGCCCGCGCTGGAGCCTCGGCCCCCGCTGAGCCCGCCCCCGGGCACCGGGGCCCCGCTGTGCCGCCCGGCCGTCCGGGCGGCACACTGCATAGACGTACAGACGCAAGACACACGTACAGACACACCAGTCGTACGGACACACCAGACGTAATGGACGTACGCACGCCACGTGCGGACGACGCTTTCGACAGACAGGTAGTTTCATGGCCGCGAACAACCGCCGCATGTCCGGCAAGAAGGGCGCGCAGGTCGGCAGCGGCGGCAAGCGGCGCCGCGGCCTGGAGGGCAAGGGCCCCACGCCCCCCGCCGAGATGCGCAAGGGACACGTCAAGCAGCGCGCCGCCCAGGCGAAGGTCCGCCGGGCCCAGGGCGGCCGCCCGCAGCAGCGCCGCGGCGCCGGCCGCTCGGCCGCCGAGTACGTCGTCGGCCGCAACCCGGTCGTCGAGGCGCTGCGCGGCGGCGTGCCCGCCTCCACGCTCTACGTCCAGCAGTTCATCGACAACGACGAGCGGGTCCGCGAGGCGCTCCAGCTCGCGGCCGAGCGCGGCGGCATCAACCTCATGGAGGCCCCGCGCCCCGAGCTGGACCGGATCACCAACGGGCTCAACCACCAGGGCCTCGTCCTCCAGGTCCCGCCGTACGAGTACGCGCACCCCGAGGACCTCGCCGACGCCGCCGCCGACGCGGGCGAGGACCCGCTGATCGTGGCCCTCGACGGGGTGACCGACCCGCGCAACCTCGGCGCGGTCGTCCGGTCCGTCTCCGCCTTCGGCGGGCACGGCGTGGTCGTGCCCGAGCGGCGCGCGGCCGGCATGACCGCCGGTGCCTGGAAGACGTCCGCCGGCACGGCCGCCCGTACGCCGGTGGCGCGCGCCACCAACCTGACGCGCGCCCTGGAGACGTACCAGAAGGCGGGCATCACGGTCGTCGGCCTGGCCGCGGACGGCGAGGCCGAACTCGGTGACCTGGAGGCCCTGGGCGGGCCGGTCGTCATCGTCGTCGGCAGCGAGGGCAAGGGCCTGTCGCGGCTGGTCGGCGAGACCTGCGACGTCCGGGTGCGCATCCCGATGCCGGGCGGCGCGGAGTCGCTGAACGCCGGTGTGGCGGCCGGGATCGTGCTGTACGAGGCGGCCCGCCGCCGCGCGTGACCGGGCCACCGGCCGGGAGGCAACCGGCCGGGAGCGGACGCTCGAACGGGCGTCCGCTCGTTCACCTGGACGGGCAAATCCGTCCGTCCGGGGCATCCTTGACGCGGCCCGGACAGATCCGACCGGTCAAGGCAGTGTCCTAACTCGCCGTCACTCGGTTAGATGAGTGTGGACACCAGAACACCCCGCACACCCACGGGGGACCGCTCGTCGGGGTACGACGACGCTCCCGCGCTGAGCATGGTGAAGGTGCCGAGCGATCCGGCGCAGGTCATCGTCGCTCACGCGAGCTTCCGCGTGCAGTTGGGCGCCGCCTCGCGGCGCACCCTGTCCCCGCGGATCGCCCGGTACCCGAGCGCCACCGACGCCACCGCCCGCATGCCGATCGGCGGCCAGGCCGGCCGCGCCCAGGGCGCCGGCCACCGCCGCCCGCTCGTCTGGAGCGGCCGGTCCGCCCCCGACGACACCGGCGCCCACCGGCTGCTGCAGGCCGTGCGCAGCACGAGCGTGCGGCACGCCGAGGAGCCGTCCGCCGACCCCGGGGCCACCCAGGTCATCCCACGCATCGGCGCCGGCCCCGGTTACGGCCCGGGCTACGGGCCCGGGACCGGCGGCTACGACGGCCTCGACGCGACCGTCGAGACCCCGGTCGTCGGCCCGCAGCGCACCGCCGAGCCCGGCGAGACCCGCCTCCTGCCGCACATGCGGTCCGTGGGCAGCGCCTACGAGGAAGCGGGATACGGCGGCGGCCCGGGCCACCCGGCCCAGGGCGGCCGGCCGCCCTACGGCGAGGCGGGCCCCGGCTACGCGGGCGAGGACTTCGGGACCGACGGTTACGCGTACGCCGGCGGCCACCCGTACGAGGACCGCGACGTCACCGCCGCCACCGAAGGCGACGCCCGCCCCCGCGGCAGGCGGCACGACGATCCGGCCCGCCACGCCTACTACCCCGGCCGCCGGATGAACCTCGGCGTCGTGCTGCTCCCGCTGCGGATCTTCCTCGGGTTCATCTCCGTCTACGCCGGCATGGGCAAGCTGTGCGACCCGCTCTACTTCGACGGCGGCAAGCGCGGTTCCATGGTCAAGTGGCTCACCGCCCTGCACCCCTGGGAAGTCGCCGAGCCGCTGCGCCAGTTCGCGCTCCAGCACCCCGTCGGCTCCGGGCTCTCCATCGCCTTCCTCCAGGTCATCGTCGGTGTCCTCACCGTGCTGGGCTGCTGGCAGCGGGTCGCCGCCGTGTTCGGCGTGCTGCTGTCGGCCGCGCTCATCGTCACCGTCAGCTGGCGGACCGTCCCCGTCTACGACGCCCCGGACATCATCTACCTCGCCGCCTGGTCCCCGCTGATCATCGCCGGCGCCCCCGTCTACTCGGTCGACGGCCGGCTCGCCGCCTCCGCCTGGCGGCGGCTCGGCCCGCGCTCGCACATCTGGGAGCTGCGCCGGTACGTGCTGCGCCGCGGCGCCCTGCTCACCGTGGTCGTCACCGGGCTCACGCTGCTGGCCGGCTCGCTGCTGGGCGGCGCGGTGCGCGACGCCGACCGGGTGGTCGTGCCCGGGCCCGGGGACGCCCCGCGCAACGAACTGCCCGGCTCGCCGCTCCCGCAGCGCTCCGGCGGCGCCGCGCACCAGGGCGCCCCGTCCGCCTCGGCCTCGCCCGGTCACCGCGGCGCGTCGGCCGACCCGTCCGGCGGTCCCTCGTCCACGCCGGGCTCGGCCAAGGAGAGCGGCAGCGCCACCGGCGGCTCGCCCAGCCAGAGCCAGGGCACCACCGGCCGGACCCGGCCGCGCCACTCCGCGCCCGCCCAGCGGGCGCCCAGCACCAGCGCGGGCCCGGCCTCCGGCGGCAGCACCACCGGCGGCTCCGGCAACGGCTCGGGCGCGTCCGGCGGCTCCGGCTCGTCCTCGGGCGGCCAGCCGGGGCTGGTGGGCGGCCTGCTGGGCTAGCCGCGCCGGCAGCCCCGTACGGCATACGCCGAAGGGCCCCGCACCGTGATGGTGCGGGGCCCTTCGACGTAGGGCTCGCACGTAGGGCTCAGACGCAGGGGACGGTCGAGGTGGCGGGCCGTCACCTGCCCAGCGCGGACAGCTCCTTCGCGGCCTCCGTGAGGTCCTTCGCCGTGTCGATGGCACGCCAGTAGGCGCCCTGCGGGATCGGGAAGCCCGCCAGCCGCAGCTCACGGGCCAGCCGCGGGAACGTGGTGCGCTCGTGGTCGCCCCGCTCCGGGAGCAGGCCGGCGAACTCGGGGGAGAAGACGTAGACGCCCGCGTTGATCTCGAACGTGGAGGGCGGCGCCTCGATGAAGTCCGTGATGTGCCCGAAGCCGTCCGTCTGCACGGCGCCCCACGGGATGCGCGGCCGGGCCAGCGCGAGGGTGGCGACCGCGTCGCGCTCGGTGTGGAAGTCCGCCATGTCGCGCAGCGAGAAACGGGTCCAGATGTCGCCGTTGGTGGCGTACCAGGACCGCTCGGGGTGGGGGAGGTGGGCGGCGGCGAACTTCAGGCCGCCGCCGCGTCCGAGCGGCTCCGTCTCCACGACCGTGGTGACGTGCACGGGCAGCGCAGCCGACTTGAGCCAGTCCTGCAGCACCTCGGCGAGATGGCCGCAGGAGACCACCACGTCCGTGACGCCCTCCTCGGCGAGCCAGGCGAGCTGGTGGCCGATGATCGGGGTGCCCGTGCCGGGGATCTCGACCATCGGCTTGGGCCGGTCGTCGGTGTACGGGCGCAGCCGCGACCCCTGGCCACCGGCCAGGATGACGGCTTGGGTGGGACGGGCCACCGTGTTCGGATGGGTCATGCCCGAACTGTACGTGCCGGTGCGGGGCGGTTCACGACGTGGCGGGGCGGTGCGCGGGGGCGGGGCGGGCGCCGGTGGGTACCGGGCGGAGAGGGCCACGCCGTGCCGTGTCCAGCGGGGGCGGCGGCCGTACGTCGCTGCCTGGGCCGGCGGCGCGAGGGGTACCGGGGCTGTGCGGAGTGCTGCCGGACCGCCGGGCGGCGAAGTGACGGGACCGGCCGGGCGGCAGGCGCCGGCGGGACGGCGTGCGAGGGGCGGTGGCCGTGGCTGGTGGGCCTCCGCCGGGACAGCCGACAGCCGAAGCGGTGCCCGCGCGCGGCCGCGAGCCGTGGAGGACGAGCCAGGGCCCACGGGCCACCAGCCACCGGCCGTGGGTCACCGGCCGCGCGTCACGCGTCGCGAGCCGTGACCCGGGCTGGGCCGCCGCCCGTTCGGCGGCCCCCACACGCGGCTGGGGCCCGGAGGCCCACCGTCGGCGTGTCTCCGGGCCCGGCCCGCTGTGGGCCGTCTGCTGTGGACCGTCTGCTGTGGGCCGTCAGCTGTGGGCTGCCAGGACGCCCGAGGCGAAGGAGGTGTCGCAGACGGGGCGGGCGTAGGACTGCGCGCGGGAGGGGCCGTAGAGGCGGACGGCGGCGCGGCCCAGGGTGCGGGCGATGGAGGCGCAGTGCCCGGCCAGCGACGGGCGGCCGTTGACCGCCTCCTGGAGGTGGGTCAGGGCGACGCCCGGGTCCTTCTCCCGCAGCTCCGTCAGCAACTGGTCGCGCAGCACGTCCTGGGGGGCGCGGGCGCGGGTGCGGGCGGTGGTCCCGGTCACGGACGTGTCGGACGCGGTGAGCACCGAGTTCGAGGGGTTCCCCGACCAGTTGACTCGGGTGACCGCGAGGGTCCCGGAGAGCACCAGGACGACGGGCAGGACGAGGGCGAGGGAGCGGCCGATCCGGCGGGCGGGGCCCCGGCCGCGTCGCGTGGGGTTCGTGGTGGAGTGCTTCACGCGAGTGAGGGTAGCGCCCGGTAATGATTTGGCGACATTTAGTCACCCCTTCGAGGGACGGAAAAGTGCCCGTTTCGGGGCGCCGTGTTGACGCCTGGCGCCCGGAGGATCGGGTGCGCCGGGGTGGCGCGGGGCAGCGGAAAGGGCCCCGCGCCAGTTCGCGGGGCCCTTCTCGTCAACCTGTGTGGAAACCTGGGTGCCGTCCCGGGGATTCCGCCGCGCGCCGCCCGTACGAGTGACACCGGTGGACGCCGCGGGAGGGGCGGCCGGGGGGCTCAGTCCGAGAGGCGCTCGCCCGTGGAGGTCGAGAACACGTGGGTCTCGCCCGGCCGCGGCACGACGTGCACGGTGGCGCCCTTCTCCGGGACCGCGCGGCTGCTGACCCGCACGACGAGGTCCCTCTGCTCGCCGCCGACCTCGACGGTGCCGTAGACGTACCCGTCGGCGCCGGTCTCCTCGACCACGTTGACCGAGACGGCGAGGCCGGCCGGCCGGTCCGCGCTGTCCTTGGTCAGGGAGGCCGCCGCGGCGGCGCCGCCCTGCTCGACCACGTCGAAGTGCTCGGGCCGGACGCCCACGGTGACCGTGCGGTCGCCCTTGTCGGCGGCGGCCTTGAGCGCGTCGCGGTTGACCGGGACCACGCTGTTGCCGAACTTCACGCCGCCGTCGGCGATCGGCACCTCGATGAGGTTCATGGCGGGCGAGCCGATGAAGCCGGCGACGAACAGGTTGGCCGGCTTGTCGTACATGTTGCGCGGCGAGTCGACCTGCTGGAGCAGGCCGTCCTTGAGGACCGCCACCCGGTCGCCCATCGTCATGGCCTCGACCTGGTCGTGGGTGACGTAGACGGTGGTGATGCCCAGGCGGCGCTGGAGCGAGGCGATCTGCGTACGGGTGGAGACACGGAGCTTGGCGTCCAGGTTGGACAGCGGCTCGTCCATGAGGAAGACCTGCGGCTCGCGCACGATGGCGCGGCCCATCGCGACCCGCTGGCGCTGACCGCCGGACAGCGCCTTCGGCTTGCGGTCCAGGTACTCGGTCAGGTCGAGGATCTTCGCGGCCTCCTCGACCTTCTGCCGGATCTCCGCCTTGTTGACACCGGCGATCTTGAGCGCGAAGCCCATGTTGTCGGCGACCGTCATGTGCGGGTAGAGCGCGTAGTTCTGGAACACCATGGCGATGTCCCGGTCCTTGGGCGGCAGGTGGGTGACGTCGCGGTCACCGATGCGGATGGCGCCCGCGTTGACGTCCTCAAGCCCCGCGAGCATCCGCAGCGAGGTGGACTTGCCGCAGCCGGAGGGGCCGACCAGGACGAGGAACTCGCCGTCCGCGATGTCGATCTCCAGCGCGTCGACGGCGGGCTTGTCGGAACCCGGGTAGACACGGGTCGCCTTGTCGAACTGAACAGTGGCCATGGTGAATGGGCCCCCTTCTACCGGCAGGAACGTGCCGGACGATCCGTTGTAGGAAGGTGGTGTAGTCCACACAGGTGAACTGGCACAGGACGGTACCCGGCGTTCACCTGCTCTGTCAGTACTTGAGGGCCCGTGAACTTCGCGGAAATTTTCGACGGGACCGGGTGGGGGCCCGGGTACACTGCACGGACGTGGACGCGCACGCCTCCTTAGCTCAGCTGGTCAGAGCGCCGCTCTTGTAAAGCGAAGGTCGTCGGTTCGAATCCGACAGGGGGCTCGGCGAAAGGCCAGGTCGGAGTAGCTCTGACCTGGCCTTTCACGTTTCTCGGGACCCGTTGGGGTCAGACGCTGCGCAGGACCGCCGCCAGGGTCTCCCGCAGGGTGTCCTCCGGGTCGGGCACCGTGCCCGGTGCGCGCCAGGCGACGAAGCCGTCCGGGCGGACGAGGACCGCGCCGTCGGGTGTGATGCCGTGGGCGCGGGCCCAGTCGGGGGTGTCCTCGCCGGCCGGCTGGGGCTCGGGGGCGAGTTCGGCGCCGAAGCGGTACGACACCAGGGGGACGCCCGTGCCGTCGGCGACGCGCCGGGCCGCGGTGTGCCAGTCGGTGGCCGAGCCGGCGTCGCTGAGCAGGACCGGGGTGCGCTCGTACAGGTCGAGGGTGGAGATCAGGCTGCCGGAGCGGCGTACCCACAGGTGGGGGGCGCGGCCGCCGGGCTCGCCGGTCAGCCGCAGCGCGTCGGGCACGACCTCCTGGCCGGGGTCGGCGCCGACGACCGCGCCCCGCGGGTAGCGGTAGCCGAGGACGACGTTGAGGATGCCGCCGCGCTTGCCGCCGCCGATGCCGGGGGCGGGGGCGAAGCCGGGGTGGCTGTGCTCGACGGAGCGGGCGGAGGCGCGGGCGCTGGTGGCGGCGGCCACCGGGCGGCGCTCGGCGTCGTAGGTCTCCAGGAGGCCGGGGCCGGCCCAGCCGCCGAGCACGGCGGCGAGTTTCCAGGCGAGGTTGTGGGCGTCCTGGATGCCGGTGTTGGAGCCGAAGGCGCCGGTGGGGGACATCTCGTGCGCGGAGTCCCCGGCGAGGAAGACCCGTCCGGCCCCGTAGGCGTCGGCGACGCGTTCGGCGGCGCGCCAGGACGCCTTGCCGGTGATCTCGACGTCGAGGTCGGGGGCGCCGATGGCGCGCCGGATGTGCCGCTGGAGGCGTTCCTCGGTGAACTCGTCGAGGCTCTCGCCGTTCTCGGGGTGCCAGGGGGCGTGGAAGACCCAGTGCTCCTTGTTGTCGACCGGGAGCAGGGCGCCGTCGGCGTCCGGGTGGGTGAGGTAGCAGCAGATGAAGCGGCGGTCGCCCACGACCTCGGCGAGCAGCTTGGACCGGAAGGTGACGCTGACGTTGGCGAACAGGTCGCCGGGGCCGCTCTGGCCGATGCCCAGGGCCCGGCGGACCGGGCTGCGCGGGCCGTCGGCGGCGACGAGGTAGTCGGCGCGGACGGTGTACCGCTCGTCGCTGGCGCGGTCGCGCACGACGGCGGTGACGCCCTCGCCGTCCTGCGCGAAGGACTCCAGCTCGTGGTGGTAGCGCAGGTCGCCGCCGATCGTACGGGCGCCCTGGAGCAGTACCGGTTCGAGGTCGTTCTGGCTGCACAGGCACCAGCCGGTGGGGCTGAACCGCGCCATGCCGCCGCCCGGGTCGATGTGCTTGAACAGCCATTCGCCGGCGTCGCCGACCAGGGTCGGGGTCTGCAGGATGCCGTGGTTGCCGGCGAGCAGGGAGGCCGCGGCCTTGATGTCCTCCTCGACGCCGGCCGTCCGGAACAGTTCCATCGTGCGCACGTTGTTGCCGCGGCCGCGGGGGTGGAGGGAGGTGCCGGAGTGCCGCTCGACCAGCAGGTGCGGCACGCCGAGGCGGCCCAGGAACAGCGAGGTGGACAGGCCCACCAGGGAGCCGCCGACGATGAGGACGGGTACCCGGTGGTCGGCTTCTTGGCGCATCGATGCCTCCAGGGGCGGGGTGCGGATGGGGCGCGCGGGGCGCGGTCGGACGGGCGCGTCGGAGGTTCCATGCCCGGCGCGGAGGCGGTCCGCGTGGGTTCGCGGGGCCAATCACCCGTGTGATCACCCACGTGGTGCACACGAGTCGCGCATTGATCGCAACCGGCACAGGATCGAGATCACGCTGACGTCGCGTCACCCGCGGCCGGCGCCCCTCCCTGTCCCCGCCGATGCCCCGTGAACCACCAAGGAGACGTACGCAGATGACCGCCATCTCTGAGCGTGTTTCAGACCCGACCCCGCAGCAGGCCGCGAAGCGTGTCTCCCAGTCCGTCTTCGACGGCTCCCGGCTCCGCGTCGTCCTGCTGGTGGACGTCTACGACGGCGCCCAGCAGCAGTTCCTTGAGGCGTACGAGCAGATGGGCAAGCAGGTCTCGTCCGTTCCCGGGCACGTCAGCGACCAGCTGTGCCAGTCCATCGAGAACCCCTCCCAGTGGCTCATCACCAGCGAGTGGGAGAGCGCCCCGCCGTTCCTCGCCTGGGTGAACAGCGAGGAGCACGTGCGGATGGTGCAGCCGATGCACAGCTGCATCCGGGACACCCGGTCGCTGCGCTTCCACATCGTCCGGGAGACCGGCGGCGCGGCGACGGGCGCCGCGTCCGGCGAGCGCCGGCTCCAGACGGACCCGCGGATCGGCGACGGCGTGATCCGGCACGCGCTGACCTTCACGGTGAAGCCGGGCAGCGAGCAGAAGGTCGCCGAGCTGCTGGCGAACTACGCGTCGCCCGAGGCGCGGGTCGACGACACCACCCGGCTGTGCCGGACCTCCCTGTTCATGCACGGCAACCGGGTGGTGCGCGCCATCGAGGTGCGCGGCGACCTGCTTGCGGCGCTGCGGCACGTGGCGCGCCAGCCGGAGATCCGGGCGGTCGAGGAGGCCATCAACCCGTATCTGGAGCAGGAGCGGGACTTCGGCGACCAGGAGTCCGTGCGGGTGTTCTTCACCCGGGCGGCGCTGCCCGCCGTGCACCACGTGACCAGCGGCCAGGACATCGAGCAGGCCGAGCGGCACGCGCTGTACTACCCGGCGCGGCCGGGCCAGGGCATGCGGCTGGCCCAGTTGCTGGCCCAGCAGGACGAGCGGGCCGCGGAGGACCCGGCGAGCCCGGTGCTGCGCAGCACGGTCTTCGAGCGGGACGACGTGGTCGTCCGGCTGATCGACGTGCGGGGCGGCCTGGACGCCGACCCGGCCGCCGCGCTGGGACTGGCCGACCCCGCCCGGATGGCGGAGCTGACGAAGCTGCTCGACGAGAGCGCCGCCGAGCAGGACGGCGACCTGGCCCGGCTGCTCACCCTGGCCCGGATGGACCTGGTCACCGACCGCCGCTCCGCGCCGGACGCCTGACCGCTGACGCCGCCCCCAGCCGCCGTACACACCACCGGAGGAAGTCGTGATCAAACCCAGGCCCAGGATCGTCGATCTGAGCGAGACCGAGCCCAACACCAAGCGCGGAGGCGATCTGCGCGCCATGCTCACCCCGGCCACGGTGGGCTCGACCAGCGGTTTCATGGGTGTGGCCCTGGTGCAGCCCGGTGACCGCATCGGTGAGCACTACCACCCGTACTCCGAGGAGTTCGTGTACGTCGTCTGCGGCGAGCTGGAGGTCGACCTGGACGGCGAGCCGCACACGCTGCGGCCCGAGCAGGGGCTGATGATCCCCGCGTACATGCGCCACCGGTTCCGCAACGTGGGTGACGTAGAGGCGCGGCTCGTCTTCCACCTGGGGCCGCTGGCCCCGCGCCCGCAGCTCGGGCACGTGGACACGGAGGGCACCGAGACGGTGCCGGCCGCGGCGGGCGCGGAGGCCGCCGCCGAGGCCGCGGAGGTGCGCTCATGACCCGGCGGGTCGCGGTCACCGGCATAGGCATCGTGGCGCCGGGCGGCATCGGCGCCCCGGCGTTCTGGGACCTGCTGGCCAACGGGCGCACCGCGACGCGGGGCATCACGTTCTTCGACCCGTCCGGTCTCAGGTCCCGGATCGCGGCGGAGTGCGACTTCGATCCGGCGGCGGCGGGACTGGAGCCGGAGCTGGTCGCGCGCTGCGACCGCTACATCCAGTTCGCGCTGGCCGCGGGCCAGGAGGCGGTGCGGGACTCGGGACTCGACCTCGCCGGGGAGAACCCCTGGCGGGTCGGGGTCTCGCTGGGCACCGCGGTCGGCGGCACCACCCGGCTGGAGGAGGACTACGTCCTGGTCAGCCACGGCGGTGAGCGCTGGGACGTGGACCACGAGCGGTCCCAGCCCCACCTGGAGCGGGCGTTCACGCCGAGCACGCTGGCCTCGACGGTGGCGGAGCGGTTCGGGGCGCGCGGCCCGGTGCAGACGGTCTCCACGGGCTGCACCTCCGGGCTCGACGCGGTCGGGTACGCGCTGCACACCGTGGAGGAGGGCCGGGCCGACATCTGCATAGCCGGGGCGTCGGACTCGCCGATATCGCCGATCACGATGGCGTGCTTCGACGCGATCAAGGCCACCTCGCCGAACAACGACGACCCGGCGCACGCCTCGCGGCCCTTCGACAACGACCGTGACGGGTTCGTCATGGGCGAGGGCGGCGCGGTGCTGGTGCTGGAGGAGCTGGAGCACGCCCGGGCGCGCGGTGCGCACGTGTACTGCGAGCTGAGCGGCTACGCCACCTTCGGCAACGCCTACCACATGACCGGCCTGACCAGTGAGGGCCTGGAGATGGCGCGGGCCATCGAGACCGCGCTCGACCACGCCCGGCTGGACGGCTCCGCGATCGACTACGTCAACGCGCACGGCTCCGGCACCCGGCAGAACGACCGGCACGAGACGGCCGCGGTGAAGCGGGCGCTGGGCCACCACGCCTACGACACGCCGATGAGTTCCATCAAGTCGATGGTGGGTCACTCGCTGGGCGCGATCGGGGCGATCGAGGTGGTGGCGTGCGTGCTGGCCCTGGCCCACCAGGCGGTCCCGCCGACCGCGAACTACACGACCCCCGACCCCGAGTGCGACCTGGACTACGTCCCGCGCCTCGCCCGTGAACGGAAGCTGGACAGCGTGCTGTCGGTGGGCAGCGGGTTCGGCGGCTTCCAGTCCGCGGTGATCCTGACCCGGCAGAGGGAGAGGACCCGATGAGCGCACCCGCGAAGCGAGGGGCGGTCGTCACCGGCATCGGTGTCGTCGCGCCCAACGGCACCAGCACCGAGACCTTCTGGAAGTCCACCCAGGAGGGCGTGAACGTCCTGGACCGCGTCACCCGCGAGGGCTGCGAGCAGCTGCCGCTGAAGGTGGCCGGCGAGGTGCGGTCCTTCGATCCCTCGGCCTCGGTCGAGGAGCGCTACCTCGTGCAGACCGACCGGTACACGCACTTCGCGATGGCGGCGGCGGACGCGGCCCTTGAGGACGCCCGGCTGGGCCGGGCCGACACCGACGGCGCGCCGTTCTCGGCGGGCGTGGTCACCGCGGCCGGCTCCGGCGGCGGCGAGTTCGGCCAGCGAGAGCTGCAGAAGCTGTGGGGCAAGGGCAGCCGGTACGTCGGCCCGTGGCAGTCGATCGCCTGGTTCTACGCGGCCAGCACCGGCCAGATCTCCATCCGGCGCGGCTTCAAGGGGCCGTGCTCGGTGGTCGCCGCCGACGAGGCGGGCGGCCTGGACGCCCTCGCGCACGCGGCACGCGCGGTGCGGCGCGGTACGGACGTGATCGTGGCCGGTTCCACGGAGGCGCCGCTCGCCCCGTACTCGATGGTCTGCCAGCTCGGCTACGGCGAGCTGAGCCCGGTGAGCGACCCGGAGCGGGCGTACCGGCCGTTCACCGGGTCGGCGTGCGGGTTCGTGCCCGCCGAGGGCGGGGCGATGCTCGTGGTGGAGGCGGCCGAGTCGGCCCGGGAGCGGGGCGTGCCGGTACGGGCGACCGTGGCCGGGCACGCCTCGACCTTCACCGGCGCCTCCCGGTGGGAGCTGTCCCGGCAGGGCCTGGCGGAGGCGATCCGCGCCGCCCTGGCCGACGCCGGCTGCGCCCCGCAGGAGGTCGACGTCGTCTTCGCGGACGCGCTCGGCGTCCCGGCGGCGGACCGGGCCGAGGCGCTGGCCATCGCCGACGTGCTCGGCGCGCACGGGCGGCGGGTGCCGGTCACCGCGCCCAAGACCGGTACCGGCCGGGCGTACTGCGCGGCCCCGGTGCTGGACGCGGCGGCGGCGGTGCTCGCGATGGAGCACGGCCTGATCCCGCCCACCCCCAACGTCTTCGACATCTGCCATGACCTCGATCTGGTGACCGGCAGCGCGCGTGCCGCGCAGGTGCGCACGGCGCTGGTCCTCAGCCGGGGGCTCATGGGCTCGAACTCGGCGCTGGTGCTGCGGTACGGCACCGCCGACGCCCCCTAGCGGCGCCGGGAGCAACACGCCGGGAGCAACAAGGAGAGGAACTGGCATGAGTGACCGCATCACCGTGGAAGAACTGTCCGAACTCATGAAGAAGGCCGCCGGTATCACCGTCAGCCCGCAGGAGCTGACGGACCGGGCCGACGCTGGCTTCGAGGAGCTGGGCATCGACTCGCTCGGCCTGCTCGGCATCGTGGGCGAACTGGAGAACCGGCACGGCATGCCGATGCCGGCCGACGCGGAGCGCTGCAAGACGCCCCGGAAGTTCCTCGACCTCGTCAACAGCACCCTTCTGGCAGGAGCCTGAGATGGCAGGGCACACGCAGAACGAGATCACCATCGCCGCGCCGGTGGACCTGGTGTGGGAGATGACCAACGACGTGGAGAGGTGGCCGCAGCTGTTCAGCGAGTACGCCTCCGCCGAGATCCTTCGGCAGGAGGGCGCCAAGTGCACCTTCCGGCTGACCATGCACCCCGACGAGAACGGCACCGTGTGGAGCTGGGTCTCCGAGCGGGAGCCGGACCGGGCCACGCTCACCGTCAGGGCGCGCCGCGTGGAGACCGGGCCGTTCGACCACATGGACATCCACTGGCGGTACGAGGAGGTCCCCGGCGGCACCCGGATGGTGTGGACCCAGGACTTCGCGATGAAGCCGGACGCGCCGGTCGACGACGACTGGATGACCGACAACATCAACAAGAACTCCAAGGTCCAGCTGGCCCTGATCCGCGACAAGGTCGAGCAGGCCGCGGCGGCCGGGCGCCGGCCCGAGCCGGCCCTGACCACCGACTGAGCCGGGCGAAGGAAGGACAAGGCCCATGCACCAGGCCCTGATCGTGGCCCGGATGGCCCCGGGCTCGGCCCCGGACATCGCCAAGATCTTCGAGGAGTCGGACCGCGGTGAGCTGCCGCACCTGGTCGGCGTCACCCGGCGCAGCCTCTTCCAGTTCGGCGATGTGTACATGCACCTCGTGGAGGCCGACCGGGACCCGGGCCCGGCCATCGCCGAGGTGGCCCGGCACCCCGAGTTCCGGGACATCAGCGAGCGGCTGACGGCGTACGTCAGCGCCTACGACCCCGAGACGTGGCGCTCGCCGAAGGACGCGATGGCGCGGCGCTTCTACCTCTGGGAGCGCGACGGCCGCGGCTGAGGCCGCCGCCGGACGGACAACGGCCGCCGGACCCGCGACTCGCGGGTCCGGCGGCCGTCGTCGCGCGCGGGGGCGCGGCCGGTCAGGCGGGGACGGTGCAGTCGAAGGCGTGCAGGTAGGGGTTGACCGGGCTGATGTCGTCGATGACCAGGCCGGCCGCCTCAAGGCGGCTCACCATGGACCGGGTGGTGTGCTTGGCGCCGCCGACGTTGAGCAGCAGCAGCAGGTCCATCGCGGTGCTGAACCGCATGGAGGGGGAGTCGTCGACGAGGTTCTCGATGACCACGACCCGCGCCTTGGGGCCGCCGGCCTCCATGACGTTGCGCAGGCAGCGGGCGGTGGAGTCGTCGTCCCACTCCAGGATGTTCTTGATGATGTAGACGTCGGCCCGGACCGGGACGGCCTCGCGGCAGTCGCCGGGCACGATGCTCACCCGGTCGGCGAGCGCGCCGCCCGGCCGCAGCCGCGGGTCGGCGTTGTCCACCACGCGCGGCAGGTCCAGCAGGGTGCCGTGCATCCGGGGGTATTTCTCCAGCAGGCTGGCCACCACATGGCCCTGGCCGCCGCCGATGTCGGCGACCGAGTCGGCCCCGGACAGGTCGAGGAGTTCGGCCACGTCCCGCGCGGACTGCCGGCTGGAGGTCGTCATGGCCCGGTTGAAGACGTCCGCCGACTCGGGGGCGTCCTCGTTGAGGTAGACGAAGAACTCCTTGCCGTACAGGTCCTCGACGACGTTGCGGCCGGTGCGCACCGCCTCGTCCAGCTTGGGCCAGGCGTCCCAGGTCCACGGCTCGGTGCACCACAGGGAGATGTTGCGCAGGCTGTTCGGGTCGTCCTCGCGCAGCAGCCGGGACATCTCGGTGTGCGCGAAGGCGCCGTCGGGGCGCTCCTCGAAGACGCCGTAGCAGGCCAGCGCCCGCAGCAGGCGGCGCAGCGGCTTCGGTTCGGTCTTCACCGCGGCGGCGAGGTCCTCCGCGTTCATGGGGGAGTCGCCGAGCGCGTCGGCCACGCCGAGGCGGGCCGCCGCGCGCAGGGCGGCGGCGCACGCCGCCCCGAACACGAGCTCCCGCAGCCGCATGGACGGCGGTGGGGCGGTCTGAGCGGTCGTCATGTGCCGCCTTCCTTCCTTGGGGTTCGACGGATCGCCGGGTGGTTCAGCACAGTCCCGCGGGCCTGGAGGCCGCGCAGGAGTTGTCGCGGAAGGTGTTGCCGCGCTGGGCGCTCTCCTGGTCGACCAGGTCGGCGGGGGCGTTGCCCTCCAGCGCGTTGCCGCTGATCAGGTTGTTGTCGCTGGTGGCGCCGACGAAGCTCTTGTAGAGCACGATGCCGCCGGACAGCGGGGAGGTGCCCGAGTTCTGGGCGACCGTGTTGTCGGTGATCTCGCTCTTCTCGGCGCCGGTCAGCACGATGCCGGAGCCTTGCAGGAAGGGCAGCCGCTCGGTCTTCGCGCAGTACTTGTTGTTCTGCACGACCCGGTTGTCGCGCACGGTGACCGCGCCGGCCTTGGGCTTGTTCTCGTCGCCGACGACGAACACGCCCGCGCAGTTGCCGGTGATCTCGTTGGCGGCCACCGTGAGGTCGCGCAGCCGGCGCACGGTGACGCCGATCCGGTTGCCCACCAGCAGGTTGTGGGAGATCAGCGTCTCCTTGCTGTCGGCGGCGCCCTGCTCGGCGGTGATCGTGTTGGCCAGGAAGAGACCGGCGTCGCCGTTGTCGCGGGCGGTGTCGCCCTCGTACGTGCTGTGCTCGGAGCGCTCCTCGGCGAAGCCCCACACGGTGTTCTTCTCGGACGTCACGTGCCGCACGGTCAGCCCGTCGGCGCCGACGGCGACCAGTCCGGCCCGGGGGTAGCCGGTGAGCCGCAGCCGGGAGACGGTGACCCCCATGAGGCGCTTGCTCTTGGTGCCCGCCACGCAGATGCCGTTGCCCCGCTTGCCGCAGTCGCCGGTGGCCTTCGCGGCCGGTTCGAGGACGGTGGAGCGGCCCATGCCCCGCAGGGTCAGGCCGGGCGTGGTGATCCTGACGCTCTGGCGGTAGGTGCCGGACAGCACCAGCACGGTGTCGCCGGGCCGGGCGGAGTCCACCGCCTTCTGGATCGATTCGCCCGGGTGCACCAGGAGCGTGCGCGCGAAGGAGGCGGGTGCCGCGGCGGCGACGCCGGAGCCGACGAGCGCTGCGGCGCTGACGCCGACCAGCAGAGAGATGTGGCGTTTCGTCATATTCTGTACGCTATGACCTGATGACCCGTTGGACTGCCGGATGGGCCGTCCGGCGGCGTGTCACGCGGGCGGCGCCGTTTCAGCGGCGCAGCGCCCGGCCGATCTCCAGTCGCCCGGCCTCCAGGGGCCGGCCGTCCTCGATCTCCCACAGGCGGTTCCGCGGCACCCGCCCGAGCGTCCAGGCGCGGGCCCGCTCCCGGTCCAGGCCGAGCCGCGCGGTCAGCGCGTCCAGGCGCCAGCGGATCTCGGCGGGGTCGTAGCGGTTGCCGAGCGCGGGCAACAGCTCGAAACCGGGGTCGCCGGCCAGCGGTCTCGGGTCGATGGCGAGCCAGGGCGCGCGGTCGGCGCCCAGGACGTGCCGTAATGCAGGTCCCAGTGCGGCAGCCGGTCGCCGGGGGCGTCGGCCACCTCGCGCACGGCGGCCGCGCAGTCGGCGAGCAGCCGCCGGTCGGCGGGGTCCGGGACGTGGGCCAGGGCGTCCGGCACCTGCTCCGGCATCGCCCGGGCGATGCCCTCCAGCCGCCGGGTGCCCGGCGGGGCGGGCCGGGCGGTGAGCCGGGCGAGCAGGTCACCGACGACCCCGACGGCCGCGCGGGCGTCCGGCAGGTCCGACAGCGTCCGGGACGCGTCAAGGCGCTCCAGCGGCAGAGTGCAGGTGGGTTCGTCGTACGCCGGCAGCCGTACGGCCCCGTCGCCGTCCCAGGCGCCGAGCGCGACCGGCTCACCCGCGCTCTCCTCGTCCCGGGGCTGGAGCTTGAGCACGGCCCGGTCGCGGCCGGCCCGCACCACCGGCAGGACCAGCGCGCACCCCGCCGTACCTCGGCGGGCCGTCCGGACGCAGGCCCCACCGGCGCAGTAAGCGCGCCGCCCGCGCGGGCGGCTCCGCGACGAACGCCCGGCCCGCCGCACCGCTGAATTTCGCCTGGGACGCGGCCGGCTCGGCGGGCACCTCGATCACTCCGCCGACCATACTGGCGCCTGTGGACGCGGTCATCCGACTTCGGCGCGGGCTTCGGGCGGTGGTGGCGTACGTGCGCGGCGCCCCGGGCACGTACGTGTGGCTGCTGATCCTGTTCGTCACCACCGTCGCCCTGCACCACATGTCACCGGCGTTCGAGGCGGACTTCCTGCGCCAGCGCTCCACCAACATCCACGAGCTGTCGGACAGCCCGCTGCGGGTACTGGTCGCCAGCGCCATGTGGATCCCGGGCGGCCGCTGGCTGCCGTACGCGGTGCTCTACACGGTCTTCCACGCGCAGGCCGAGCGCTGGCTGGGCACCCTGCGCTGGCTGGCGGTGTGCGTGGCCGCGCACGTGCTGGCCACGCTGATCAGCGAGGGCGCGCTGCTGTGGGCGATCGAGAGCCGGGTGGCGCCCGCTTCCGCCGTCAACAGCCTCGACGTGGGCGTCAGTTACGCGCTGGCCGGAGTCGTCGGGGTGCTCACCTACCGGCTGCCGCGGCCCTGGCGGTACCTGTACCCGGCCGCCGTGCTGGTCTTCTTCGGGATGCCGCTGCTGACCGGGCGCACCTTCACCGATCTCGGGCATTTCACCGCCGTACTGATCGGCCTGGCGTGCTATCCGCTGGTCAGGGGCCCGGAAAAAGCACGGAATCCGAAGGAGACACCGGCCCCCTCCAGGCGTTAGCGTCCGGCCATGAGCAGCTCGGCAAACGCCGCCGGGGGCGGCTTCGTGAACGGCGGCATCTCCTTCTGGTTCGCCGGTGACGGCCTGCCCGCGGCGCGGGAGCCGCTGACCGGGGACGCGAGCGCCGACGTGGTGATCGTCGGCGGCGGGTACACCGGCCTGTGGACCGCGTACTACCTGAAGAAGGCCGCGCCCTTCTTGCGGATCACCGTCCTGGAGCAGAAGTTCTGCGGCTACGGCGCCTCCGGCCGCAACGGCGGCTGGCTCTACAACGGCGTCGCCGGCCGCGACCGGTACGCGCGGCTGCACGGCCACGAGGCCGCCGTCCGGCTCCAGCGGGCCATGAACGACACCGTGGACGAGGTGATCCGCGTCGCCGCCGAGGAGGGCATCGACGCCGACGTGCACAAGGGCGGGGTGCTGGAGGTGGCCCGCACCCCGGCGCAACTGGCCCGGCTGCGGGAGTTCCACGCGCACGAGCTGGCATACGGCGAGCAGGACCGCGAGCTGTACGGCGCCCGGGAGACGGCCGGCCGGGTCCGGGTCGCGGACGCGGTGGGTTCCACCTGGACCCCGCACGGCGCCCGGCTGAACCCGGCCAAACTGGTCAAGGGCCTGGCGGCGGCCGTCGAGGCGCTGGGCGTCACGCTGCACGAGGCCACCCCGGTCACCGAGATCCGCCCGGGTCACGCGGTCACCCCTTACGGCACCGTCCGCGCCCCCTACGTGCTGCGCTGCACGGAGGGCTTCACCGCCTCCCTCAAGGGCCAGCGGCGCACCTGGCTGCCGATGAACTCCTCGATGATCGCCACCGAGCCGCTGACCGGCGCGCAGTGGGCGGCGCTCGGCTGGGACGGGCGCGAGACGCTGGGCGACATGGCGCACGCCTACATGTACGCCCAGCGCACCGCCGACGATCGGATCGCGCTCGGCGGGCGCGGGGTGCCGTACCGCTTCGGCTCGCGCACCGACAACGACGGCCGCACCCGGCGGGAGGCCGTGCGGGCGCTGCGCGACATCCTCGTCGCCTTCTTCCCCGCCCTGGCCGGGGTGCGGATCGAGCACGCCTGGTCCGGGGTGCTCGGCGTGCCGCGCGACTGGTGCGCGACCGTCACCCTGGACCGCACCAGCGGCCTGGGCTGGGCCGGCGGCTACGTCGGCTCGGGCGTCGCCACCGCCAACCTCGCCGCCCGCACCCTGGCCGATCTGGTGCGGCTCGACTCCGGGCAGGGGGGCGCGACCCCGCTCACCGGGCTGCCCTGGGTCGGCCACAAGGTCCGCAAGTGGGAACCGGAACCGCTGCGCTGGCTGGGCGTGCAGGGCATGTACGCCACCTACCGCGAGGCCGACCGGCGCGAACAGGCCGGCCACGGCGCCCGCTCCTCCCGGCTGGCCCTCCTCGCCGACCGGGTGGCCGGCCGGCACTGACGGCCGCCGCAGGAGGAGGGCCCCGGGTGCGAACTCGGGACCCTCCCTGCCCCTCGCGGGCTCTGGTACGTCTGCCCCGCCCCGCGGGCTCACACCACCCGTCTCGGGCACCGCCGCCGGGCTCACACCACCGTCTCGGGCACCGCCGTCCCGGCCGGGGTGCTGTGCTTGGGGGCCCGCGCGGTCACCATGAAGCCCGCGACCAGCCCGGCGAGCAGCATCACGGCCGCCGCCCACCAGATGGCCACCGTGTACCCGTGCACGATCCCCTCGGGCACCACCCGGGCCCGGTCGGCCGGGCCGCGCAGGTGCGCGGTGATGTACGCGGCGCTGCTGGTGGTGGCGACCGTGTTGAGCAGCGCGGTGCCGATCGAACCGCCGACCTGCTGCGCGGTGTTCACGGTCGCGGAGGTCACCCCGGAGTCCTGCGGGGCGACGCCCGCGGTGGCCGTGGCGAACACCGGCATGAAGGTCAGCCCCATGCCCAGGCCCATCAGCAGCAGCGCGGGCAGCACCTCGGTGGTGTACCGGGAGGTGACCGTCAGCCGGGTCAGCAGCAGCAGTCCGGCGGCCGCGAGGAGCATCCCGGGGACCATGAGGGCGCGCGGTGCCGCGTGGTGCAGCAGCCGGGCCGAGACCTGGGTGGAGCCGACGACGATCGCGGCGGTCAGCGGCAGGAACGCCAGTCCGGTGCGCAGCGGCGAGTAGCCGAGGATCTCCTGGAGGTAGTAGGTCATGAACAGGAACAGCCCGAACATGCCGATCACGGCCAGCAGCATGGTCAGGAAGCAGCCGGACCGGTCGCGGTCGCGCAGCACCCGCAGCGGCAGCAGCGGCACCGGCGCCCGGCCCTGCCACCACACGAACGCCCCGAGCAGCACCACGCCGCCCGCGAACAGGCCGAGCACCAGCGCATCCGTCCAGCCGCGCGGCTGGGCCTCGCTGAACCCGTAGACCAGGGCGACCAGGCCGCCGCAGCCCAGCACCGCGCCCGGCACGTCCAGGCGGGCGCCCGCCGTGCCCGGCCGGTCGTGCAGCAGCGCGAACGCGCCGAGCACGGCGACGACCGCGATGGGCACGTTCACGTAAAGGCACCAGCGCCAGTTCAGGTACTCGGTCAGCAGGCCGCCGACGAGGAAGCCGATCGCCGAGCCGCTGCCCGCCAGCGCGCCGTAGATGCCGAACGCCTTGCCGCGCTCACGCGGGTCGGTGAAGGTCGTGGTCAGCAGGGACAGCGCGGACGGGGCGAGGACGGCGGCGAACGCGCCTTGCAGCGCCCGGGCGCCGAAGAGCATCCCGGAGGAGGTGGCCGCGCCGCCGAACGCGGAGGCCGCGGCGAAGCCGGTCAGGCCGGTCACGAAGGTCCGCTTGCGCCCCGCCAGGTCGGCGATCCGGCCGCCCAGCAGGAGCAGGCCGCCGAAGGCCAGGGTGTAGGCGGTGATGACCCACTGGCGGTTCGCGTCCGACATGTGCAGGGCGCGCTGCGCCGAGGGGAGCGCGATGTTCACGATGGTCGCGTCCAGCACGACCATCAGCTGGGCGATCGCGATCACCACCAGCCCCCACCAGCGGTGCGACTCGGCGGCGGGCCGGGCGTGACGCGGACGGTGGCCGTGTCGGTGGCGCAGGAGCGAGGATTCACCTTTTCGGGTGACACTCATCCCGTCAGAACATCATGAATCGGCACATACCGCATCCGCAGTCCGGGCGCGGTCCGGTCGCGGTCCGGCCGCCTCCCCCGGCCCGCTGTCAGTGGCGGGGTGCAGGATGGGGACATGGTGAGGAGAGCGGGGACATGGTGAGGAGAGCGGCCGGGGTGAAGGCGGCGCGACGGCCCGAGCTGCGGCTGCCCGCGCTGGAGGCGTACGACGGCGGGGGCCTGGAGCCCGACGGGGACTACGACGGGCTGGAGTTCGCGCACAGCGACCTGGCCGGGCAGGACGGCGCGGGCGCCCGGTTCATGGACTGCGCGCTGCGCGGCTGCGCCCTGGACGAGACCTCGCTGCGCCGCGCCCGCCTGCTCGACTCGGTCCTCACCGGCGTACGGGGGGTGGGCACCGAGCTGGCCGAGGCGACCCTGCGCGATGTCGAGCTGGTCGACGCCCGGCTCGGCGGGACGCGGCTGCACGGGGCGGTCCTGGAGCGGGTGTGGGTCCGAGGCGGCAAGATCGACTATCTGAACCTGCGCGACGCGAAGCTGCGGGACGTGGTCTTCGAGGGCTGCGTCCTGGTCGAGCCGGACTTCGCCGGGGCCCGCCTGGAGCGGGTCGAGTTCGTGGACTGCGTGCTCAAGGGCGTGGACCTCGGCGGCGCGGCGCTCACCGACGTGGACCTGCGCGGCGCCGCCTCGCTGGAGATCGCGCGCGGCGTGGACCGGCTGGCGGGCGCGGTGATCAGCACCGGCCAACTGCTCGACCTGGCCCCCGTGCTGGCGGCGGAGCTGGGGCTCAGGGTGGAGGACTGACGGCCGGGTCAGGGCAGCCGGGGGAAGCGGGCCTGGAGGGTCCAGACGGCCGGGTTCTCCGCGAGGTCCTCGTGCAGGTCGCACAGGTCGGCGATCAGGTCGTGCAGGAAGTCCCGGGCCTCCCGGCGCAGCGCGGCGTGGGAGAAGGGCAGCGGGGCCTCCTCGGCCGGCATCCAGTCGGCCTCGATGTCCACCCAGCCGAAGCGGCGCTCGAAGAGCATCCGGTCGGTGGACTCGGTGAAGTCCAGCTCGGCCCGCTGGGGGCGCGACGCCCGGGAGCCGGCCGGGTCCCGGTCCAGCCGCTCCACGATGTCGCACAGCGCCCACGCGAAGTCCAGCACCGGCACCCAGCCCCAGGACGTGGCCACTTCCCGGTCCGACTCGGTGTCGGCCAGATACACGTCCCCGCAGAACAGGTCGTGGCGCAGCGCGTGGACGTCCGCGCGGCGGTAGTCCGTCTGCGGCGGGTCGGGGAAGCGGTTGGAGAGGGCGTAGCCGATGTCGAGCACGTACGCGATGGTGTCATGGCCGCCGCATAGGATCGCACCGTGTACCGAACCGCACCGGCCGTCCGGGCCGCACGCGTTGCCCGGGCCGCACGGGTTGCCCGGGCCGCCGCCGTGTCGCTGCTGCTCGTCCTGCCCCTGGCCGCCTGCGACAGCGGGGTGCGCGGCACCCCGGGCGGCTCCGGCCTGCACGACCCGTACTTCCCCAAGGCGGGCAACGGCGGTTACGACGTCACCCATTACGACCTCGCCCTGGACTACGACCCGGCCCACCGCCGGCTCACCGGCACCGCGGTGATCCAGGCCCGCGCCACCCAGGACCTGTCCGCCTTCGACCTCGACCTGTCGGGCCTGGAGGTCCGGGCGGTGAGCGTCGAGGGCAAGGACGCCCGGTTCAGCCGGGCCGGCCAGGAGCTGACCGTCCGGCCGCACGACGACCTGGACGAGGGCGAGACGTTCAGCGCGACCGTCCGCTACTCGGGCACCCCGCGGACCGTCACCGACGCCGACGGCGCGAAGGAGGGCTGGCTGCCCACCGGCGACGGCGCGCTGGCCCTCGGGGAGCCGGTCGGCTCGATGGCGTGGTTCCCGGGCAACGACCACCCCTCGGACAAGGCCACGTACGACATCGCCGTCACCGTGCCCGCCGCGCTGCGGGCCGTCTCCAACGGCGAGCTGAAGAGCGACACGGTCACCGGGGGCCGCCGGACGGCCCGTTGGCACGTCGGCGAGCCGATGGCGACCTACCTCGCCACGGTCGCGATCGGCGACTTCGAGGTGGAGACCTCCACCCTCGACGACGGCCTGCCGGTCTACGTCGCCGTCGATCCCTCCCTGGCCGCGGCGAGCGCCCCCGTGCTCGCGAAGATCCCCGAGATCATGGAGTGGGCGCAGGACAACTTCGGCCCGTACCCCTTCTCCTCCACCGGCGCCGTGGTCGACCGCGTCGACGGCGTCGGCTACGCCCTGGAGACCCAGAACCGGCCCTCCTTCCCCGCCGCCCCCGACACCACCACCCTCGTCCACGAACTCGCCCACCAGTGGTACGGCGACTCCGTCACCCCCAGGAGCTGGCGGGACATGTGGCTCAGCGAGAGCTTCGCGACCTACGCGGAGTGGCTGTGGGCCGAGGACCACGGCGGCCGGAGCGCACAGCAGACCTTCGAGACCGTCTACCGCGGCGAGGGCGACAACGGCACCGACATCTGGGACTTCCCGCCGGGCCGGCCCAGCAGCGCCGCCCACATCTCGGAGGCGCCGGTGTACGACCGCGGCGCGATGGTCCTGCACAAGATCCGCCGGACGGTCGGCGACGACGCCTTCTACGACATCGTCCAGGGCTGGGCCGCCGCCCACCGGCACGGCAACGCCTCCACCGCCGACTTCACGTCGTACGTCGAGAAGCGGGCCCCCGGCAAGGACTTCAGCGGCATCTGGCGGGTCTGGCTGTACGGGAACGGCAAGCCGGCGCGTCCCTGACCGGCGGCCGCCGGCGTCTCACAGCCCGCTGCGCGGCGCCACGCACGGCCGGCGCGGCGCCCGGTCCTCGACGAGGGCCGCCACCTGGCAACGTGCCGGCCCCGGCCCCACGCGGACGCGGGACCGGGGCCGGCACGGAAGTTCTGGCGCGACCGTCCTCAGACGTTCACACCGAAGTCCTGGGCGATGCCCACCAGGCCCGAGGCGTAGCCCTGGCCGACCGCGCGGAACTTCCACTCCGCGCCGTTGCGGTACAGCTCGCCGAAGACCATGGCGGTCTCGGTGGCGGCGTCCTCCGACAGGTCGTAGCGGGCGATCTCGGCGCCGCCGGCCTGGTTGACGATGCGGATGTAGGCGTTGCGGACCTGGCCGAAGTTCTGGCCGCGGTTCTCCGCGTCGTAGATGGAGACCGGGAAGACGACCTTGTCGACGTCGGCCGGGAGCCCGGCCAGGTTGACGTTGATCGCCTCGTCGTCGCCGGCGCCCTCACCCGTGAGGTTGTCGCCGGTGTGGACGATGGAGCTGTCCGGGGTCTGCTTGTTGTTGAAGAACACGAAGTGGGCGTCGGAGTACACCTTGCCCTGGGTGTTGACCGCGATCGCCGAGGCGTCCAGGTCGAAGTCCGTGCCGGTGGTGGTGCGGACGTCCCAGCCGAGGCCCACGGTGACGGCGGTCAGGCCCGGGGCTTCCTTGGTGAGCGAGACGTTGCCGCCCTTGGACAGGCTTACAGCCATTGTTGGGAGTCCCTTCCCTCGTTGCGTGTACGGACGAAGCTACCGCCACCTCCAAGAACGCCGAGAGGGGTCCCCATGGTTCCTGACGGCTTTACCTTTTTTGCCAAACCGGGCTCGAACGGCCCCGGACCTGCCGCCGCCGGGTCCGGGCGCGCCGCTGCCGGGAGCGAAGACCCGGTGAGAAAACCCGGTGACGTGGGCCGGTCCCGGGCGGGAACATGGACGGCATGTCCGGTCCCCATGTCATCCGCGGTTCCGTCGCGCTCCCCGAAGCCGAGCTGGCCTGGCGCTTCTCGCGGTCCTCGGGGCCCGGCGGACAGCACGTCAACACGAGCGACTCGCAGGTCGAGCTGCGCTTCGACCTGGCGCACACCGAGTCCCTGCCCGAGGTGTGGAAGGAGCGCGCGCTGCGGCGGCTGGCCGGCCGGCTCGTCGACGGGGTGGTCGTGGTCCGCGCCTCCGAGCACCGCTCCCAGTGGCGCAACCGCGAGGCCGCCGCCGTACGCCTGACCGCCCTGCTCGCCGAGGCGACCGCGCCCCCGCCCAAGCCCCGCAGGCCCACCCGGATCCCGCGCGGCATCAACGAGCGGCGGCTGCGGCAGAAGAAGCAGCGCTCGGACACCAAGCGGGGCCGCTCGGGCCGCGACTGGTCGTAGGGCGGCGTACGGACGCAGGACGGCGAACGGACGTAGGCCGGCGTACGGACGTAGGCGGGCGTACGGACGTAGGCCGCCCTCCGGGCGTAGGCGGGCGTACGGACGTAGGCCGCCCTCCGGGCGTAGAACAGCGAGCGCGCGCAGGACGGCGGCCGGCCCGGAGACCGGGCCCGGCGCTCCCCCCCGGCCGCCCTCACCCCGCCGCGTCGTCCGTGAGGTCCAGCACGCCCACCGTCTGGCCCCCGCTGCGCTCGCCGTTCGGGCGGAAGCCGAGGCCGAGGTAGAAGCCCTCCGGGCCGTCCGGGCCCGGGTGCCAGGTCACGTGCAGCTGCGTGCCGCCGCGGCGGCGGATCTCCGCGGCGACCTGTGCGACGGCGAACCGGCCGTAGCCGCGCCCCTGTTCGCCGGCCGCGATGTTCAGCCGCCACAGGCCCGAGCGGATCGCGCTGCCGTCCTGGTGCCAGTCGATGCCGAGGAAGGCCATGAGGAAGCCCACCGGACGCCCGCCGTCGGTGATCAGCCGCGGCCAGGCGATGCCCGGATACGCGTACGCCTCGGCGAGGGACTTCACGACCGGCGCGACCGCGTGCTCCTGGTCGGGGCGGACGCGGACGCCGAGCGCGGCGTCGAGGTTGTCCGGGGTGATCTCTTCGAGACGCGGCCGGGACGTGTGAGCGGGGGCGGGGGCGGGGGCGGCGGCGCCGGGGGCCGTGTCACTGGAGGTCACCCGCGCACCGTAGAGCGGCCGGCCGGTGCGCCGCCACCGGATTCCGCCTCACCCCAGGTGCCGGTACCGCCCCTGGAAGTACAGCAGCGGGCCGCCGTCCGCGCCCGGCAGCCGTGCCGACAGGACGCGGCCGACGACCAGGGTGTGGTCGCCCGCCGTCACCCGCTGCTCGGTGCGCAGCTCCAGGGTGGCCAGGGCGCCGGAGACCAGCGGGGCGCCGGAGATCTCGCCGCGCGCGCAGGGGAGGTCCGCGAAGAGCAGCCGGTCGCTGATGCGGCCCTTCATGGCGAACCGGCCGGCGATCTGGCGCTGGCTCTCGGCCAGCACGGACACCGCCCACAGCGGCTGCTCGGCGAGCAGGTCGTCCATGCGGGAGCCCTCGCGCAGGCTGACCAGGGCGAGCGGCGGGTCCAGGGAGACCGACAGGAAGGCCGTCGCGGTCATGCCCACGTCCTCGCCGGCCGGCGCCGCCGGGTCGTCGGGGTCGAGCGGCGGCTCCTGGGCGGTCACCAGGACCACGCCCGCGGCCAGCCGGGACATCGCGGCACGGAACTCCTCGTCGGTCACCCCCTCAGCATGCCCGCAGGGGGCGGCGGCAGCGGGGGAGGACGGCACGGCGGAAGTGTTCAGCACACGTCAACGCTAGTCACGGACCCGCCGCCCGCGCATCGGCCCCTGGCCCGAACCGGGGCCTAGGACCTCGGACCCACCCCGTGCCGGCGGCCACCGCCCGAACCTGTGATTCCGCTCCGCCCGGCGGCCGGTTCGTGCATCATGTCCGCACATCCGCAAGGTTTCCGTGCGGCCAACGTGACGGAAAAAAGCAGAAACTCTACACAATTGCTCATGTTCTGATGTGACTTGAGTCACAAGGGACATGAATTGTTGACCCTGTGTACCGAGTGGGCTTCGCGCTGTGATTCAGTGGCGGGGACCGCACGGAACGAAACGCCGAAGAGCACCCTTTGATGCGCTGCGAGGTCTCGGGGGGAGGGCGAGCATGGAGACCGAGTCGGAACCGTACGTCCGTCTTGCGACCCTGCGCCAGCTGCACCAGGTCATGGCGGACATGAACACCGCGCGGAGCCTGGCGGACACGCTCCAGACCGTCGCCGACGGCGTCGTCACCGGCCTCGGCTACGAACTGGCCTGCGTCAACCTCGTCCGCCCCGACGGCGACCTCGTGGTCGCCGCCTTCTCCGGCAACCCCGCCGCCGAGGCCCTCATCACCGGCCGGGTGGGCTCCCGCGAGTCCTGGGAGCGCCGGCTCACCATGGGCGAGAACTGGGGCGATCTGGTCTTCATACCCCACACCGAGGGCTGGGTCCTCGACGACGACGACGTCCCGCAGTGGTACACCGACGGGCCCGCCCCCCGCTTCGAGGACGAGTGGCACCCCTGCGACCGGCTGTTCGCCCCGATGTACGTGCCCGGCGCGCCCGGCGGCCCCTCCGGCGAACTGCTCGGTGTGCTCTCCGTGGACCGCCCCCGCAACGGCCGCCGGCCCGGCGCCTGGGGCCGTGAGGCCCTCCAGGTCTACGCCTTCCAGGCGGCCATCGCGATCAGCAACGCCCGGCTGCGCGCCAACATGCAGCGCGCCCTGGTCCGCCTGGAGCGCGAGCAGCAGGCCCTGCGCGCCAGCGAGGAGAGCTTCCGCCAGGCCTTCGAGTACGCCCCCTCCGGCATGGCCATCGCCGAGATGGGCGGCGACCAGCACGGCCGGCTGCTGCGCACCAACGACGCCCTGTGCCGCCTGCTGGGCCGCCCCGCCTCCGCGATGCGCCGCTACTCCTTCTCCGACCTCGTGCACCCCGAGGACATCGGCACCCTGCTGCGCACCTCCGCCGAGGGCGGCCGCGCCGAACTGCGCCTGGGCCGCCGCGACGGCAGCTACGTCTGGGTGTCCCTGCGCAACTCCGTCGTCGCCGACGCCGCCGACGGCCCCCGCTTCCTGCTCACCCACGTCGAGGACATAGAGGAGCGCAAGCGCCGCGAGCTGCACCTCGCCCACCGCGCCTCGCACGACTCCCTCACCGGCCTGCCGAACTCCGCCGAGCTGCGCTCCCGGCTGTCCGCCCGGCTCTGCCGGCGCGCCCAGCCCGCGGTCCCCGGCGAACTCGGCTCCCTGGACGCGGCCTACGGCCACCCGGCCTTCGACACCGGCGACCACGGCTTCGACGCCGGTGACCACGGCTTCGACTTCGTCCCCGGCGCGCCGGCGTACGACGCCTACGACCGCCATGTGCACACCATCGCCCCCGAGGACGGCCGCGACGACGGCGCCAAGGGGCTCGCGGTGCTCTTCTGCGACCTGGACGGCTTCAAGTCGATCAACGACCGGTTCGGGCACAACGCGGGCGACGCCGTCCTCATCGAGGTGGCCCGGCGGCTGAGCAACGGCGTGCGCGACGGCGACACCGTGGCCCGGCTCGGCGGCGACGAGTTCGTGATCCTCGCCGACGGCCTCGGCCGTGCCGACGCCCAGGACCTGGCCGTACGGCTGCGCAACGAGATCATCCAGCCGATCCGCGCCGAGGGCCGGGCCGTGCGCGTCGGCGCCAGTTTCGGCATCGGCTGGGCGCACTGCGGCATGACGGCGGACGAAGTGCTCAAGTCCGCCGACGAGCGGATGTACGTCGAGAAACGATCTCGTCCCAGACAGCATCGCCGGGCCGGCTGATCCGCAGGTCAGCGCCGAGGTGCGGGGTGAGCCCCCCGTTCGGGCCCACGGGAGCGGGTAGGCTCGTCCAATCTCACGACGTACCGCATCCGACCCGCACCTGTTGAGGAGTACCAAGGGATGACGCCCGGCGACAACGGCCCGAGCACGCCCGAGGACGACGACCCGTTCGGCTATCTGTACGCCGACGGTCAGGCCAACGGAGCCCAGCCGCCCTCCGGAGGCGGCGGCTACGGCTACCCCGGCTCGGTCAACCGGGTCCGCGCCGTCGGCCAGCGTCAGTACGGCCAGGCGCAGACGGCGGCCTACGGCCAGGTCCCGCAGCAGGCCCCCACCGCCCCGCAGCAGGGCGCGTACGGCCGGCCGAACGCGCACTACGCGGCCCCCGAGACCCTGCCCGGCGGGGCGCAGCCGCCCCGGCAGGCCGGCCAGGGCGCGGGCGGCGGCGGCCGCCGGGGGCCCAACACCAAGGGCCTGCTGATCGGTGCCGTGGCCGTGGTGGCCGCGGTCGTGATCGGCATCGGCGTGGCCATGATCGGCGACAAGCCCGACCACAAGGGCGGCGACAAGGCGGGCGGCGTGACGCCGACCGCCCCCCAGAGCGCCCGGTCGAGCCCGTCCGCGAGCAGCAGCGTGGCCCCCGACGGCCGGCTCCCGAAGATCGACGCCAAGGCGCTGCTGCTCGGCGGCGGCGCCACCACCGCCTCCTCCGTCAAGGGCGCCCAGGCGGACGGCGGCGTCTACGTGACCAACTTCAACAACGCCGGCGCCTCGGTCACCTGGACCGTCAACGGCATCCCCGACGCCGGCAAGTACTCCCTGTACGTCGGCTACGGCGTCCCCGGCAAGGACGGCACCGCCACCCTGACGGTCAACGGCACGCCGTCCACCACGCCGGTCAAGCTCAGCAACTTCGCGCACGGCCCCGCGGGCGACTACCAGAAGGGCTGGACGCGCACCTACAACTGGATCCAGCTCAACAAGGGCACGAACACCCTCAAGGTCTCGTGCGAGCAGGGCAACCAGTGCGACGCCAACCTGGACCAGCTGTGGCTGGTCAAGGGCTGGGTCCACTGACCCCGGTCAGGCCGCGCTGACCTCCGTCGTCACCGCGACCTTGCCGAGCAGCTCCGCGTAGGCCGCGCGGTCGAACTCGCCGGCCGCCGGGGCCAGCACGGTCGCCGCGGACAGGGCCACCGCGCGGGCCAGCCGGTCCGGCCAGGGGACGTCCTCCACCAGGCCGGAGAGCAGCCCGGCGACCGCCGAGTCGCCCGCGCCGGTCGGATTGCCCTGGACCCGGCCGGGCGGGACGGCCCGCCACATGCCCTCCGAGGTGTGCGCGAGGAGTCCCTCGGCGCCCAGCGAGGCGATCACCGTGCGGGCGCCGCGCCGCCGGGCGTCCTGGGTGGCGCGCAGCGGCTCGTGCGAGCCGGTCAGCTCGGCCAGCTCGTCCGCGTTCGGCTTGATGATGTCGGGCCGGGCCGCCAGCCCGCGCCGCAGCGCCTCGCCGCTGGTGTCCAGGAGCACCGGGACGTGCGCGGCCCGCGCGGCGCGCACCAGGACGGCGTACGCCCCCACCGGCAGGCCGGGCGGCAGGCTGCCGCACAGGGCGACGGCCGACACCCGGCCGAGCAGGTCCTCGTAGACGTCCTGGAAAGCGGCCCACTCGGCGGCCGTGACCAGCGGGCCCGGCTCGTTGAGCTGGGTGGTGTCGCCGGTGTGCTCGTCCACGACGGCCACCGTGCGCCGGGTCGCGCCGGCCACCGGGACCAGCGCTTCCGCCACACCGGGCAGCTCCCGCAGCCGCTCGTGCACCTCGCGCCCGGTGGCGCCGCCCGCGAGGCCGGTGACGGTCACCTCGTGGCCGAGGGCCGCCAGCACCCGGGCGACGTTGACGCCCTTGCCGCCGGGCCGCTCGCTCACCTCGGCCACCCGGTGGGAGGCGTGGGGCCGCAGGGACGGCACCCGGTAGGTGATGTCGAGAGCGGTGTTCAGCGTGACCGTGAGGATCACGGAGTCCGGCCTCCCCCGGGACAGGCGCGCCTGGCACGCGTACGACGAAGCCCCGGACCTGCTCCGGGGCTTCGATCATGCCAAACGGACGGTGTGCCGCACACCCCCGCGACCGCCCCCGGCGTCCGGATGGCGGGGGCGGATCAGCCCAGGTGCGGATCGACCACCCAGGCGCCGCGCCGCATCACGCCCTTGAGGACGAAGTCCTCGTCCAGCAGCACCAGGTCGGCGTCCTTGCCGGGCTCCAGGGAGCCCACCCGGTCGTCCAGGCCGAGCAGCCGGGCCGGGTTGGCGGACAGCGCGGCCACCACGTCCTCGACCGGCAGCCGGTCGACGGTCACCGCCCGCCGGAAGGCCCGGTCCAGGGTGAGCGTCGAACCCGCGATCGAACCGCCCTCGACCAGCCGGGCCACGCCGTCGGCGACCTCGACCTCCAGGGGGCCCAGCAGATAGCGGCCGTCGCCGCGGCCGGCGGCGTCCATGGCGTCGGTGATGAAGGCGACCCGGGCCGCGCCCGCGCGGTGGAAGGCCAGCTCCAGGGCGGCCCGGTGCAGGTGGACGCCGTCGTTGATCAGCTCGACCGTGACCCGCTCGTCCTCCAGCAGGGCCGCGATCGGGCCGGGCGCGCGGTGACCGAGCACCGGCATGGCGTTGAACAGATGGGTGGCCACGGTGGCCCCGGCGTCGATCGCCTCCACCGTCTGCTCGTACGTCGCGTCGGTGTGCCCGATCGCCGCGATCACACCGTGCTCGGCGAGCAGCCGTACGGAGTCGGTGCCGCCGGGCAGCTCGGTGGCGAGCGTGACCATCCTGGCCTGCCCGCGGGCCGCGTCGACCAGCTTGCGGACCTCGGCCGGGTCCGGGTCGCGCAGCAGCGCCTCGGAGTGGGCGCCCTTGCGGCACGGGGAGATGAACGGCCCCTCGAAGTGGATGCCGGCGATCTCGCCCTGCTCGGCCAGCTCCGACAGCAGCCCCGCCTGCCGGACCAGGAGGTCCGTCTCGTCGGTGACGGTGGAGGCCACCAGCGTGGTGGTGCCGTGCGCCCGGTGGGTGCGGACGGCGGTCAGCACGTCCTCGGCGGAACCCGAGAAGGAGGCGCCGCCGCCGCCGTGGTTGTGCAGGTCGACGAAGCCGGGGACCAGCCAGTGCCCGCCGGCGTCGACCGTCTCGGCGCCGCGCGGGGCGGTCTCGGCGATCCGGGTGCCGTCGACGACCACGCCGGCGCCGTCCGCGATCCCGGTGGGCAGCACCACCCGGGCTCCGGTGAGAACCTTGCTGGGGGCCATGGGGTGGCTACCTCCGGGGAGTCGTAGGGGAAGAGGGGCCGCCGAGGAGGTCCCAGGCGAGGAGGCCCGCGCCCAGGCAGCCGGCGGTGTCGCCGAGGGCGGCGGGCACGATGGACGGCAGCTTCTGGAAGGTGACCCGCTGCTCCACGGCCTTCCGCAGCGGTGCGAAGAGGGTCTCCCCGGCCTCGGCAAGGCCGCCGCCGATGATCAGCGTGCGTGGGTCCAGCAGGGTGAGCGCGGTGACCAGCCCGTCGGCGAGCGCGTCCACCGCCTCCTGCCAGACCTCCCGGGCCGCCCGGTCCCCGGAGTCCACGGCCTTGGCGCAGTCCGCCGCGTCCGCGTCCGGGTCCCCGCAGGCCGCCGCCCACGCCTGGCTGACCGCGGAGGCGGACGCGAACCGCTCCAGGCAGCCGCGCTGGCCGCACGGGCAGAGGACACCGCCGGGCCGCACGACGACATGCCCGATCTCGCCTGCGAAGCCGTGCGCGCCCGTCTCCACCCGGCCCTCGATGCCGATGGCGCCCGCGATCCCGGTGCCCAGCGGCACGAAGAGGTAGCGGTCGGCGCCCCTGCCCGCGCCGATCCGGCCCTCGGCGAGGCCGCCGGCCCGCACGTCATGGCCGAGGGCGACCGGGAGGCCGAGCCGGGCCGAGAGCAGGTCGCGCAGGGGCACGTCGCGCCAGCCGAGGTTGGCGGCGTAGGCGGCGACGCCCTGCTCCTCGTCGACGATGCCGGGGACGGCGACGCCCGCGGCGGCGGCCGGCTCGCCGAACCGCTCCCGGCCGGCGGCGCGCAGTTCGGCGGCGAAGCCGAGGATGCCCTCGACGACGGCGTCGGGTCCGCGTTCGCGGCCGGTGGGGCGGCGCGCCTGGTGCAGCAGGCCGCCCTCCTCGTCGACCAGCGCGGCCTTCATCCCGGTGCCGCCCACATCGAGCGCGATGACATGTCTCACAGGTGACAGTGTGACCCTTTGACCCGCAAGAGGTCTAGTCCACTCACGTGGTGTAGACCTATCGTGTCCGCATGGTGAACACGAGACAGTAGGGGCGGGAAGACGGTGCAGCGGCGTAGGACAGGAATGATCGCGGTGGTGTCCGCACTGGGCATGACGGCGGTCCTCGGCGGCTGCGGGAGCACCGGCTCCTCCGAGGTGACCCTCAAGCTGGTCGCCGCCGACTACGGAGACTCCGCGGCGAACAGCTCGCAGGCGTACTGGGACCGGCTGGCCCGCGCCTACGAGGGCCGGCACTCCGGCGTGAAGATCGACGTCAAGGTCTACTCCTGGACGGACGTCGACCGCAAGGTCAAGGAGATGGTCGACGCCGGCGACCCGCCGGACATGGCGCAGATCGGCGCCTACGCCGACTACGCCGACCAGAACCTGCTCTACAAGGTCGACGACCTGCTCTCCATACCCGTGCAGGCCGACTTCCTCGGCCAGCTCTCCGAGGCCGGGCAGCTGCGGCACGAGCAGTACGGCATCCCGTTCGCCGCCTCCACCCGGGTGCTCTTCTACAACAAGAGCCTCTTCGACGAGGCCCACATCAGCCCGCCCAAGACCTGGGACCAGCTGGCCTCCGACGCCGCGGCGCTCAAGGCCAAGGGCGTCAAGTACCCGTACGCGCTGCCGCTGGGCCCCGAGGAGGCGCAGGCGGAGACCATGCAGTGGCTGCTGAGCGGCGGCTCCGGCTACACCGACGACATCGGCACCTACACGATCAACTCGCCGCAGAATGCAGAAACGTTCACTTGGCTCAAGGACCAGCTCGTCGGCAAGGGCCTGACCGGCCCGGTAGCGCCCGGCAGGCTGAACCGCGCCGACGCCTTCGCGGCCTTCGCCAACGGCGATGTGGGCATGCTCAACGGCCACCCCACGCTGATGCAGCAGGCGCAGAAGAAGGGCGTGGACTTCGGCATGGTGCCGGTGCCGGGCAAGAACGGCACGCCCAAGTCGACCATGGGCGTCACCGACTGGATGATGGCCTTCAAGAAGGGCGGCCACAAGTCCCAGGTCGGCGCCTTCCTCGACGACGTCTACAGCGAGAAGAACGTCCTCGACTTCTCCCGCGAGTACGACCTGCTGCCCGTCACCACCTCGGCCTCCGACGCGATGGCCGACGACCGGCAGGAGAAGAACCTGTGGCCGTTCCTGGAGGAACTGCCGCTCGCCCAGCTCTACCCGGTCGGCAAGACCTCCTGGGCCCGGGTCAGCTCGGACGTCAAGAAGCGCATCGGCAGCACGGTCGGCCCCGCCGGCGACCCCGCCGCGGTCCTGGACCAGCTGCAGAACACGGCGGCCCAGGCGGAGGCCGCGGAGAACGCGGGCTGACGGACTGCCGCCCGGGCGCGCCGTTGTCGGCGGCGGGGGCTACGGTGCCGGGTATGGACGTGCAGGGCAGCGGGGACGCGGGGGGCGCGGCGGGGGAGGCGGAGGACGCCGAGGGCGTGGCGGAGGATCCTGCCGGGGACGCGGAGGGTGCCGGGGACGCGGAGGGTGCCGGAGGCGCGGCCGGGGACGCGGAGGACGTCGACGGCGTGGCGGAGGGCACCGGGGCCGTGGCGGAAGGCGCCGAGGCGGAGGCCGGGAGGGTGGGCCGGGGCGAGGGGCCGGGGCTCGGCCGCCGGGAGCGGGACATCCTCGCCCTGGAGCGGCGCGGCTTCACCGGCCCCGGCCTGAAGGAACGCGCGATCCGCGAGGAACTCGGGCTGTCCCCCGTCCGCTACTACCAGCTCCTCAACGCCCTCCTCGACGACACCCGGGCCCTCGCGCACGACCCGGTCACGGTCAACCGGCTGCGCCGGGTGCGGGACGCCCGCCGCGCCGAACGCTGAGCCGGCGCGCGGTCCCGGCCCGGAGGGCGACGCCCGTCCCCGTCGTCGAGGAGTGCGACGGCCCGGGTGTGGATAGGTTCGGCGTATGGGCCACGACACGGACTCGACCAACCCCGCCCCCGCCCTGCCGGCGCCCGCCACACCGGCCGGCCGGGACGGGCTCGCCGCGCTGCTGGCACGGCCGGAGCGCGCGGTGATCGCGCTCGACTTCGACGGCACGCTCGCCCCGATCGTGTCCGACCCGGACCAGGCCAGGGCGCACCCGGACGCGGTGCCCGCGCTCGCCGCGCTCGCCCCGAAGGTGGCCTCCGTCGCGGTGGTCACCGGCCGCCCCGCCGGGGTCGCGGTGCGCAACGGCGGCTTCGCGGGCGTCCCCGGACTGGAACACCTGGTCGTCCTCGGCCACTACGGCGCCGAGCGCTGGGACGCCGCCACCGGCACCGTCACCGCCCCCGCCCCGCACCCCGGCGTCGCCGCCGTCCGCGCCGAACTGCCGGGCTTCCTGGACCGGATCGGCGCCTGGCAGGGCACCTGGATCGAGGAGAAGGGCCGCTCCCTGGCGGTGCACACCCGCCGCGCCGAGGACCCGCAGGCCGCCTTCGAGGCCCTGCGCGACCCGCTCACCGGCCTGGCCGTCCGGCACGGGCTGATCGTCGAGCCGGGCCGGATGGTCCTCGAACTGCGCCCCGCGGGCATGGACAAGGGCGCCGCCCTGCTGGACCACGTCCGCGGCGCCGGCGCCGGCTCCGTCCTCTTCGCCGGCGACGACCTGGGCGACCTGCCCGCCTTCACCGCGGTCGGCGAACTCCGCTCCGACGGCGTACCGGGCGTCCTGGTGTGCAGCGGCAGCGCCGAGGTGACGGAGCTGTCGGACCGGGCGGACCTGGTGGTGCCGGGCCCGGCCGGGGTGGTGGACCTGCTGCGCGCCCTGGCCGCCCGCCTCTGACCTCCCTCTGATCTCCCCGGCGGCCCCAGGCGTGTCCCGGCGGCCCCGGCCGCTCAGGCGTTCAGCTCGCCCAGCTGGTCGAGGAACCACTGGGCGGGCGGCAGCGCGGTGGCGGCGGCGGCCAGCCGCTTGGACCGCTCCGCCCGCTCGGTCCCCGGCATGCGCAGCGCCTCGTCCAGCGCCGCCGCCGTCCCCACCACGTCGAACGGGTTCACCGGCACCGCGTCCTCGCCGAGTTCCGCGTACGCGCCCGCCTCCCGCGACAGCACCAGCGCGCAGCCCGCGTCGGAGACGACCGGCACCTCCTTGGCGACCAGGTTCATGCCGTCGCGGATCGGGTTGACCAGGGCCACGTCCGCGATCCGGTACGCCGCCAGCGACCGTGCGAAGTCGTCCTTGACGTGCAGCACGACCGGCGTCCAGCCGGGCGTCCCGAACCGCGCGTTGATCTCCTCGGCCAGCCGCCGCACCTCGGCCGTGTACTCCCGGTAGACGGCGAGATCCTGCCGCGAGGGGTAGGCGAAGGCGACGTGGACGACCCGTTCGCGCCACTCGGGGCGGTCCTCCAGGAGCTGCCGGTACGCCAGCAGCCCGCGCACGATGTTCTTGGACAGCTCGGTACGGTCCACCCGTACGATCGTGCGGCGCGCCCCGCCGTCCGGCGCCGCGCCGATCTCCTCGCGCAGCGCGGCCATCCGTTCCTTGACGTCGGCCCGGCGCGAGCGCTCCCGCAGGAACTCCCCGTCCGCGCCCAGCCCGTGCACCCCGATCCGGGTGCCGCCGAGCCCGCCGGCCAGCGCCTCGCAGCAGCCGGTGAAGGCGTCCGCCCAGCGCTGGGTGAGGAAGCCCAGCCGGTCCGCGCCCAGCATGCCGCGCAGCACCTGCTCGGCGATGTCGTCGGGCAGCATCCGGAAGTAGTCCACCGGCGCCCACGGCGTGTGCGAGAAGTGCCCGATGCGCACATCGGGCCGGAAATCGCGCAGCATCCCGGGGACCAGGGTCAGGTGGTAGTCCTGCACCACCACGGCCGCGCCCTCGGCGGCCTCCTCGGCCAGCGCCTCGGCGAAGGACCGGTTGTAGCTCTCGTACGAGGCCCAGCGGCGCCGGAACTCCGCGTCGAAGACGGGCTCCAGCGGGGTCTGGTAGAGCATGTGGTGGACGAACCAGAGCACCGAGTTGGCGATGCCGTTGTAGGCGTCGGAGAAGACGTCCGGGGCGATGTCGAGCATCCGGACCCGCTGCCCGCCGGTGTCCTCGGCCGGCAGCCTGCGGCCGCCCTCGAAGCGGCGCACGGCCTCCCGGTCGGTCTCGCCGAGCGCGGCGCACACCCATACCGCGCCCGCGTCCGGGCCGATCGCGGACAGTCCGGAGACCAGTCCGCCGCCGCCGCGTTTCGCGTGCAGCGAGCCGTCCTCGGCCCGCTCGTACGAAACCGGACCGCGATTGGAGGCGACCAGCACCTCGGCACCGTGCGTTGAAGCCATGGTCCTCAACCTAGCCCGGCCTTCGAACGCTCAAACGTACGCGGTGGCGGGCCGGTCGGGATTCCGCCGCCCGACGGGTTGTGAGAAGGATGTGAAGACCGTGAAGATGTGCGGTGCATGTCAGTGATGCCGTCCCGGGTGCCGCGCGGGGCGGTCGGTGAGGGGTGGGTTCCATGCGACTCGTACGAATACGCCGGTTCGCCGGCACGGCCGCGCTGCTCGCGGCCGGCGCGCTGGCCCTGGCCGGCTGCGACGACGGCGCCCCGGGGACGCCGAAGGCGGCGCCGTCCACCCCGGCGGCGGTGGCCCCGGCCCCGGCCCCGAGCACGGAACCGCCGACACCGACACCCACCCCTACACCCACGCCGACTCCGACTCCGACTCCGACGCCGTCCGCGACGCTGCGCGACTACACCGGCTCCGGCATCGGCACCGCCGTGGCCGCCGCCGAGGCCGGGCACCTGCGCTACGCCGTCCACCTCCAGGGCACCGGCGCGCGGGCCGCCTCCTGGCGGTCCGGTGAGAAGGTCTGCGAGCAGCGCGGCGGGACCGGCGGGGACGAGGTGACCTTCACGGTGGCCCGCGACGGCCACGACTGCGCCGGCCACCCGCTGTCCACCCCGGCCCCGAAGAAGACGAACTCCACCACGGGCGGCACCGGCACGGGCGGCGGCAGCGGCAGCAGTGGCGGCACCGGAGGCAGCGGTGGCAGCGGTGGCAGCGGTGGCAGCAAGGCGTGCGCGATCACCAGCCCCGCCGGCAACTGCTACGCCGACGGCCAGTTCTGCGCCGCCCGCCACCACGGCCTGAGCACCTACGGCAAGGGCGGCGAGTACCTGACCTGCGCACAGGACGCGGCAGGCCGCTGGCGCTGGTCGGACGGCGCGGCAGGCTGACAACGGGCCCGCCCGGCCCGCACGTCCGCCGGGCCCGACCGGCTCACCGGTCCGACCGGTCCGCACGTCCGCCGGGCCCGACCGGCTCACCGGCCCACCTGGCCCACCCGGCCCGCACGTCCGCCGGGCCCGACCGGCTCACCGGCTCACCTGGCCCGACCGGCTCACCTGGCCCGACCGGCTCACCGGCTCACCGGCCCACCTGGCCCGACCGGCTCACCGGCCCACCCGGCCCGACCGGCCCACCTGCCCGACCGGTCCTCCCGGCCCCCTGACCCGTCGCACCCGTCGCACCCGTCGCACTGGCCGCGCGCGGGCGGCCCGGCTCGCTGAGCCGCCCGCTCCGGCCCACCGGGCGCACCGGGCGCACCGGGCCGACCGGGCGCACCGGGCCGACCGGGCGCACCGGGCCGACCGGGCGCACCGGGCCGACCGGGCCCACCGAGTCCCCCGGTCCGCGGGCGACCGGTCCCGCGGGCGACCCGGCCCTCATACTCAGCTCACCCGGTGGGCTTCCTGCTCAGGCCCCCGCCGCCCCCCGCTCAAGCCACCCGCCGTGCCGCATACTCCGCGATCTCGGTCATCGGCGGTCGTTCCTCGGTGTCCACCGAGTAGGTGCGGGGCTCGAAGCCGGTCTCGCCGCGTTCGAACTGGGTGAGGGCGGGGCGGATCAGGTGGCCGCGGGCCAGGCGGAGCTGGGCGGTGCGGTAGATGGCGGCGGCCATCCGGCCGAGGGCCTGCCCGTCCTGGTGCCGGTGCTTGCGCACACCCACGTCGACCTGCGCGAGCGCGTCCAGGCCGGCCAGGTGCAGCGCGTCCACCAGCATGCCCAGCTCCACCCCGTAGCCGACCGGGAACGGCAGCTGCTCAAGGAGCGAGCGGCGGGCCGCGTACTCGCCGCCGAGCGGCTGCACGAAGCCGGCCAGCTGCGGCCAGTGCATGTTGAGCAGCGGGCGCGCCATCAGCTCGGTGACCCGGCCGCCCTGCCGGGCCGCACCGGCCAGCGGGCGGTCGTACATCGCCTTGACCAGCTGCACGTCCGGCTCGGTGAGCAGCGGGCCCACGATCCCGGTGACGAAGTCGGCGGAGAACTCCCGCAGGTCGGCGTCGACGAAGCAGATCACGTCCCCGCGGGTGACCAGCAGCGAGCGCCACAGCACCTCGCCCTTGCCGGGCAGCGCGGGCAGCCGCGGCAGGATCGCGTCGCGGTGCACCACCCGGGCGCCCGCGGCGGCGGCCACCTCCGAGGTGCGGTCGGTGGAGCCGGAGTCGACGACCACGATCTCGTCCACCAGCGGCGCCCGCTCGACCAGATCGCGGCGGATCACCGAGACGATCTCCCCGACCGTCTCCTGCTCGTCGAGCGCGGGCAGCACCACGCTGACCGTCGCACCGCTCACCCGCTTGGCGGCCAGCACCGTGTGCAGCGGGCGATCGGCCACGGACCAGGAACGCGTCCTCAGCCAGCGCTCGACTTCTTCCAGCACGGTCGACGGCTCCTCACTCCTGCGCGATGCGCTGCTGCCCGCAGCCGGTCCGGACCGGATCACCGTGTGATCCGTCTCGCGGTTCGGACGACTATCTCGCACCGTCCTGGCCTTCGGTTACAGTCTTGAACAACGCGGACGGCCCCCGCATGCCGGGGTCACCGCCGCGCACAATCGAATACCGCTCATCCAGAGGGGCAGAGGGACACGGCCCGATGAAGCCCCGGCAACCCTCCAGCCGGTCTCGTACCGATCGACGATTCTCCGATCGCCACCGCGAGGCTCCCCGGCTAGGGAAGGTGCCAAATCCGTCTCACGGCGAGATGCGTCGTGAGGAAGATGAGGAGAAAGGGCCTCGCCTCCATGGCTGTGCAGACAGTTGCCACCAGCACCGACTCCCCCTCCGTCGACCTCGGCCCCGCCGCGGCGCTCAGCTGCCGCGAATGCGGCCACCGCGTCCCGCTCGGACCGGTCTTCGCCTGCGAGGAGTGTTTCGGCCCGCTGGAGATCGCCTACGACTTCTCGGCCTACGACACCGAGGAACTGCGCAAGCGGATCGAGGCCGGCCCCGCCGACATCTGGCGCTACGCCCCGCTGCTCCCCGTCCCCGCGGACGTCGCGGACAAGCCGAACCTCAACCCCGGCTGGACCAAGCTGGTCAAGGCCGACCGCCTCGCCGCCGAACTCGGCGTGACCGGCGGCCTGTACGTCAAGGACGACTCGGGCAACCCCACGCACTCCTTCAAGGACCGCGTGGTCGCCCAGGCCCTGGAGGCCGCCCGCGCCTTCGGCTTCACCACCCTGTCCTGCTCCTCCACCGGCAACCTGGCCGGCGCCGTCGGCGCCGCCGCCGCCCGCTCCGGCCTGCGCTCGTGCGTGTTCATCCCGCACGACCTGGAGCAGGGCAAGGTCGTCATGGCCGCGATCTACGGCGGCGAACTCGTCGGCATCGAGGGCAACTACGACGACGTGAACCGCTTCTGCTCGGAGCTGATCGGCGACCCGGCCGGCGAGGGCTGGGGCTTCGTCAACGTCAACCTGCGGCCGTACTACGCGGAGGGCTCCAAGACCCTGGCGTACGAGATCTGCGAGCAGCTCGGCTGGCGGCTGCCCGACCAGCTCGTCGTCCCGATCGCCTCCGGCTCCCAGCTCACCAAGATCGACAAGGGCCTCCAGGAGCTGATCAAGCTGGGGCTGGTCGAGGACCGGCCGTACAAGATCTTCGGTGCCCAGGCCGAGGGCTGCTCCCCGGTGTCCACCGCCTTCAAGGCCGGGCACGACGTGGTGCGCCCGCAGAAGCCGGACACCATCGCCAAGTCCCTCGCCATCGGCAACCCGGCCGACGGCCCCTACGTCCTGGACATCGCGCGCCGCACCGGCGGCGCCGTGGAGGACGTCACCGACGCGCAGGTGGTCGAGGCGATCAAGCTGCTGGCCCGCACCGAGGGCATCTTCGCCGAGACGGCGGGCGGGGTGACGGTCGGCGTGACGAAGAAGCTGATCGACGACGGCCTCCTCGACCCCGCGAAGACCACCGTCGTCCTCAACACCGGCGACGGCCTGAAGACCCTGGACGCGGTGGCCGGCACCGGCCTCACCGCCACCATCCGCCCGAACCTGGACTCCTTCCGAGAGGCTGGCCTCGCATGAGCGTGACCGTTCGCATCCCCACCATCCTGCGCACCTACACCGGCGGCCAGGCCGAGGTGAAGGCCGAGGGCGCCACCCTCGCCGAGGTCATCTCCGGCCTGGAGCAGAACCACCCGGGCATCGCCGCCCGCGTCCTGGACGACCAGGGCAAGCTGCGCCGCTTCGTCAACGTCTACGTCAACGACGACGACGTCCGCTTCGAGCAGGGCCTGGAGACCGTCACGCCGGACGGCGCCGGTGTGTCGATCATTCCGGCGGTCGCCGGCGGCTGATCGTTACCTTCGGTAATTGCCGTGCCCGGCTGTTCCTTGAATTGCCCCCTCCGCGCCAGAAGCGGAGGGGGCAATTCAGTGTGATTGAGCGCGGTACAGTTGGGGCACGCGCTCCTGATCTCCGGTTCGGGAAGCCCCTTTTCCCCGGGCGCCCGCCGTCAAGAAGTAGCCAAAGTGCGCGGGCTTTTCGTGGCATTTGTCTTGTTTATGGGGCCCGACTTGCCCGGGGTTCAGTCGAATTCTCACCACATTCCGGACCGCTCCCGTCCAGAATTCTCGTCCGATTGACCTGTTGCAGACGGCAGTTGGGCAGATACATTCAGCCGCGGTCGACGCGTTCCGGCGCACGCCCCCGGTCCACGGGGAGTGAGGTCTGACCCGGGTCCGCGAAGTGCGGATCTGTGCAAGGGCCAGTAATAGGGGAGTTAGGCATGGCTCAGGGCACCGTCAAGTGGTTCAACGCGGAGAAGGGGTACGGCTTCATCGCGGTCGACGGCGGGGCGGACGTCTTCGTCCACTACAGCGCGATCCAGATGGACGGCTACCGCTCGCTGGAAGAGGGTCAGCGGGTCGAGTTCGAGATCTCGCAGGGCCAGAAGGGCCCGCAGGCCGACATGGTCCGCGTCACGGCCTGAATCGCGCGACCACCACAAGCGATCTTCTCGTCCCTGAGAGCCCGCACCTCACCGGGGTGCGGGCTCTCAGGCGTGCGCGCGGCGGAGCGAGGCCGGCCGGCCCGCCGCCGGGGCCCGCCGCCGGGGCCCGCCACCGCGGCGCGCCCGTGTTCGCCCCGGGCTGAGTACCGCCCGGTACCCCCGATGGGCGCTTGCACTCTCCTAGGCCGAGTGCTAATCATTGCGTTAGCACTCTGAAGGTGAGAGTGACAAAAGAGGACCGGGTCGGTGAGGCCCGCGGGCCCCGTGGTGCAAGGAACCACAGGCCGGCGAGCCGTCCGTCGCGGGCGCGGGCGCGGTCCGGAGGAATCACCCCCAGTCCTGGAGGGACCACTTCACATGGCCAAGATCATCGCGTTCGACGAGGAGGCGCGGCGCGGCCTTGAGCGCGGTATGAACCAGCTCGCCGACGCCGTCAAGGTCACCCTCGGCCCCAAGGGCCGCAACGTCGTCCTTGAGAAGAAGTGGGGCGCCCCCACGATCACCAACGATGGTGTCTCCATCGCCAAGGAGATCGAGCTGGAGGACCCGTACGAGAAGATCGGCGCCGAGCTGGTCAAGGAAGTCGCCAAGAAGACGGACGACGTCGCCGGCGACGGTACGACCACCGCGACCGTGCTCGCCCAGGCCCTGGTCCGCGAGGGCCTGCGCAACGTGGCCGCCGGTGCCAACCCGATGGCTCTCAAGCGCGGTATCGAGAAGGCCGTCGAGGCCGTCTCCGCCGCCCTGCTCGACCAGGCCAAGGAGGTCGAGACCAAGGAGCAGATCGCCTCCACCGCCTCCATCTCCGCCGCCGACACGCAGATCGGCGAGCTGATCGCCGAGGCGATGGACAAGGTCGGCAAGGAAGGCGTCATCACCGTCGAGGAGTCGCAGACCTTCGGTCTGGAGCTTGAGCTCACCGAGGGCATGCGCTTCGACAAGGGCTACATCTCCGCCTACTTCGCGACCGACATGGAGCGCATGGAGGCGTCGCTCGAGGACCCCTACATCCTCATCGCCAACTCCAAGATCGGCTCCGTCAAGGACCTGCTCCCGCTCCTGGAGAAGGTCATGCAGTCGGGCAAGCCGCTGCTGATCATCGCCGAGGACGTCGAGGGCGAGGCCCTGTCGACCCTGGTGGTCAACAAGATCCGCGGCACCTTCAAGTCCGTCGCCGTCAAGGCCCCGGGCTTCGGCGACCGCCGCAAGGCCATGCTCGGCGACATCGCCATCCTCACGGGCGGCGAGGTCATCTCCGAGGAGGTCGGCCTCAAGCTGGAGAACGCCACCCTCGACCTGCTGGGCAAGGCCCGCAAGGTGGTCATCACCAAGGACGAGACCACCATCGTCGACGGTGCCGGCTCCTCCGAGCAGGTCGGCGGCCGGGTCAACCAGATCCGCGCCGAGATCGAGAACAGCGACTCGGACTACGACCGCGAGAAGCTGCAGGAGCGCCTGGCGAAGCTCGCCGGCGGTGTCGCGGTCATCAAGGCCGGCGCCGCCACCGAGGTGGAGCTGAAGGAGCGCAAGCACCGCATCGAGGACGCCGTGCGCAACGCCAAGGCGGCCGTCGAGGAGGGCATCGTCGCCGGTGGCGGCGTGGCCCTGCTGCAGGCCACCCAGGTGTTCGAGAAGCTGGAGCTGGACGGCGACGAGGCCACCGGTGCCGCCGCCGTCAAGCTGGCCCTCGAAGCCCCGCTGAAGCAGATCGCCGTCAACGCCGGCCTCGAAGGCGGTGTCGTGGTGGAGAAGGTGCGCAACCTGACCCCGGGCCACGGCCTGAACGCCGCGACCGGCGAGTACGTCGACCTGGTCGCCGAGGGCATCATCGACCCGGCGAAGGTGACGCGCTCCGCGCTGCAGAACGCCGCGTCGATCGCCGCGCTGTTCCTCACCACCGAGGCCGTCATCGCCGACAAGCCGGAGAAGGCCGCCGCGGCCGCTCCGGGCGGCATGCCGGGCGGTGACATGGACTTCTGATCCTTCCGGGGATCGGTACTAGTCCTTCCGTACGAGGGCGGCACTTCCTGCCAGTGGCAGGGGGTGCCGCCCTCGGGCGTGTCCGGGGTCACGCGCGGATTCCCGTGCCGGGCGGGAATGCCGGGCCGCGCGCTCGCGCTGTCCGTTAAGCACCTGCAACAATGCACGCGCACATACCAACCGGTTCGCCCGCCCGCCCTCACGAGGAGCCCCCACGTGACCGTCACCGTCACCACGCCGCCCGCCTCCCGCGCGGCCCAGATCCTCTCCCGCCCGATCGCGCTGAACGGCCTCACCGTCCCCAACCGGATCGCGATGGCGCCGATGACCCGCATGTTCTCGCCGGGCGGCGTCCCCGGTGCGGACGTGCGCTCCTACTACGCCCGCCGCGCCGCCGCCGGCGTCGGCCTGATCGTCACCGAGGGCACCTACGTCGGCCACGAGTCGGCCGGGAGCAGCGACCGGGTGCCCCGGTTCCACGGTGAGGAGCAGCTCGCCGGCTGGGCGAGGGTGGCCGAGGACGTGCACGCGGCGGGCGGCACGATCGTCCCGCAGCTGTGGCACATCGGCATGGTCCGCAAGCAGGGCGAGCCGCCCTTCGCCGACGCCCCGGCAGTCGGCCCCTCCGGCCTGGTGGCCGCGGACGCCGAGCCCACCGGCACGGCGATGACGCGGGCCGACCTGGACGCCGTGATCGGCGCGTTCGCGCAGGCCGCGGCCGACGCCGAGCGCATCGGCTTCGACGGGGTGGAACTCCACGGCGCCCACGGTTATCTGCTGGACCAGTTCCTGTGGGAGGGCACCAACCGCCGTACCGACGCCTACGGCGGCGACCCGGTGGCCCGCGCCCGGTTCTCCGCGGAGATCGTCGCGGCGGTCCGCGAGCGGGTCTCGTCCGGCTTCCCGGTCATCTTCCGCTACTCGCAGTGGAAGCAGCAGGACTACCAGGCCCGCCTGGCGCAGACCCCCGAGGAGCTGGAGGCGATCCTCACGCCGCTGGCCGCGGCCGGCGTCGACGCCTTCCACGCCTCCACCCGCCGCTACTGGCGGCCCGAGTTCGACGGCTCGGACCTGAACCTGGCCGGCTGGACGAAGAAGATCACCGGCAAGCCGGCCATCACCGTCGGCTCGGTCGGCCTGGACGGCGACTTCGTCAAGGCGTTCCAGGGCGAGGGCTCCCCGGTCCAGGGCATCGACAACCTCCTGGACCGGCTGGAGCGCGACGAGTTCGACATGGTGGCCGTCGGCCGCGCGCTGCTCCAGGACCCGGAGTGGGCCGCGAAGATCCTCACCGACCGCTTCACCGAACTGCGGCCGTACGACGCGGCGGCACTGAAGACGCTGACCTGAGTGCCGGGCGGTGCCGGACGGGCGGCTCCTTCCGGCCGTCCGCCGGAGGCCGTCCGCCGGGGGCTGCCTGCCAGAGGCCGTTCCCGGGCCGGGCGACGGCCGGCCCCGTCCGGCGGTCGGGTGCCGGTTCGCTCCGGGGGCCGGCCCGCTCCGGCTGTTGCCTGCCTGGCCAATGGCCCACTCGGGCCGCCGTCCAGGCGGCGGGCGCTCCGGCTGTCGTCCGGCCGGTGGCTCGCGCCGGCCGCCGCCCGGGTGGGCGGCTCCTTCCGGTCGTCCGCCGGAGGCCGTCCGCCGGGGGCTGCCTGCCAGAGGCCGTTCCCGGGCCGGGCGATGGCCGGTCCCGTCCGGCGGTCGGGTGCCGGTTCGCTCCGGGGGCCGGCCCGCTCCGGCTGTTGCCTGCCTGGCCAATGGCCCACTCGGGCCGCCGTCCAGGCGGCGGGCGCTCCGGCTGTCGTCCGGCCGGTGGCTCGCGCCGGCCGCCGCCCGGGTGGGCGGCTCCTTCCGGTCGTCCGCCGGAGGCCGTCCGCCGGGGGCTGCCTGCCAGAGGCCGTTCCCGGGCCGGGCGATGGCCGGTCCCGTCCGGCGGTCGGGTGCCGGCTCCGGCGGCTCACTCCGGTCGTCCGCCGGAGCGCCGTCCCACGGTCGTCAGCCGCACCTCGGCCGGAGATCGCCCCTCAGCCGGGAGCCGTCCCCGGGCTGGGAGCCGACCCCCCAGGCCGGGAGGCCGACCGGCTGCCAGGGTGGCCGTCCACCGGTGGGGCGGGCTGTGCCGGGTGTTCCCGGTCACGGGCCGTTCATCGGCTCGATGTCGACCCGGACGGGCGTGCCCCAGATCCGTACCACCTCGTAGTCGGTGAACTCGTGCACCAGCCGGTAGGCCATCGCGGTGCGCGGGCCGCGGCGCTGGGCGGCGATGAACAGTTCCGCCTCGCGCCGGTCCCGGCGCGGGGTACCGCACAGCTGCCACTCCCGCCCGTTCCACAGCTCCGGCAGCCAGCGCTGCTGGGGCTGCGGCCGGTCCTCGCGCACGCCGTAGCGGGACGGGACGGGCGCGGCGGCCCCGGCGGCCGGCCGGGCGTACGCCGCGTACGCGCCGTCCACCTCGGAACGGCGGGCGGCCCGCCGCCGGGTCTCGCACAGCAGGCACAGATCGGGCGCGCCGGTGTCCACCGGCCCGTTGGGATGCTCGGGGCAGCGGGTGGCGGCCGCGGCCGTGGTGACGCTCTCCTCCAGCAGGTCCAGGGCCCGCCGCAGATCCCCCTTCACCTCGTGCAACTGCGCGTCGGGCGTGTCGGCGGTGAGTGCCTCGCCGTGCTCACCGAGGAGACGGAGGGCTCGGCCTAGGGCGGTGAGCTGGGCGTGGTTCATGGTCCCCCCAGCGTAGAACGCGGAGCCCGCCGGGCGGCAGCGGCGTCAGGCCCGGGACCGGCCCCGCTCCAGCGCCGCGCGCAGATGGCCGTCCGTCTGGGCCAGCAGGCGCCCGGCCGTGGTGCCGTCGGTGCCGGTCAGCAGGACCAGGATGGCGTTCTTCACCTCACCGTCGGTGGCCGCCAGCGCCTTCTCGATCTCCTCGTCCGGCGCCCCGGTGGCGAGGGCGACGATCCGGCGGGACCGGGCGCGGAGCTTCTCGTTGGAGGCGCGCACGTCCACCATCAGGTTCCCGTACGTCTTGCCCAGCCGGATCATCGTGATCGTCGAGAGCATGTTCAGGACGAGTTTCTGGGCCGTGCCCGCCTTCAGCCGGGTGGAGCCGGTGAGGAGTTCGGGCCCGGCGACGATCTCGATGCCGTGCTCGGCGGCGGCCGCGAGCGCGCTGTCCTTGTTGCAGGCCAGCCCGATGGTGAGCGCGCCGAGCGCCCGGGCGTGCTCGACCGCGCCGATGGCGTACGGGGTGCGCCCGGAGGCCGAGATGCCGACCACCGTGTCGTCCGGGGTCAGCTTGAGCGCGTCGAGCGCCTCGACGGCCAGTTCCCGGGAGTCCTCCGCGCCCTCGACCGAGGTCACCATCGCCTGCGGGCCGCCCGCGATCAGGCCGACGACCTGCGCGGGGTCGGTGTTGAAGGTCGGCGGGCACTCGGAGGCGTCCAGCACCCCCAGCCGGCCGGCCGTGCCCGCGCCCGCGTAGATCAGCCGGCCGCCGCGGGCCATCCGCGCGGCCACCGCGTCGATCGCGGCGGCGATCTGCGGCAGCCGCTCGGCCACGGCGGCGGGCACGGCCGTGTCCTCGGCGTTCATCAGCCGCGCGATCTCCAGCGTGGGCAGCCGGTCGATCTCGGACAGCTCCGGGCGGAACGCCTCGGTGGTCAGCGACTCCAGTTCGGCGCGCAGCGCACCGTAGGGGGAGGTGGAGGACATGAAGGGGCGGCTCTTTCCGGGCTTCGGGCTACGGGCTACGGTTTTCCGGGCTTCCGGGCTTCCGGGCTTCGGGGCGTCGGGTTTTCGGGCTTCGGGGCCCGGTCCCCGGCTACGGGCGCCGGCTGCCGTCGCGCGGGCGGTGCCGGTGGGCCAGTGCCTCGTACGACGCCGCCAGCGCCGGCGCCGCCGACTCGTACGTGCGCTGCGCCACCCCGACGAACAGGCAGTCCACCACCAGCAGTTGGCTGGTCCGCGAGGACATCGCGGCGGGCCGCAGCTCGCTCTCGCGGGAGGTGGAGGTGGTCAGGACGTGGTCGGCGTACTGCGTGACGGGCGCGTCGGGGCGGCCGGTGATGGCCACGGTGGTCGCCCCCCGCTCGAAGGCGGCGCGCAGCGGCTCGATCACGTCCCCGGTGGAACCCGAATGGGTGATCGCGATCGCCACGTCCCCCGCGCGCAGCTGCACCGCGTTGGTGACGGCGAGGTGCGGGTCGCTGTGCCCGTGCGCTATCAGCCCTATGCGCAGCAGTTTCTGGGTGAGGTCCTGGGCGACCAGGCCGGAGGCCCCGATGCCGTACACGTCGGTACGGCGGGCGGCGGCGAGCGCGGCGACGGCCGCGCCGAGCTGGACCGTGTCGAGCCCGGCGGCGGTGTCGGCGAGGGTCTGCTGCTCGTCGTAGGCGAGCTTGGCGACCACGTCGGCGATGGGGTCGTCCACCGCGATGTCGGTGGTGATGGCGGGCGCGCGGCCGGACTGCTGCTGGGCGGCGAGGCCCGCGAGGGCCAGCCGCAGATCGCGGTAGCCGGGGTAGCCGAGCAGCCGGGCGGTGCGCACGACGGTCGCCTCGCTGGTGCCGGTGAGTTCGGCCAGGCCGGTGACCGTGAGCGCCGCGCAGCCGGCCGGGTCGCCCGCCACCGCCTCGGCGACGCGCTGCATGGAGCGGGTCATGGAGGGCGCGAGCGTGCGTACCTTGGCCGCGAGGGCGGCGGGCGCGGGAGGCGGCGCGAGGCCGGGGGCCGCGCCCGCACCGGCACCCGGACCGCCCGCACCGGCACCCGGACCGCCCGCACCGGCGCCCGGACCGGCGCTCGCACGGGCGCCCGGACCAGCACCCGGACCAGCGCTCGCACCGGCGCTCGCGCCCGCGCCTGCGAAAATTTCCTTCACGTCCTGGGTCACATGTGAAAGATATTTTCCGGGCGGAGGTGCGGTCAAGAGTGCGCACAATGGAGCCATGGATCCCCTCAGCCCCCTGGAGCAGGCCCTGCACGCCGCCCGCGCCCTCGTCCTGGCCGATCTGGTGGCGGGCGAGGTCGCCCAGGCCGACGTGGTCTCCCTCGTCGAGGACTCCGTCGTGCAGCGCCGCTGGTGGGTGGAGCAGTGGCCGGAGGGCGCGCGGTACGTCGCCGGACTGGTCGCCCAGGACGTGCAGGACGCCCTGCTGGAGCGGTACGGCCGCTGGCCGCTGTGCCCGGTGTGCGGCCACGGCGACCCGCACGCCCTCGACGTCGAACCCGAACTCGGCCCCGACCCGCACTGGGTGTGCGCCAAGGCCGGCGTGAAGGTCGCCGCGGTGGGGGCGCTGGGGCGGGCCACGGGCGGGAAGCCGTCCTCGTGACGGCCGCCCGGGGCGCGGTGGCGCCGTGACGGTCTACATCGACCCGCCCAGCTGGCCGGGGCACGGCCGGATGTGGTCCCACGTGGTCAGCGACGTCTCCTACGCCGAACTGCACCGGTTCGCCGCCGCCCTCGGCGTGCCGCCGCGCGCCTTCGAACGCGACCACTACGACCTGCCCGCCCACCGCTACGCCGACGCGGTGGCGGCCGGCGCCGTCGAGGTCAGCAGCCGTGAGGTGGTGCGGCGGCTGCACGCGGCCGGGCTGCGCCGGCGCAAGGGCCGTGCTCAGGGCAGCAGTTCGTAGGCGAACTGCCCGTCGCCCGCCCGGTCCGCCCCGCCTTCCTCGGTCCCGCCGACCCGTACGTACCCGGCCCGGGTGACCACCCGCTGGGAGGGCAGATTGTCCCGGTCCACGGTCGCGAACAGCCGCCGTACGTCGTCCCGGGCCAGCGCCCACGCGGACAGCGCGCGCAGCGCCTCGGTGGCGTGGCCGTGACCGCGGGCGGCCTCGGTCAGGTCGTACCCGACCTCCGCGCGCCCCTCCTCGTCCGGGGCGCCGTGGAAGCCGATGCCGCCGACCGCGCGCCCGTCCTGAGTGCGGACCAGCACGAACATCCCCCACTCGGGCCGGTGCACCCCGCTCTCGTACGCCTTGAGGACCATCCCGGCGGCCTGCCGGGTGCCCTCGTAGGGCCCGCCCTCGATCCAGGCGAAGCCGCCGTCCCCGCCCGCGGCGAGGTCCCGGGCGGCGGCGGGGGTGACGCCCTCCAGGGTGAGGCGTCCGGCGGGGATCGCCAGGGGGTTGCTCCACCGCCACCCGGTGACCGGCGCCCGGCCGGGCAGCTCGCCGCGCCCGGTGGCCCACAGCAGCACCGGCCAGGCCTCGGGGCCCGGCTGGACGTGCGGGAACAGCCGGGTCAGCACGTCCTCGCACAGGCCGGCCGGCGGCTCGTACACCAGCCCGAGGCCCTGCGCGATGTCGTGCGTGTGCAGCAACACCTCGGCGATGCCCATCGCGGCGAAGCCCGCGCGGTCGGCGCTGCGGAACGGGTACGGATGGAAGGCCCGCACATGCCGGGGGGTGGTGCGCACGACCGCGGCGAGCAGCGCGCCGGTCGTCTCGATCACGTCCAGGGCGCCCGCGTCGCCGGTGCCCTCGTCGAGGCTGATCTCGAAGGGGACGTAGTCGTCCTGCGCGCGGCCCGCCAACTGCCCGGCGTACGCGATGAGATCGCCCGCCACGTGCTCGGCGGTGTACCGGCAGCTCCATTCGAGGCGGCCCGCGCGCACCCCCTCCCAGTCCCGGCCGGCCGCCGTCCGCAGCAGCGCGACGGCGTCCGCTACGGCCTGCTCCACCTGTTCCCCGCCCCATGCCTTCATGGGGCGAAGAGTAGGTACGGCGCGGCGGTCAGAGCGACAGCATTTCCAGCTCCGAGGACAGGTTGTAGCGGGCGGTGGCCTCCCAGTGCCGCTGCCCGTAGGGGGTGCGGAAGAGCAGCGGCAGGGCGAGGAGTCGGCGCAGGATCGCCGCGCGGCCCTCACGGAAGGCGTCGCTGGGCACGAAGTGGTACTCCTCGCGGACGGCGGCCGTGTAGGCGGCGTACGCCGACGGCGGGCCGGCCAGCACCGCGAGGTCGGCGTCGCACAGCACCTGGCCGTCGCGGTCCTCGCCGGCCGGGTCGTGGCCGGTGGTGAGCCGCACCAGGCGGGCCACCTCGGCGGCCGCCCGCGCCGCCACCCCGGCCTCGGGCAGCGCCCGCTCGGCCAGCCGCGCGGAGCGCTCCTCGTTCTCGGAACGTTCGGGCAGGTAGACCGCGTCGTGGAACCACGCGGCCAGCCGGACCGCGTCCGGGTCGTCGGCGTACTCCTCCAGTACGTCGATGTGGTCGAGGACGGCGGTGAGATGGGTGAGCGTGTGGTAGTGCCGCTGCGGTTCCTGCCAGCGGGCGAGCAGGTTGTCGGCGTACGGCACCGGGTCGGGTCCCCCACCGGGTCCCCGTACGCCCTCCAGGGCGCGGGTCCAGCGGGTGCGCAGGTCGTCGATGTCGACATGATCGGCCATGCGCCCATTGTCGCGTCGGTGACGGGGGGAAACCCCGCGAGTGCGGCCATGAGGCGAAGGGGAAGCCCTAGCGTGGGGGGCATGACTTCTGTCGATGTGCATGAGGTACGGGACCCCGAGCTGCCCGGGCGGCTGCTCACCGGGGAACGGGACGCGCTGATCCCGCTGCTGCGGTCGCGGCCGGAGGCGGACTTCGCGCTGCCGACCGCGGGCTGCCCGGGGTGGACGGTGCGGGACGTGCTCGCGCACTGCTGCGCCGTGCTGGCCAGGGTGGTGGAGAACCGGTTCGAGGAGGGCGTGTTCTCGCCCGGGTCCAACGACCGGGACATCGCCGAACGGGCCGGCTGGACGCACACCCGGGTGGTGGACGAGCTGGAACGCCGGATGACCGAGGCGGGGCCGGTGATCGCCGCGGCCGGCGGGGCGCTGGACGGGATCGCGCTGGGCGAGTGGGTGCACGCCGGCGATGTGCGCGAGGCCCTCGACACGCCGGGCGCGTACGCCGGCGCGGGACTGCCGTACGCGCTCCCGCTGCTCGCCCGGTTCACCCGGGAGCGGGGGCACCTGCCGCTGCACGCCGACCTCGACGACGTGGACGACCCGCTGCGGCTGGGCGACCTGAGCGGCGAGCGGACCCCGGCCCGCTACATCGGCGACGCCGCCACCCTCGTACGGCTCTACGCGGGGCGTCCGGTCCCGGCGGCCGCCGGATTCGAACTGGCGGGTGCCGAGCGGGCGGAGCTGAACATCTTCGGGTGACCGGCTGTCGGCCCCCGCCGCCACTCGGCGTACCCTGATATTGGACTAGACCTGTCATAGCCCCAGGGGAATCCGAGGAAAGGGGTCCCATGAGCATGCGTGCAGTCCTGGAGGTGATCGCCCTCGACGTCGAGGACGCGGTCGCCGCCCAGGCCGGAGGCGCGGACCGCCTCGAACTGGTCACCGACATGGCCGCCGACGGGCTGACCCCGCCGGCCGGCACCGTCGCCGCGATCCGCGCCGCCGTCGACATCTCGCTGCGCGTGATGGTGCGGCTCGCGGACGGATTCGCCGCGGGCGGCCCCGCGGGTGTGGACAGGCTGGCGGGGGCCGTGGGCGAACTCCGGGCGGCGGGGGCCGGCGAGTTCGTGTTCGGGTTCCTCGACCCGGACGGCGCGGTGGACCTCGCGGTCATGGAACGGATCGTCGCCGAGCTGGACGGCTGCCCGTGGACCTTCCACCGGGCCATCGACCAGTCCGCCGACCGGGACGCCCTGCGCAAGCAGCTGGACGGGCTGCCGGGCCTGGACACCTACCTGACCGCGGGCGCGGCGAGCGGCGTGGACGACGGCCTGCCGACCCTCCTCGCGGAGGCGGCCCGCCGCGGTGAGCCCGGCTACGAGCAGCGGATCATGGTCGGCGGCGGCCTCCGTCTCGCACACCTGCCCCCGCTGCGTGCCGCCGGCATCGACACCTTCCACATCGGCGGCGCGGCCCGCCCCACCGGCTGGACCGGCCCCGTCTCCGCGGACGCGGTCGCCCGGTGGCGCACGGTCCTGGACGGCGAACCGGCACGGCAGCCGGTGATGTGAGGCGGGGGCGGGGGCGGCGGCCGGCTGGGGTTGACCGCCCGCCGCCTGGGAGGCGCGGCGGTCGCTTGCCGGGCGCGGCGGTCGCTTGCGTGAGTGGCGGGTGGCGGGTGGCGGGTGGCGGGTGGCGGGTGGCGGGTGGCCGGTCGGCGGCCGGCCAGCGCCCGGCGTTTCCGGAGCGCCCGGGGCGGCGCGGGGCGTCGGCTTCGTGCCGGGCGGCGCCGGGAGGCTCGTAGCGCCGCCGGACGCGCCCGGGGCATCCGGCGGCCGCCCGGCGTATCCGGTCGGCGCCCGGCGCATTCGGTGCGCCCGCCTCCGGGTGTCGGTCTCGTAGCCGGGCCGCGCCCGGGAAGCTCACGGCCGGGCCCTGTGCCGCGTCCGGCCGGCCCGTGCCGCCGGGCCGGTGGTGCGCCGGCCGCAGGCCGATTCAGGCCAGCTGGGGCGGGAGCGGGGCCCTGTGGGTGATGATCAGGCCCGAGACCGCTCGGGTCAGGGAGACGTACAGGCGGCGCAGCCCCGTGCGCTCGTCGGGTTCGCCGTCGACCACGGCCTGTGGCTCGTCGAGGACCACATAGTCGTACTCCAGGCCCTTGGCGAGGGAGGCCGGGACCAGGGTGAGCCGGGTCTCGGCGGTCGTCTCCTCGCCGGGGGACAGATACGTCAGCCCCGCCGCCGTGAGCGCCCCGGCGAGCGCGGGCACGCGGGCGTCGGCGGCGATCAGGCCGGTCGAGCCCTCGTTGCGCAGCAGCTCCTCGCAGGCCGCCACCACCTCCGCGTCCCCGCCGCTCGCCCGGACCGCGAAGAAGCCGGGGTTCTCGCGGACGGAGGCGACCGGCGTCAGCCCCGGCGCGATGTGCGGCAGCAGCCGGGAGGCGTAGGTGATCACGTCCGTGGGCACGCGGAAACCCGCCGTCAGCTCCTCGATCACGCCCTCGGACTTGCCGAGGTGGGCCAGCGCCTCCTCCCAGGTGCGGGTCGCCCACGGCGTGGTGCCCTGCGCGAGGTCGCCGAGGACGGTCGCCGAGCCGGTGGCGCAGCGCCGGCCGACCGCGCGGTACTGCATGGGGGACAGGTCCTGCGCCTCGTCCAGCACCACGTGCCCCAGGGAGTGCGTGCGCTCGACGAGATCGGCGGCCTCGTCGATCAGCACGGCGTCGGCCGCCGACCACTTGGCGGACTTCACCGACCGTACGGGCCTGTCCCACAGGATCGTCCTGCGCTCCTCCTCGGTGAGGACCCCCTCGGCGTGCGCGCCGAGGAAGTCCGCGTCGGTCAGCAGCCGCAGCACCAGCTTGGCCGGATCGACCGGCGGCCACACCGCCTTGACGGCCGCCTTCACCGCGGAGTTGCGGGCCACGGAGTCCTGCACCCGGTCGTCCGGTGCCTCGCCCGACCGCTCCATCTGCACCAGCACGGCGTGTGCGACGCGCTGCGGCAGGGCCTCGCGGGCCGCGCCGTAGCGGATGCCGCGGTCCAGCAACTCCTGGACGATCTCCTCCAGTTCGTACGCCGGCACCCGCCAGCGCCGGGAACCGCGCACCACCACGACCGGCTCGGTGGGCAGCGTGACGTGCGCGTACACCGCCCGCCTGAGCACCTGGGCCATCCGCGCGTCGCCCTTGACGACCGCGGCCGCCGCCTCGTCCGTGCCGCGCACCTCCACGTGCGCCACCAGATCGTCGACCGTCGCCTGCTGGACCGCCAACTCGCCGAGCGCGGGCAGCACTTGCTCGATGTAGTGCAGGAAGGAACGGTTCGGCCCGATGACGAGGGTGCCGGTGCGGGCCAGCCGCTCGCGGTGGGCGTACAGGAGGTAGGCGACGCGGTGCAGGCCCACGGCGGTCTTCCCGGTGCCGGGGCCGCCCTGGACGCAGACCGTGCCGGAGAGCCCGGACCGCACGATCTCGTCCTGCTCGGGCTGGATGGTCGCCACGATGTCGCGCATCGGGCCCACGCGCGGGCGCTCGATCTCCTGCTGGAGCAGCTTGCTGGTGGTGGCCGCCTCGGCCGGGTCGGACAGGTGCTCGTCCTCGTACGCGGTGAGGTCGCCGCCGGTGTAGCCGAACCGGCGGCGCAGCCCGACGTCCAGCGGGTCCTTCCTGGAGGCCCGGTAGAACGGCTGGGAGACGGGCGCGCGCCAGTCGATGACCATGGGGTCGCCGTCGGCGTCGTGCACGTGCCGGCGCCCGATGTAGAAGCGCTCCCCGTCCGCGCCCTCCGCCCGGTCCGCGCCCGGCGCGTGCAGGTAGTCGAGGCGGCCGAAGAACAGCGGGGTGTCGCTGAGGTCGGCCAGCGCCTTGATGCGCTCGTCGATCTGGCGGGCGAGCACCTCGGCGTTGACCCAGTTCGCGCTGACGTCGCGGATGTCGAGCGACTCGACGTCCTCGCGCATGGCCCGCAGGGCGGACCGGGAGGCGGCCAGATGGGACCGCTCGCGGCCGAGGGGATCGTCGGCGCCGGCCGGGCGGTCCGCCGGGTCGGCCGGTTGTTCCGCCAGGCCGGCGGCGTGTTCTGCCGGGCCGGTGGGGCGTACCGCGGGGTCGGTGGGCGTGGACGAGGACGACAAGGGAGTGCCTCCGGAGGACCTACGGGACGGGCGGACGGCCGCGCCGGGCCGGGGGCGGGGCGCCGGCCGCCGGCTGCGGGATCTGCCGGCCGGTTTCCGTCCGGGCGGCGGCACTCCGTGAGGGAGGCGGGCAAGAGCGGAGAGTCTAGGTCGCCGGGATCGGGAAGGCCAACCGAATTCCGCGGTGCCGAGGGTGCCCGGAAGGCGGTCCACGGAAGCCGGTCCCCTAGGGGAAACCGATGGCCGGGTGTAGGGGATGCGCTCCCTCCACAGGGGTACGCGGAGGGCAGGGAGGTTGGCTCCCAGGACCGATGCCGGCCTCACGTCCTGCGATCCACCATTGAGCCATGAGCGCAGCAACCATCCATCCAGCTTCCGCCGCCCGTCCGGCCGGTGCCACGGCCGTCCGCGGCAGCCACCCCCAGCACCGTCTCGGCGACGCGCTGCACGCCGTCAAGGTCTTCGCGGGCGCCGCGTTCGACGTGGTCATCCTCGGGGAGTACGGCGAGGAAGCGGGCATACGCCACAAGTGAACGATTAGGGTCACTCCGTGACAGAACGGAAGATGACCCTCCGGTCACTCCCCGCGCCGCCCCTTGTCCTCCTCGCCGTCTCCTTCGTCGCCCTCGGGGTCCTGTTCGCCGCCCTGCGGGTGCCGATGCCGGACGCCCTGGTCTACCGGGCGGAGGGCGCGGCCGTCCTGCACGGCCGTGATCTGTACGGGTTCGAGGTCACCGCCGGCCGGCTGCCGGCCACCTACCCGCCGTTCGCGGCGGTGCTGTTCGTGCCCACCGCGCTGCTGCCCGTCCCGGCGCTGAAGGCGGCCTTCCTGGCCGGCAACGCGCTCCTGCTGGCCTGGCTCGTCCACCTCTCCGCCCGGCTCGCCGGCCGCGCCACCACCCCCGCGCCGCTGTGCGCCGCGACCGCCCTGGCCGCCTGGTGCGAGCCGGTCTTCCAGACCTTCCGGTACGGGCAGATCAACATCGCGCTGGCCTGCCTGGTCCTGTGGGACCTGACCCGGCCGCCGGGGGCGCGCGGCAGGGGCGCGGCGATCGGCGTCGCGGCCGGGATCAAGCTCACCCCGGGCCTCTTCGCCGTCTATCTGCTGCTGCGCGGGCGCGGACGCGAGGCGGCCACGGCGACGGCCGCGTTCGCCGGGTCCGTCGCCCTGGGCGCGCTCGTCCAGCCCGCGGCGAGCGTCGCCTACTGGACCCGCCATGTCTTCGAGACCGACCGAGTGGGGAAACTGTGGATCATCGACAACCAGTCCCTCCAGGGACTGATCGCCCGCCTGCTGCGGAACCCCGGGCCCGGCCTCGCCTGGCTGCTCCCGGCGCTCGCGGTGGCCGGCGCGGGCCTGTGGCTGGCCCGCCGGGCGCCGCGGGAGCGGTGGGGCGTCCTGCTGACCGCCCTCACCGCGCTGCTCGTCTCACCGATCAGCTGGTCCCACCACTGGGTGTGGTGCGTTCCGCTGACCGCCGTGCTCCTGGCCGAGGGCCACCGCGCCTGGGCGGCGGTCACCGCCCTGTGCTTCACGGCCCGCACGATGTGGCTCGTCCCGCACGCCGACGGCCTGCCGCTGCGCCTGCCGTGGTGGCAGCAGCCGCTGGCGTCGCCCTACGCGCTGCTGGCCCTGGCCCTGCTCACGGCGGCCGCGCTGGAGCGGGGACCGGGGCGCCGCGCCCCGGGCGGCGACGCCGAGCCGGTCAGGCTTCCCCGGCCAGCAGCTCGTCCGCGTCCATGATCCGGTAGGCGTAGCCCTGCTCGGCCAGGAAGCGCTGGCGGTGCGCGGCGAAGTCCTGGTCGAGCGTGTCGCGGGCGACCACCGAGTAGAAGTGGGCCTGGTGGCCGTCGGCCTTGGGGCGCAGCACCCGGCCCAGGCGCTGGGCCTCCTCCTGGCGGGAGCCGAAGGTGCCCGAGACCTGGATGGCGACCGTGGCCTCCGGCAGGTCGATGGAGAAGTTCGCGACCTTCGACACCACCAGCACATTGATCTCGCCCTCGCGGAAGGCGTCGAAGAGCTTCTCGCGCTGGGCGTTGGAGGTCTCGCCCTTGATGACCGGGGCGTCCAGGTGCTCGCCCAGTTCGTCGAGCTGGTCGATGTACTGGCCGATGACGAGGATCTGCTGCCCGGCGAAGCGGCGCACGATCGCCTCCGTGACCTTCCGCTTGGTCGCGGTGGTCGCGCAGAAGCGGTACTTCTCCTCGGTCTCGGCGGTGGCGTAGGCGAGCCGCTCGGAGTCGGTCAGGTTCACCCGGACCTCGACGCAGTCGGCGGGAGCGATGTAGCCCTGCGCCTCGATCTCCTTCCACGGGGCGTCGAAGCGCTTGGGCCCGATCAGGGAGAACACGTCGGACTCGCGGCCGTCCTCGCGCACCAGGGTCGCGGTCAGCCCGAGCCGCCGCCGGGCCTGGAGGTCGGCGGTGAACTTGAAGACCGGCGCGGGCAGCAGATGCACCTCGTCGTAGACGATCAGCCCCCAGTCCCGGGAGTCGAACAGCTCCAGGTGCGGGTAGACACCCTTCCTTCTGGTGGTGAGGACTTGGTACGTGGCGATGGTGACCGGCCGGATCTCCTTGCGGGTCCCGCTGTACTCACCGATCTCGTCCTCGGTCAGCGAGGTCCGCTTCACCAGCTCGTGCTTCCACTGCCGGGCGGAGACGGTGTTGGTGACCAGGATCAGGGTGGTGGACCTGGCCTGCGCCATCGCCCCGGCGCCGACCAGCGTCTTGCCGGCCCCGCAGGGCAGGACGACCACACCGCTGCCGCCGTGCCAGAAGTTCTCCACGGCCTGCTTCTGGTAGGGCCGCAGCGCCCAGCCGTCCTCGGCCAGCTCGATCGGGTGCGCCTCGCCGTCGACGTACCCGGCGAGGTCCTCGGCCGGCCAGCCCAGCTTCAGCAGCACCTGCTTGATCTGCCCGCGCTCGGAGGGGTGCACGGCCACCGTGTCCTGGTCGATGCGGGCGCCGACCAGCGGGGTGACCCGCTTGGACTTCAGCACCTCCTCCAGGACCGGCCGGTCGGTGGTGGTGAGGACCAGTCCGTGCGCCGGGTGCTTGGAGAGGGTCAGGCGGCCGTAGCGGTCCATCGTCTCGGCGATGTCGACGAGCAGCGCGTGCGGCACCGGGTAGCGGCTGTACTGCACCAGCGCGTCCACCACCTGCTCGGCGTCATGGCCGGCGGCCCGGGCGTTCCACAGGCCCAGCGGGGTCAGCCGGTAGGTGTGGATGTGCTCGGGGGCCCGCTCCAGCTCGGCGAAGGGCGCGATGGCGCGACGGCAGCCGTCGGCCTGCTCGTGGTCGACTTCCAGGAGCAGGGTCTTGTCGGACTGGACGATCAACGGACCATTCACGCGCGGCACCCTTTCGCTGACACGGCCGGAGGACTCGGCCAACACTCCAGTGTGCCCTACCGGCCGCACGGCCCGGGGCGGCGAACGTCCCGTCCCGCACGGCCCGGCGGCCGCTCACTCCGCGGGCCCGCACGGCCCGGCGGCCGCTCACTCCGCGTCCGGCTCCAGTTCCGCCACGCCCGTGACCCGGTGCAGCGGGTAGGTCCGCACCTCGTCGGCGGTGTGGTCGTACGCCGTCACGAAACCGCCCTCGACGCGGACCGGGGCGATGACGCGCTGGCTGGCGGTGCCCTCGGCGTTGACGTAGCCGATCCACAGCGACTCGCCGGTCAGCACGGCGGCCTGCATGGTGGCGAGGGTCTCGGCGGAGCCGGTGCGGGGCAGTTCGCCGTCGGCCGCCGGGGCCGCGGTCGGCTTGCGCGGGGCGGTGGAGGCCAGGTCACCGGCCCGGATCGCGCGGACCGCCGCCGAGAGCAGCGTGGCGTCGGGCACGGGCGGGCCGTCCGGGACCGGTTCGGGCGCGGTGCGCGGCGGGGTGCGGTGGGAGTCGGCGCGCGCGATCAGCACGTCGCCCTCCGCGGACTCGGCCGCCGGGGCGTAGCCCATCGCGCGCAGCCCCTCCAGGAGCGCGGCCGGGTCGGCCGGTGTGGCCAGCACGGTCGGCGCCAGGCGGCGCAGCCGCAGGCCGGCGGACCGCTTGTCGGCGAGGATCTCGTTGAGCAGCGCGTCGTCGTCGCAGCGCACATACGCCGACGCGGCCCCCACCCGCAGGTGCCCGTGCCGCCGGGCCACGTCGTCGATCAGGTACGCCAGCGGTTGCGGGACCGGGGTGCGGGCGTGCTCGGCGAGGAAGGCGTGCAGGTCGGCGGCGGTGCGGCCGGAGTCCAGGGCGCGCCGCACCGAGGCGGGGGTGAACCGGTAGACGGTCGCGCCGCCCTTGGACTCGACGTCCGCGAGCACCCCGAGCACATCGGCGAGCGGGCGGCGCAGCGGGCCGGGCGCCACCGCCGTCAGGTCCGCCTGGAGCAGCACATGATCCAGCGGTTCGGGCAGCAGCGGGTCGAGCAGGCGGGCGGCCGCGGCCGCGGCGGCCGCCTGCTCGGCGGGGGACAGGGGCTCGCCGGGAGTGGCCGGGCCCGCGCCCGGGGCCCCGGCGGGCCGGTGGTGCCGGTGGTGCACGGGCAGCTTGTCGCCGGGCCCCGCGGACCCGGCCCGCGGGGCCGGGGCGGGCGGCGCGGGCGATGCCCCCAGCAGGGCCCGCCCGTGCGCGGACAGCGCGCCCCGGCCGGTGACGCCGAGCAGTTCCGCCTCGGACAGCGTCCACCGGGCGAGCCGTTCGCGCAGATCGTGGTCCTGGTCGCGCTGCGGTCCGCGCAGCGGGCGCTCCCAGCGCAGCCGGGCCGACACCGAGTCGGCGGACGGCGCGGCCCCCTCCGGCAGCCCGGCCAGCAGGGACAGCGCCCGGTGCCGTACCTCCGGCGCGGCCGAGCGGTCCAGGCCCGGGCCGAGCGCGGACAGCGAACGGTCCTTGGCGTCCCGCCCGCCGACCACCCCCGGCGTCCGGGTCGCTACCAGCCACGCCTGGGCCAGCCGCGCCCAGCGCTCGGCGGCCGGCGCCTCCCGCCACTCGTCGTACGCCGGGGTCGCCGCGTACCGCTCGTCGGCCTCGCCGTCGGAGGCCAGCAGCCCGGCCGCGTAGGCCAGCTCCACCCAGAAGGCGGCCACCGGCTCGGACACGTCCAGGGCGACCGCGGTCCGCTTCAGGTCGCGCATGCTCAGGCCCCCCGCGCGCAGCACGGCCGGCCCGCCCTCGTCCCAGTCCTTCAGCAGCTCCTCGACGGTGGCCAGCGCGGTGTACGCCTGCCCGGCCGCGGTCGCGTCCACGATCCGGGGCGGGTGCGTGGCCGCCGTCTCCACGGCGGGCGGCACCGGCTCCGGCGCGCGGTGCGCCCGCCCGCCGCGCAGGTGCAGGGCCACCTCGCGGGGCAGTACGACCGTGCCGGGCGCGGTGGGCAGCAGCAGCCCCCGGTCGAGCAGCCGCCGCAGCCGGGGCGCCGGATCGGCGGTCACCTGGCCGTACGGCGGCCCCCACACCAGGCGGTCGAGGACCTCCAGGGAGTCCTCCGGCACTCCGGCGAGCAGCGCGGACATCCGCCCGCGGTCGCCGAACAGGCCGGTGAGGGAGGCGACGGCGGACACCGAGTCGTGGGTGGAGGGCAGCCCGACCGCGGTCACGATCTCCTGGATCCGCCCCGGCGACATGCCGGCCGTGGCCTCCTGCACCGTCGGGCCGAGCCCGGTGGGGGAGGGGTGCTGCGCGGAGGGGGCGAGCAGTTCGCGGGCGGTGCGCACCAGGCGCAGCCGGTCGTCCTCGCCCCAGACCAGGGCCTGTTCGCGCAGGACGTCGAGCGCGCCGGGCAGCGCGGCGGCGACGGCGGGGTCACCGGCGTCCCCGGCCAGCAGGCCGAGCAGTTCGCCCGAGTCCGCCGGGTCGCCGGCCACGGCCAGCGCCTCCGCCGTCTGCAGGGTGAACCGGTCCAGCCGTTCCAGGGCGCGCACCACCGAGGCCCGGGTGCCGGCCCGGGTGGCGAGCTGGGTGAGGTCGGTGGGGACCGGGGTGATGAGGTCCGGGCGGCTGCGCAGCAGCGCGGCCAGCCGGGCGTCGTCGCGCGCGCGAAGCGCCTCCGCGAGCGAGCGGGGGGACGCCGCCGGTTTCTCATCGCTGCTCATCCGACCCACGGTAGCGGGTGGGCACGGCGGTGGGACACGTGTGCGACGCGCGCACGGCACGCCCGGCGGCGGCCACCGCGCCCGGCCCGCACGCGGTACCGTCGTCCCACGGGGTCATCGGCCAGCCGCCCCGGAGGGGTTCGTGGGGATCGAGAGCGACCAGGTCGTCTACGAGTATCTGAGCCGTGTCGGGGACGTCGCCCAGCAGCGCCAGCTGTCCTCGGCCACCCGGATGCGGCTCGTCTCGGAGCTGCGCAACGAGATCGACCGGTGCCGGGCCAGGGCCGCCGTCGACAGTCCCGCGGCGGTCCGCCGCATCCTCGACCGCCTCGGCAGCCCCGACGACATCGTCACGGCGGCGGGCGGCACGGGCGCGAGCACGGGCACGGGCACGGGCATGGGCACGGGCGGCGGATACGGCGGATACGGGAGTACGCAGGCCCCGGGGCCCGCCGGGCCCGCCGTGCCCGTGCAGCGCGACACCGCGGCCGCGCGGCCTGCCGGAACCGGCGCTCAGGGGGACGCGGCCGACGGCGCGGAGCGGGCGCGGCCCAAGGGGCTGCGCCGGGTGGTGCCCCGCCCCCGCCCGGCCCCGCCCCCGGCGAGCCCCGCGCCCCCGCCCGCCGGCGCGCGCCCGCCGCACCTGGCGACCGCGGAGGAACTGGGCGCGGGCGCGGCGGGACACCCGCACTGGTGGCGCGCGGCCGGGCCTGCGGGCGGGCCGGGCCGGGTGGACGAGAGCCCGTTCGGCATCGGCGACGACGTGCCCGGTTTCGTCGGCGGCGTGGAGATCCCCGAGCTGCTCAAGGCCCCGCCGCCCGGGGAGCCCGCCAAGGAGGCGGAACCCGTCCCGGCCGTCGTGGAGGACGCGGCCGAGGCCGCCGTGGAGACCGCGCCCCGCCGCCGCCTCGCCCTGCTGCCCCGCGGCCTGGCGCGGGGATCGTGGAGCAATCCGCTGCTCCTGCTCGCCGCCGCCCTGCTGGTGGTGGGCGCGGTCCTCGGCAACTGGTTCGTGCTGCTGTTCGGCTGGGTCATCGCGTACGGCTCCCGGCGGCTGACCCGGACGGAGACCCAGTGGGCCGTCATGGGCATGCCCGCGCTGGCGCTGGCGGCCGGAGCCGTCTGGCTGTGGGGCCGCCAGGACGGCCGCTGGGGCGATCCCGTCGCGCAGGGCCATATGAACGACGCGATCACCCAGACCTGGCCCTGGGTGGTACGGGCCGCCGCCGTCCTGTCGGCCCTGTTCCTGGCGTGGCGCTCACAGCGGCAGCGGTGAACGGGCGGGCAAGCCGCGGGCGCGGGAAGCCATGGGCCCGGAGAAGCCGCGGGCGCGGGAATCCATAGATCCGGGGAAGCCGCGGGCCCCGGGAAGCCATAGATCCAGGGAAGCCGCGGGCCCGGGAATCCACAGACCCGGAAATCCACGGGCCCGGGAAGCCGGAGAGTGACGGGCCCTGGGCACAATGGCCCATATGACTTCGCGCCTGCTGACCGTCGGCTTCGACCTCGACATGACCCTGATCGACTCCCGCCCCGGCATCCACGCCTGCTACGTGCGGCTGACCGAGCGGACAGGCACCCCCATCGACGCCGATCTGGCGGTCACGCGGCTCGGGCCGCCGCTGGAGGACGAGCTGGTCAACTGGTTCCCGGCCGAGCGGGTCCCGGAGATGGCGGACCTGTACCGCGCGATGTACCCGGACACCGCCATAGCACCCACCCTCGCGCTGCCCGGCGCCCGCGAGGCGGTCGCGGCGGTCCGGCGGGCCGGCGGACGGGCGATCGTCGTCACCGCCAAGTACGAGCCGAACGCCAAGCTGCACCTGGAGCACCTGGGCATCGAGCCGGACGCGGTGATCGGCGGCCTGTGGGCGGAGCAGAAGGCCGAGGCGCTGCGCGAGTACGGCGCCCAGGTCTACGTCGGCGACCACGTGGGCGATGTGCGCGGCGCCCGGACGGCCGGCGCGCTGTCGGTGGCCGTGGCCACCGGGCCGTGCGACGAGCGGGAACTGCGGACGGCCGGCGCGGACGTCGTCCTCGCCGATCTGACCGAGTTCCCGAATTGGCTTTCGGACTTCGGTGCGCGCTTTTCGGCCGAACAGGCCCCCGGCGTTTCCCGTGATTCCGGTGAATCCGGTGAATCCTGCGATGCCGGGGACGCGGGTGCCGGTGGCGGCCCGGGCTACCCCGCCTCGCCCCGCGCCTGACGGCGCCCGGCGGCGACGGACCGGAGCACTCCGGCGCCGGCGATCAGGAAGCCGACGCCCATGAGCATGCTCAGCCCGAACATGTAGGTCGGAAAAGGCTTCGCGTGGAAGAACAGCGGGGCCACGGTCACCATGGTGGCCAGCGTGCCGATGAAGAACACGAGGGCACCGGCACGGATCAGCCGGTCACCGGCAGCGGCGGAATTCGGTTGGGTTTTGTCACGCACCGGACCAGGGTAGTTCCCAGCGCGAGAGAACGACCGGGCGACGTCTTGTCACCCGCGTCACGACCATTAGCCTTGGTACCGGCGGGTCGGGACGCGACCCGCCCCAGTGCTATCAAGAGCCGTTTCAGAAGCAGTTTTCCGACGAGTACGGGGACGAGGACAGACGTGCCTACCGGCAAGGTCAAGTGGTTCAACAGCGAGAAGGGCTTCGGCTTCCTCTCCCGTGACGACGGCGGTGACGTCTTCGTCCATTCCTCGGTCCTCCCCGCCGGAGTAGAGGCGCTCAAGCCGGGACAGCGAGTGGAGTTCGGGGTGGTCGCCGGACAGCGCGGCGACCAGGCCCTGTCGGTGACGCTCCTGGAGCCGGCCCCCTCGGTCGCCGCGGCCCAGCGCAAGAAGCCGGACGAGCTGCTGTCCATCGTGCAGGACCTGACGACCCTCCTGGAGAGCGTCGGCCAGACCCTGGAGCGCGGCCGCTACCCGGAGAAGACCTCCGGCAAGAAGGTCGCCGGGCTGCTGCGCGCGGTCGCCGACCAGCTGGACGTGTGAGCCGCGCTCAGGGGAAGGCGAGCGCGTCGGGGGCGAGGGGCGGGACGAGTCCCTCGGCGGCCGCCCGGGTGAGCAGCCCGCGGACCGCCGCGTAACCGTCCTCGCCGAGGCCCGCGGTGAACTCGTTGACGTACAGCCCGATGTGCTGGTCGGCGACGGACGGGTCCATCTCCTGGGCGTGCTCCATGACGTAGGGCCGGGACGCCTCGGGGTCGTCCCAGGCGGCGCGCACGGAGGCGCGGACCGAGTCGGCCAGCCGGGTCAGGGTGTCCGCGCCCAGCGACCGCTTCGCGATGATCGCGCCCAGCGGGATGGGCAGCCCGGTGGTGTGCTCCCAGTGCTCGCCCATGTCGGCGAGCTTGTGCAGGCCGTAGTTCCGGTACGTGAAGCGCGCCTCGTGGATCACCAGTCCGGCGTCGACCTTGCCGTCCCGCACGGCCGGCATGATCTCGTGGAACGGCATCACGACGATCTCCCCGACCCCGCCGGGCACGGTGTCCGCCGCCCACAGCCGGAACAGCAGGTACGCCGTGGACTTCTCGCTCGGCACCGCGACCGTGCGGCCCTTCAGATCGGCGTCGGCCTCCCGGGTCAGCACCAGCGGCCCGCAGCCCCGGCCCAGCGCGCCGCCGCACGGCAGCAGCGCGTACGCACCGAGGACGTACGGCAGCACCGCGTACGACACCTTCAGCACGTCCAGCTCGCCGCGCTCGGCCATGCCGTTGGTGAGGTCGATGTCGGCGAAGGTGACGTCGAGGGCGGGGGCGTCCGGGACGCGGCCGTGGGCGAGGGCGTCGAAGACGAAGGTGTCGTTGGGGCAGGGCGAGTAGGCGATCTGAAGGCGCTCAGGGATCTGCGGGCGCTCAGGTGTCTGCGGGCGCTCAGGTGTCTGCGGGCTCATGTGGGTTCCAACTCTCCAGGACGGGGGCGAGCTTCCCGAAGCCCTCGGTCAGGGCGGTGAGGGCGTCGCCGATGCGCCAGGCGGCGCGGTCGCGCGGGCCGACCGGGTTGGAGACCGCGCGCAGCTCCAGGACGGGGACGCCGTGCGCGGCGGCCGCCTCGGCGACGCCGAACCCCTCCATGGCCTCGGCCAGGGCGCGGGGATGGCGCCCGCGCAGGGCGTCGGCGCGGGCGGCGGTGCCGGTCACCGTCGAGACGGTCAGGACCGTGCCGGTGGCGGCGCCGGTCGCGGCCGCGATCGCCCGTACGAGTGTTTCGGGTGGACGGTGGGTGACGGTGCCGAAGCCGAGTTCGGTCACCGGCAGGAATCCGTCGCCGGTCTCGGCGCCCAGGTCGGCGGCGGTGATCTCGTCGGCCACCACCAGGGAGCCGACGGACGCGCCGGGCGCGAAGCCGCCCGCGATACCGGCCGAGACGACCAGGCCGTACGGGGCGCCGCCGAGCGCGGCGGCGGTGAGGGCGCTCGCGGTGGTGGCGGCGGCCAGGGCGGGGCCGACCCCGGCGGCGATCAGGTCGTACCCGCCGAAGCGGTGCAGGTCCGCGCCGGGCAGCGGCAGCGCACGCGCCGACTGCGGCAGCTTCCGCCCAGGCTGTGCGAACGCCTGTGCCACCGCGTCCCGTTCGACGGGGACGGCGGTGGCGACGAGGACGCGCGGGGCGGACACCGGGGGTGCGGTCAGGAGGACTTCTTCTCCAGCTTGAAGGTCCACAGGCCCTTCACGTCCTTCTCGCCCTCCTTGATGGCGACCTTCGTCGAGTTGCCGGTGGCGCCGTACTGGGCGTTGAAGAACACGCTGCCCGGGATGGTGCGGTAGCTCTTCTTGCTGGAGTCGGTGAGCGGCTGATCGTTCATCAGGATCGTCCAGCCCTCGTCGGCGAGCTTCGGGTCGACGCCGAAGCGCACGGTGTCGTCCGGGTCGACCTTGATCGACTCGACGTCCGTGTTCTTGAGGCACTTGGCCAGGTCGGCGGTCGACAGCGCCTTGCCGTCGTTGTAGCAGGTGGCCTCCGAGTGCACCGAGTCGTCGCCGACGGTGATCGTGGCCATCGGGGTCGGCTTGTCGCAGGCCGTCAGGAGGAGCAGTCCGGCGGAAACGGCGGCGGCAGCGGCGACGGCGCGGCGGCGTCGCACGGCGGATTGCAGCGAGGTCATGGCCGAAGGCTATCGGGCGCCTCCCGCCCCCCGGCCACGCGGGGGTACGGCGTGCCGCCCGTCCGAGCGGCCGGGACCACCGGGTTACGGCACGGGCCGCCCGCGTCCGTGACCGGTCAGGACGCGTGTGCCCGGTTTGGCCCCCCCCCGCGTCCGTCTGGCCATCCGGAGGAGGCCCGTGTCCGGTGCGGCCGTCCGGGCCCGTCAGGCCGCCCGTGGGTGCCCCGGGCCGCCGTGGCGGACGGAGGCCAGCAGGCCGCGGGCGGTGGACAGCCAGCCCACGGCCACGATCGCGGCGGCCACCGACAGGCCCAGTACGCCGTTCAGCGGCAGCACGATGCCGATCGCCCCGCCGAGCACCGAGGCCATCTGGAGCAGCGTCTCGGAGCGCGCGAACGCCGAGGTGCGCACCAGCTCCGGCACGTCCCGCTGGATCAGCGCGTCCAGCGACAGCTTCCCCAGCGCCTGCCCGAACCCGGCGAACGCGGCCAGGCACGCCACCAGGAACGCGCCGAAGAGCACCGCCGCCGCGACCGCCACCCCCAGCACGATCGCCACGACCGTCACCACGATGACCTCCGGGGCCCGCGAGCGCAGCCACGCCCCGACCGCCGTGCCGAGCGCGTTGCCCGCGCCCGCCGCCACGCCCACGATGCCGAGCGACACCGCCGCGCTCTGCCCGCCCAGCGGGTGCTCCCGCAGCAGGAAGGCGAGGAAGAAGGTCAGGAAGCCGGACAGGCAGCGCAGGGCCGCGTTCGCGGCCAGGGCGTGCGTGACGGCCGTACCGACACTGCGCAGCCCGGGCCGCCGGACGGGGACGCGCCCCGGCTCGGGGGCTGTCCAGCGCCCCGGCCCGTGGCCCGTCCAGCGCCCCGGCCCGTGATCCGTCCCGCACCCCGGCTCGGGGACCGGCCCCGGGCCTGGCTCGGGGGCCGTTTCTTGGTCCGGTCCACGGTCCGGCTCGGGGGCCGTTCCTTGGTCCGGCCCACGGCCCGGTTCGTGGTCCGGTCCACGGTCGGGCTCGGGGGCCGTCCAGTGCCCCGGCTCGGGGACCGGGCCCGGGCCCGGCTCGGGGGCCGTTCCCTGGTCCGGTCCACGGTTCGGTTCGTAGTCCGGCCCACGATTCGGTTCGGCGCCCGCCCCGTGCCCCGGCTCGTGGCCCGTCTCGCGCCCTGGCTCGGCGGCCTTTCCGCGGTCCGTTCCGCAGTCCGTCCCGTGGCCTGGACCGCGGTCCGTTCCATGGCGTGGGCCGCGGTCCGTTCCGCGGTCCGTCCTGTGGCCTGCGCCGCGGTCCGGTCCCCTGTCCGTCCTGTGGCCTGGGTCGCGGTCCGGTCCGCGGTCCGGCTGGGGGACCGTCCCCCGGCGCGCCCCGTGGCGGCGTTCCCCGTCCGCCGCGAGCAGCGCCCGGTCCTCGCCCTTGGCCGAGTCCACCTTCGGCGGCAGCGAGAAGGACAGGAACGTTCCCGCGACGAAGATCACAAAGGCGCCGTACAGCGGCCAGCGCGGGCCGATCACGTGCAGTCCCGCCCCGATGGGCGCGGCCACGCCGGTGGCCAGCAGTCCGCCGAGCGTCACCCGGGAGTTCGCCTTGACCAGCGAGAACCGCGGCGGCAGCAGCCGCGGCACCACGGCGCTCCTGACCACGCCGTACGCCTTGGAGGCGACCAGCACGCCGAGCGCCGCCGGATACAGCTCGATCCCCCCGTCGGCCGCGGCGCCCGCGATGATCAGGGCGAGCAGCGCCCGGACCAGCATCGCGGCGGCCATCGCGGCCCGGCGGCCGTGCGGCAGCCGGTCCAGGAGCGGGCCGATCACCGGCGCCAGCACCGTGAAGGGCGCCATCGTGATCGCCAGGTAGAGCGCGACCCGGCCGCGGGCCTCGTCGGTGGGCACCGAGAAGAAGACGGTGGAGGCCAGCGCCACGGTGATCATGACATCGCCGGCACCGTTCACCGCGTGCAGCTCGATCAGCTTGCCGAGCCCGGACTCGCCGGCGCCGTGCGCGTGCGTGACGCGCCGGATCCCGCGGGCCGTCCCGGTGAACGGCAGACGCAGGGCACGGCCCACCGCGCGGACGGACCCGCCGAACCGGCCCGAACCGCTGCCCCGGCTGCTGCCCCCCTCCACCCCTTCGGGCTCGTCGAGCCCGGCGGTCTCCTGGGGCGTCCTCGCGGCTGCCACCCCGTCATAGTGCCCCGATCCGGGCGCGGGTAGCGCCATTGCGGCCCGGTTCCGGGCCGAGCGGACCCCGACGGGCGCACCCGCCCGGCCCCCCGGACCGCCCGCCGCGCGGACGGGAAGCAACCGTCGGTGTAGGCCCAGCGGCGGCGAGAAGGTAGCGTGCGTAGCGCGCCGTGGCGAACGTTCTCGGCCGCGCGCCTTACGTGCATACCGCAGAATGGATGACGTAGGTGCGCCCGAGCGCGATCGGGCGCGGACGTCGACGCGGTCCAGGGTCCGCTCCGTCCGCCCCGCCGCCTTCAGGCCGGCGCACCCGAGAGACGGCGTAGGAGAGAAGCGATACCTGTGAGCGCAGCGACCACGCGAAGCCGCACCCCCGACCGCCTGTGCGCCGAGGCCGTCGACCTCGCCCGCGCCGCAGCCGAGGAGGCCGCCGCGCCCGGCGTGGTCGGCGCGCACGAGGGCCTGGTGGCCGAGGGTGACCGGGTCGTCACGCACTTCTTCGGGTGCGCGGAACTCGGCTACCGGGGCTGGCGCTGGGCGGTGACCGTGGCCCGCGCCTCCCGCGCGAAGATCGTCACCCTGGACGAGGCCGTGCTGCTGCCCGGCCCGGACGCCGTGCTGGCCCCGGAGTGGGTGCCGTGGAGCGAGCGGCTGCGCCCCGGCGACATGGGCCCCGGCGACCTGCTGCCCACCGATGCCGAGGACCTGCGCCTGGAGCCCGGGTTCTGCGGCGAGGACGAGCCCGCGCCGGACTCGGCCGTCTCCACCGAGATGGCCGAGCTGGTGGAGGCCGAGGACGCCGAGGTCACCGACGGGTCGCCGCGCAACCTGCCCGCGGCGCCCTCGCGCGGCTCGATCGCCGCGGTCGCCGAGGAACTGGGCCTGCGCCGCGCCCGCGTCCTGTCCCGCTACGGGCTGCACACCGCCGCCGACCGCTGGGAAGAGGCGTACGGCGCGAAGACGCCGATGGCGCAGGCGGCCCCCGCGGCCTGCGTGAGCTGCGCCTTCCTGATGCCGATCGGCGGCTCGCTGGGGCAGGCCTTCGGGGTCTGCGCCAACGAGTTCGCCCCGGCCGACGGACGGGTCGTCTCCCTGACGTACGGGTGCGGCGGGCACTCCGAGGCCGCCGTCATGCCGAAGCCGCCGCAGCCGGCCCCGCCGGTGATCGACGAGACCCGGGTGGACCCCTTCCCGCTGCGCCCGGCCCGCGACTCGGGCTCGGTGCCGGACACGGACGACGAGACGGCCGAGCTGGGGCATTCGTAGCGGCTGTACGTCGGCTGCACGTCGGCTGTACGCCGGCTGTACGTCGGCTGCACGTCCTGCTCCGGGCGGGGCGGCTCCCGGGCGCGCGGTACCTTCGTTCTCACCCTCATGAGGAGATGAACGTGAGCATGTTGGTGCAGCCGTCCGCCGGGGGAGACCCGTTCGGGACCGCGCGTCTGCGGCGGGGTGTGCTGGACGCCTGGGCGGCCAGTCCGGCGCGGTTCAGGGAGGACGCCAACGCCGAGGAGGATCTGGTCCTGGGCGGCTACCGGGACCGGCTCGTCGTCGAACTGGCGCAGAACGCCGCCGACGCCGCCGCCCGCGCGGGCGTGCCCGGCCGGCTGCGCCTGACCCTGCGCGACGGGGTCCTCCTCGCCGCCAACACCGGCGCCCCGCTGGACGCGGCCGGCGCGGAGTCGCTGGCCACGCTGCGCGCCTCCGCCAAACGGGAGGCGGCGGACACGGGGACGGCCACCGTCGGCCGGTACGGCGTCGGCTTCGCCGCCGTCCTCGCCGTCACCGACGAGCCCGCCGTCGTCGGCCTGCACGGCGGCGTCCGCTGGTCGCTGGCCGAGGCCCGGGGCCTGGCCGAGGAGACCGCCCGGCACAGTCCCGGCCTCGCCGACGAGATCCGCCGCCGCGACGGCCACGTACCGCTGCTGCGGCTCCCGTTCACCGCCGAGGGCACCGCCCCCGACCCGTACGACACGGTCGTCATCCTGCCGTTGCGCGACACGGCCGCCGCCGCCCTCGCCGAACGCCTGCTGCGCGCCGTCGACGACGCCCTGCTGCTCGCCCTGCCCGGCCTGGCGGAAGTCGTCGTCGAGATCGGCGACGCCGACCCCCGTATCCTGCGCCGCACCACCGAGGGCCCGCTCACCGTCGTCACGGACACCCAGGAGGGCACCACCCGGTGGCGTACCGCCGCCGCGCACGGCCCCCTCACCCCCGAACTGCTCGCCGGCCGCCCGGTGGAGGAGCGGCTGCGCCCCCACTGGTCCGTCACCTGGGCCGTCCCCGTCGACGACGACGGCGCCCCGCTGCCGCCGCGCACCGCGCCGGTCCTGCACGCGCCCACCCCGAGCGACGAACCCCTCGGCGTGCCCGCCCTGCTCATCGCGTCGTTCCCGCTGGACCCCACCCGCCGGCACACCGCGCCCGGACCGCTCACCGACTTCCTCGCGCAGCGCGCCGCCGACGCCTACGCCGGGCTCCTCGCCGGCTGGCGGCCGGTGACGGAGGCCCTCATCGGCCTGGTGCCCGGCCCGCTCGGCAAGGGCGAACTGGACGGCACCCTGCGCCAGGCGATCCTGGACCGGCTGCCGCGTACCGCCTTCCTGCCGCCCGCCGCCGCACCCGACGCGAACCGCCACCAAGGCCGAGATCAAGGCCATGGCCAGGGTCAAGGCCGGGGCCAGGGCCGGGGCCAGGGCCAGGGCCAGGGCCGGGGCCAGGGCCAAGATCAAGATCACGGCCACGACTACGACTACGACCACGACCACGACCACGATCAAAGCCATGATCACGACCCCGGCCTGCCCGAGGCGCTGCGCCCGCGTGACGCCGAGGTGGTCGAGGGCGCGGGCGCCGAGACCGTGCGCGTCCTGGCCGAGGTGCTGCCCACCCTGCTGCCCGCGGGCCTGGAGCGGCGCGTGGAACTGCGCACGCTCGGCGTGGCCCGCGTCCCGCTGACCGACGCCGTGGACCGGCTGGCCGGCCTGGAGAAGGAACCGGACTGGTGGCGGCGGCTGTACGACAGTCTCGCCGGCGTCGACCCGGACCGGCTCACCGGCCTGCCGGTGCCGCTGGCCGACGGACGCACCGCCATCGGACCCCGCCAGGTGCTGCTGCCCGCCCCGGACGCCGCCCTCACCGACCCGGAGGTACTGGCCCGGCTCGGCCTCAAGGTCGCCCACCCCGACGCCGTCCACCCGGTCCTGGAAAAGCTCGGCGCGCTGAGCGCCACCCCGCGCGCGGTGCTCACCACCCCGCAGGTGCGGGCCGCGGTCGCCGCCTCCCTCGACGAGGACGGCGGGGCCTGGGACGAGGACACCCCCGACGCCGAGGAACTCGCCGACACCGTCCTCGCCCTGGTCCGCGACGCCGGACTGGAGGCGGGCGAGGAACCCTGGCTGGGCGCGCTCGCCCTGCCCGACGAGGACGGCGAACTCGCCCCCGCCGGTGAACTCGTCTTCCCCGGCGGCCCGTTCGCACAGGTCATGCGTGAGGGCGAACTGCCCGCCGTGGACGCCGAACTGGCCGCCACCTGGGGCGAGCAGCCGCTCGCCGCCTGCGGTGTCCTGGCTGGCTTCGCGCTCGTCCGGGCCACCGACGTCGTCCTCGACCCGGACGAACTGGAGCCCCGCGAGGCCGACTTCCCCGAGCCCGACGACCCGGGCCTGCTTGACGCGGTCGACGTGTGGTGCGAGGACGTCCTCGACCGGTTCCCGGACACCCCGGTGCCGCCGGTCGCCACCGAACTCGTCGCCGTACGCGACCTGGACCTCGTCGACGACGAGCAGTGGCCGCGGGCCCTCGCCCTGCTGGCCCGGCCGCCGCTGCGCGACGCGCTCACCCAGCCGGTGCGGGTCCTGCTGCCGGACGGCACCCACGAGGTCGTACGCCCCTACACCGCCTGGTGGCTGCGCGGGCACCCGGTGCTCGGCGGGCGCCGGCCGGCCGGCCTGCGCGCCGCCGGCTCCGACCCGCTGCTGCGCGGCCTGTACGACGAGGCCGACGCCACCGGCTTCGACGACGAGCAGGTGCTGCGGGCGCTGGGCGTGCGCACCTCCGTGGCCGCGCTGCTCGACGAGCCGGGCGGCGCCGCCGAACTCCTGGACCGGCTCGCCGACCCCGAGCGCCCGGTGAGCGCCGCCCAACTGCACGCCCTGTACGGCGCGCTGGCCGAGCTGGACCCGGAACGGGTCACCCTGCCCGACGAGGTGCGGGCCGTGGTCGACGGGCGGGTGGCGGTCGTGGACGCGGCCGACGCCGTGGTGTGCGACTCCCCGGACCTGCTGCCGTTCACCTCCGGCGTGCCGCTGCTGCCGGTACGGCCCGTGCTCGCCGGCGACCTGGCCGAGCTGTTCCAGGTGCGGCGGCTGAGCGAGTCCGTGCCCGGCTCGGTCGACTCCGAGGGCACCGAGCACGACGTACCGGAGCCGGTGCGGGTGCTGCTCGGGGCGCGCACCCCCGCCACCTACGTCGAGCACGAGGAACTCGTCGTGGACGGCACCGAACTGGACTGGCGCCTGACCGACGACGGCGTGCTGCACGCGGCCACCCTGGAGGGCGTGGCCGCGGGCCTGGCCTGGGCCGCCGGGCAGTGGCCGCGCCGCTTCGAGGTGGCCGCGCTCCTTGAGGACCCGTCACGGACGGAGGAACTGGCCCGCGACCGCTGGTTCGACTGACCACTCTCCGGCTGATCACATCGCGACCGGTCACATCGCGACCGGTCACATCGCGACCGGTCACATCGCGACCGGTCACATCGCGACCGGTCACATCGCGACCGGTCACATCGCGACCGGTCACGCTGCGACCGGTCATGCCTCGGCTGATCACACGGGGAAGCGGCGGCCGACCCACTTCCACAGGTACTCCAGGACGGCCGACGCCACGACGGCGATGCCCACCGCGAGCCAGGGCATCGCCGTCCCCACCAGCTTCAGCGCGAAGAACCGCTGGAGCGCGGGCACGGCCAGCACCACCAGGAACGCCGCCCCCATCGCGGCCACCAGCAGCACCCGCCACCAGGTGTAGGGGCGGGCGATGATCGCCAGGATCCACATCGAGATCAGGAACAGTGTGAGGGTGGCCGCGCTGGTCTCCGCGCCGAGCGCGTCCGGCCCGCTGTAGTGGTGGCGGGCGATCAGATACATGACGAAGGTGGCGACGGCCGCGAGCACCCCGCCCGGGATCGCGTACCGCATGACCCGCCGGACGAAGTGCGGACGGGCCCGTTCCGTGTTGGGGGCGAGCGCCAGGAAGAAGGCCGGGACGCCGATGGTCAGCGTGGACAGCAGGGTCAGGTGCCGGGGCAGGAACGGGTACTCCACCTGCGAGCACACCACCAGCACGGCCAGCAGCACCGAGTAGACCGTCTTCACCAGGAACAGGGTCGCCACCCGCGTGATGTTCCCGATGACCCGCCGCCCCTCGGCGACCACCGACGGCAGCACGGAGAAGCTGTTGTCCAGCAGCACGATCTGCGCCACCGCCCTCGTCGCCTCCGAGCCCGACCCCATCGACACGCCGATGTCGGCGTCCTTGAGGGCGAGGACGTCGTTGACGCCGTCACCGGTCATCGCGACCGTGTGCCCGCGCGACTGGAGGGCGCCCACCATGTCCCGCTTCTGCTGCGGGGTGACCCGGCCGAACACCGTGCCCTCGTCCAGCTCCTCGGCCATCGCCTCCCGCTCGCCGGGCAGCCGGCGCGCGTCGACGGCGGAGCCGGTGAGGCCCACCTTGGCGGCCACCGCGCCGACCGAGACCGCGTTGTCACCGGAGATGACCTTGGCACGGACGTCCTGCTCGGCGAAGTAGCGCAGCGTGTCGGAGGCGTCCGGGCGCAGCCGCTGCTCCAGGACGACCAGGGCGGCCGGCGTGACGGTCCGGGCCACCTCCGGGTCGTCCAGCTCGCGGCCGGCACGGGCCAGCAGCAGCACCCGCAGGCCCTGCTCGTTGAGCCGCCCGGTCTCGGCGAGGGCCGGGTCGCCGTCGGCGAGCAGCACGTCGGGGGCGCCCAGCAGCCAGGTACTGGACTCGCCGTCGCCCTCGCTGAAGCTCGCGCCGCTGTACTTGCGGGCCGAGGAGAACGGCAGCGACTCCACGCAGCGCCACTCCTCGCTGTCCGGGCAGGCGTCGATGATCGCCTGGAGGGAGGCGTTCGGGCGCGGGTCGGACTCGCCGAGGGCGCCGAGGACCTGGCGTACGTACGTCTCCTCGTGGCCGTTGAGCGGGTGCAGGGCGGTGACGTCCATACCGCCCTCGGTGAGGGTGCCGGTCTTGTCCAGGCACACCGTGTCCACCCGGGCCAGGCCCTCGATCGCGGGCAGCTCCTGCACCAGGCACTGTTTGCGGCCGAGCCGGATCACCCCGATCGCGAAGGCGACGGAGGTGAGCAGGACCAGGCCCTCCGGGACCATGGGGACGATCCCGCCCACGGTGCGCGCGACGGAGTCCTTCAGGTCGTCGTTCTTGGCGACGAGCTGGCTGATGACCAGCCCGACCGCGGTCGGGACCATCATCCACGTCACGTACTTGAGGATGGTGGAGATGCCCGTGCGCAGCTCGGAGTGGACGAGGGTGAAACGGGACGCCTCCTCGGCGAGCTGGGCGGCGTACGCCTCGCGGCCGACCTTGACCGCCTGGTACGCGCCGCCGCCCGCCACCACGAAACTGCCCGACATGACCTGATCGCCCGGGCGCTTGACGACGGGGTCGGCCTCGCCGGTGAGCAGCGACTCGTCGATCTCCAGCCCGTCGGCCTCCACGCACGCGCCGTCCACGACGACCTTGTCCCCCGGGCCGACCTCGATCACGTCCCCGAGGACGATCTCCGAGGTGGCGATCTCGGTGGCGGCGCCGTCGCGGCGGACGGTGGGGCGGGACTCGCCGATCACCGCGAGGGAGTCCAGGGTCTGCTTGGCCCGCCACTCCTGGAGGATGCCGATACCGGTGTTGGCGAGGATCACGAAGCCGAAGAGGCTGTCCTGGATCGGCGCGACGAACAGCATGATCAGCCAGAGGATGCCGATGATCGCGTTGAAGCGGGTGAAGACGTTCGCACGGACGATCTCGGCGAGGGAGCGGCTGCTGCGCACCGGTACGTCGTTGACCTCGCCGCGGGCGAGGCGTTCCGCGACGTCGGCGGAGGTGAGGCCGTTCGGCCTGGGCGGGGGGAGGGGTATGGGGTGGACGGGATCCAGCTCCGCGCCGGCGTCGGTGTGGCTCATGCATTCGACGGTACGTGGACCTTTGCGGAGTTGCCCGCTCGTGCGGGTGGGGTGTCGCCGCCCTTCGCCCACCCACCCGCCCGTCTCGGTGGCTACAGGGGTGGCCGTCCTCGGGGCTGCGCCCCGGACCCCGCCGGGGGCTGCGCCCCCGCTCGCCCACCCGCCCGCCCGTCTCGGTGGCTACAGGGGTCACCGTCCTCGGGGCTGCGCCCCGGACCCCGCCGGGGGGCTGCGCCCCTGCTTGCCCACCCACCCGCCCGTCTCGGTGGCTACAGGGGTCACCGTCCTCGGGGCTCCACCCCGCCCCTCGACAGGGCTCCGCCCCCGGCCCCAGCGTGACGAACCGGCGCCCGCCCCGAGTACGGTGCCCCCTCATCCCACCGAGACGGGTGGGCGGGTGGGCGAGCGGGGGACGGTGACCTCTTGTCCCACCGCGTCGGGTGGGATGGTGGGCGAGTGAGGGGGCGGAGCCCCCTCGGGGTTCGGGGCGGAGCCCCGGGGGCGGTCACTCCTGTAGTCACCGAGTCGGGCGGGCGGGTGGGCGAAGGGGTGGCAGGGCGACGCCGCGACCCGACTTCGGCCCGGCACCGCCCCTCCCCGCCCCCCACCGAGCTACACCGACCCCGCCATCCCCGCCCGCTTGATCGCCGCGTCCCGCCTACGGACGTACCACACACCGATCAGCCCCAGCCCCGCCCCGGCCAGGCAGGTCCACACCCACCACGTGTGCCCGTGGTCGTCGAACCAGCCGTAGAAGGGCAGCTGGGCGAGGAAGAGGACGAACCAGACGATCGTGCCGCCGGTGATGGTGGCGACCACGGGGCCCTCCAGGGGCTCCGGCGCCTCGTGCTTGGGGGTCCACTTCGCCATGGGCATCAGCTTACGGCCCGACCGGCAGCCCCCCGATCGCCGACCGGCAGCCCCCTGATCGCCGTTCGCCGCGAGCGCGAGCGCGAGCGCGAGCGCGAACGCGAACGCGAGCGCGAGCGCGAAACGCGAGCACAGAGCAGCACCTACTCCGAGCCACCGCTCTACGCGCGGAGATAGCCATTTCCTCCTTCATATGTTCATACTGAAACCGTTTGAGTCTGGCCACTTCTCTTCGTAGGAAACACCAACCGGGCATCAGGGGGAGACCGGATGGGGATTCCGGAGTGGCGAGGCTCAGTCGCGTTTGATCACGTTTGAGTCCCCTTCAGCCCCGGTACTCCCGTACTCCCCGCACCCTTGAGGTCACCCGTATGTCCACCTCGGCCACCGCCAAGGCTCCCGCCCCCGAGCAGCCGGGCACGCCCCCCGCCTTCGGCGTCCTCGACCGCTACTTCAAGATCTCCGAGCGCGGCAGCTCCCTGCCGCGCGAGATCCGCGGCGGCTTCGCCACCTTCTTCGCGATGGCCTACATCATCGTGCTGAACCCGATCATCCTCGGCAGCGCGAAGGACATGTACGGGCACCAGCTCGACAACGGCCAGCTCGTCACCGCGACCGCCCTGACCGCCGCCTTCACCACGCTCCTGATGGGCGTCATCGGCAACGTGCCGATCGCCCTGGCCGCCGGCCTCGGCGTCAACACCGTCGTGGCGCTCCAGCTCGCGCCCCGCATGTCCTGGCCGGACGCCATGGGCATGGTGGTCCTCGCCGGCTTCGTCGTGATGCTGTTGGTCGCCACCGGGCTGCGCGAGCGCGTGATGAACGCCGTGCCGCTGGGCCTGCGCAAGGGCATCTCCATCGGCATCGGCCTGTTCATCATGCTGATCGGTCTCGTCGACTCGGGCTTCGTCTCCCGGATGCCGGACGCCGCGCACACCACCGTCCCGCTCCAGCTCGGCGGCGACGGCCACCTCAACGGCTGGCCGGTCCTCGTCTTCATCCTCGGCGCGCTGCTCACGCTCGCGCTGATGGTGCGCAAGGTGCCCGGCGCGATCCTCATCTCGATCGTCACGATGACCGTCGTGGCGGTCGTGATCAACGCCGTCGCCACGGTGCCGTCCTGGGGCCTGACCACCCCGAAGTGGCCCGGCAACCCCGTCTCCACCCCCGACTTCGGCCTGCTCGGCAAGGTCAGCCTGTTCGGCGGTTTCGACAAGGTCGGCGCGCTGACCGGCGTCCTGTTCGTCTTCACCGTGCTGCTGTCCTGCTTCTTCGACGCCATGGGCACGATCATGGGCATCAGCGACGAAGCCCGGCTGACGGACGCGCACGGCCAGATGCCCGGCATGAACAAGGTGCTCTTCGTCGACGGCATCGCCGTCGCCGCCGGCGGCGCCAGCTCCGCCTCGGCCACCACCTGCTTCGTGGAGTCCACGGCCGGCGTCGGCGAGGGCGCGCGGACCGGCTTCGCGAACGTCGTCACCGGCCTGCTGTTCGCCGTCGCGCTCTTCCTCACGCCGATCGCCACCATGGTCCCGTCCCAGGCGGCCACCCCGGCGCTGCTCGCGGTCGGGTTCCTGATCCTGTCCGGTTCGATCCGGGAGATCGACTGGGCGGACTACACGATCGCGGTCCCGGCCTTCGTGACGATGCTGATGATGCCGTTCACGTACTCGATCACCAACGGCATCGGCATGGGCTTCATCACCTTCGTGGTGCTGCGCCTGGCGGCCGGCCGCGCCCGCGAGGTCCCGGTGGCGATGTACGTGGTCGCGGCGGTCTTCGCCTTCTACTACCTGATGCCGGCCCTGGGCCTGACCTGACCGGGCCGGGCCGGGCCTGACCTGCCCTGACCTGGCTGGACCTGACCTGGCCACCGCGCTCAGATGACCCCGCCACCGCGCTCAGGTGACCCCGTAGAACCGTTCCGTCTCCTCCACGGCGGACTGGAACCGTTCGTCGAAGTCATCTCGGATGAGCGTCCGGACGACATAGTCCTGGACGCTCATTCCTCTTTTCGCGGCATGGGACCGGAGCCGGTCGAGCAGCTCGCGGTCCATGCGCAGGCTGAGCACGCTGGTGATCCCCATGGGGACGAGGGTCGCGGCAGCGTTCCGCGCCGGGGGTCGCGTTCCGGACGCGTATCACTCGAACGAGTGAGAAGAGTGCTCCGGTAGTGGCAGGAGTCACGGGCCGTGTGCGTGTCCCCGGTGGTCTTTAGCGAGAGTAATGAGTTACGCTAAAGAACATGCCGGACCTTACCCATGGCGACGACGCCGCCGCCGTGAACTCCCTGCGATCGGCCGTGATGCGGCTGTCCCGTCGGCTCAAGCACCAGCGGGTCGACGAGTCGCTGAGCCCCACCGAGATGTCGGTGCTCGGCACCCTCTTCCGCTGCGGCTCGGCCACCCCCGGTGAGCTGGCCCGCAAGGAGCACGTACAGCCGCCGTCGATGACGCGCATCGTGGCGCTGCTGGAGGCCAAGGGCCTGGTCCGGCTGGAGCCGCACCCCGAGGACCGGCGCCAGAAGGTCGTCACCCAGACCGAGCAGGCCGAGACCATGCTCGAAGAGAGCCGCCGCAAGCGGAACGCCTTCCTGGCCGGCCTGGTCGACGACCTCGACGAGGACGAGTGGGCGAAGCTGCGCGCGGCCGCCCCCGTACTGGAAAAGCTCGCGCACCTGTGAACCACGTCAGCAGCCACCGCCACCGAGGAGGCGACCGTCTTTGAGTACGGGATCCGGAGCAGCTTCCGCCCCCGCACCGGCCACCCACGACTCCCCGCCCGCCCCCGACACCCCTGACACATCCGCCGCACCCACATCCACACCCACACCCATACCCGCACCCGCACCCGCACCCGCACCCGCACCCGGGCCCACACCCCCCGGTCCCCCCGCCGCCTCCCGTAAGTCCTCCCGGTCGATGTTCAGCTCGCTGAAGGTCCGGAACTACCGCCTGTTCTTCCTGGGCCAGGTCGTCTCCAACACCGGTACGTGGATGCAGCGCATCGCGCAGGACTGGCTGGTGCTCAGCCTCACCGGCTCCTCCGCCGCCGTCGGTGTCACCACGGCCCTGCAGTTCCTGCCGATGCTGTTGTTCGGGCTGTACGGCGGTGTCCTCGTCGACCGGCTGCCCAAGCGGCCCACGCTGCTCGCGACGCAGTCCGCGATGGCCCTCACCGGCCTGGCGCTCGCCGCGCTCACCCTCACCGGGCACGTCGAGGTCTGGCACGTCTACGTCGCCGCCTTCGCGGTCGGCCTCGCCACGGTCCTGGACAACCCGGCCCGGCAGTCCTTCGTCTCCGAGATGGTCGGCCCGGGGCAGTTGCAGAACGCGGTCAGCCTGAACTCGGCGAACTTCCAGTCCGCCCGGCTGGTCGGCCCCGCCGTCGCGGGCCTCATGATCACCGGCGTCGGCACCGGCTGGGCGTTCCTCGCCAACGGCCTGTCCTTCGTCGCGCCCATCACCGGACTGCTGCTGATGCGCGCCCGTGAGCTGCACGTGGTCGAGCGCACCCCGCGCGGCAAGGGCCAGCTCCGGGAGGGCCTGCGCTATGTCGCCGGCCGCCCCGACCTGATCTGGCCGATCGTCCTGGTCGGGTTCATCGGCACCTTCGGCTTCAACTTCCCGGTGTGGCTGTCGGCCTACGCCGACACCGTCTTCCACTCCGGCGCGGGCGCCTACAGCCTCTTCAACACGCTGATGGCGGTCGGTTCGCTCGTCGGCGCCCTGCTCGCGGCCCGCCGCGGCACCGCCCGGCTGCGGGTGCTGATCGCGGCCGCCGCGGCCTTCGGCGTGCTGGAGGTGGTGGCCGCGCTGGCGCCGTCGTACTGGCTGTTCGCGCTGCTGATGGTGCCGATCGGGGTCTTCGGCCTGACGGTCAACGTCACCGCCAACACCACGGTCCAGATGGCCACCGACCCGGCCATGCGGGGCCGTGTGATGGCGCTGTTCATGATGGTGTTCATGGGCGGCACCCCGCTCGGCGCCCCGCTCGTCGGCTGGGTCACCGACGCCTACGGCGCCCGGGTCGGTTTCGCCCTCGGCGGCCTGATCTCGCTCGCCGCGGCCGTCACCATCGGCCTGGTCCTGACCCGCCTGGGCGGCCTGCGCGTGTCCGTCGGCTGGCACGGCGGCCACCCGAAGGTGAGCTTCGTACCGCGCGAGCGCCGCGAGACCCCCGAGGAGATGGCCGCGGCCTGAGCCGGCCGGCGGCGACTGCCCCGCCGGGGCGCGGGACGGGGAACCGGGCGCGGGCAGTCGGCGTACAGGAAATCCCGGTGAGATTGATCTTGGCCGGCCGGCACACCGTTCCGCAGGGCGACGGCGTTGAGGGCGAGACCGAGGTCGGCGGGCTGGTCCTCCTGGCCCTCGCGGTACGCCCGGCGGATCTGGTCGCGGCCGCCGTGGCAGATCCTGTCGATCCGGCCCGTACCCGGCGAGCGCGGCGCCGAGCGGGGCCGGGCCCTGTGGCGACCTGCTGCCGGTGGACCGCTTCACGCTCACCCGGCCCCGCCGCGCCCGATCCGCCGGCGGGGGCCGGTCCTCCGGCTTGACTTCGAGCGCGCTCCAAGTCCTGGCGTCGAAGGCGTTCGTCAGCCCTTGAGGTACCGCCCGGTCCGCCGGCCGGAGGAGTATCCGCGCATGATCACCCGAACCACGCTCGGCTCGCCCGGTCTCACCGTCAGCGCGATGGGCCTGGGGTGCATGGGGATGAGCGAGAGCTACGGCGCCGCCGACCGGGACGGCGGACTGGCCACCATCGACCGGGCCCTGGAGCTGGGCATCACGTTCCCGGACACCGCCGACGCCCACGGCACCGGGCACAACGAGGTGCTGGTGGGCCGGGCCGTCCACGGCCGCCGGGACCGGGTGCGGCTGGCCACCAAGTTCGGCATCGACCGCAGTGCCGGCGACCGGGCACGCCGCGTCCGCGGTGCCCGGGACTACGTGCTGCGCTCCCGCGGCGCCTCGCTGCTGCGGCTGGGCGTCGAGGTGATCGACCTGTACTACGCCCACCGCCCGCCCCAGGACGTGGAGATCGAGGAGACCGTCGGGGCGATGGCCGAGCTGGTCGAGGCGGGCAAAGTCCGCCATCTGGGCCTGTCCGAGGTCGACGGCGAGCTGCTGCGCCGTGCGCACGCGGTGCACCCGATCACCGCGGTGCAGAGCGAGTACTCGCTGTGGACCCGCGACGTCGAGGCGGTCACCCCGGTGATGGCCGAGCTGGGGGTCGGACTGGTGCCGTACTCGCCGCTGGGGCGGGGGTTCCTGACCGGCACCCTGGACCGCTCCACCCTGGGCGAGAAGGACTTCCGGCGCGCCAACCCCCGCTTCGCCGGCGAGGCGGGCGAGGCCGACGAGAAGATCGCGCAGAGCGTGCGCGAGGTGGCCGACCGGCTGGGTGCCACCCCGGCCCAGGTGGCGCCGGCCTGGGTGTACGCCCGGACCGAGCGGCTCGGGGTGGCGGTGGCGGCCGTTCCGGGCACCCGCAGCCCGGCCCGGCTGGAGCAGAACGCGGCCGCGCTGGAACTCACCCTGGACGCCGAGGCGCTGGCCGCGCCGAACCCGCTGGGCGACCAGGTGACGGGCGAGCGCTACACCCCCGCGCACACCGCCGAGGTCACCCGGGGGTAGCTGGTGGGCTCGACGCGCCCGCCACCCTTGGCCCGGTGGAACACCGCACTCGGTGATCAGCCTTCGATGACACGAACTCGCGTCCGTCCACGTTCGACGGCACAGGACAGGGACACACTGGCCCCATGAGGCTCTTCGCCGCCGTGCTGCCCCCCGAGGACGTCACCGACGCGCTGGCGGCCGAGGTCGCCGAGTTGCGGAAGCTGCCCGGGGCCGACCGGCTGCGCTGGACCGGGCGGCCCGGCTGGCACTTCACGCTCGCCTTCTACGGCGAGGTCCCCGAGGAGACCGTCCCCGAGCTGGAGAGCCGCCTGGCGAAGGCCGCGCGGCGCACCGAACCGTTCGCGCTGGCGCTGCGCGGCGGCGGTCGGTTCGGGGGCGGCAAGGCGCTGTGGACGGGCGCGGACGGCGATGTACGGGCCCTCGGGCTGCTCGCCGGGCGCGCGATGGCGGCGGCGCGCAAGGCGGGCGTGGCGGGCGCGGCGGGCGCGGACACGGGGGAGCACCGCCCCTACAAGGCCCACCTGACGCTGGCCCGCGGCCGCGACGGAGTGGACGTACGGCCGCAGGTGGAGGCGCTGCGCGCCTTCGGCAGCCGGAGCTGGACGGTGGACGGGATCGTCCTCGTCCGCAGCCGGCTGCCGAGGTCCGGCGTGCCCGGCGAGCAACCCCGTTACGAGCCGGTCGCCCGCTGGGCGCTCGGCGGCGCCGGTTAGTCTCGGACCTGTGGACCCGAAGACCCGGAACCGGATCATGGCCGTTGTGCTGGTGCTGATGCTGGCTGTCGTCGCCGTGGCGGCCGCGCTCGGCAGGTGAGGCCGGAAGACGGCGGAGGCCGGGGGGCGGCGGAGGCCGCGGGGGCGGAGGCCGGAAGGCCGGCCTCCGCCTCCGCCCCCGCCCCCGTCTCACCCCCCGAGCGCCGGGCCGCGGGCGGTCACCAGGCGAACGCCTCCGGCGCCGGCCCCGGACCGGGGAAGATCTCGTCGAGCCCGGCCAGCACCTCCTCGCTCAGCTCCAGCTCGACGGCGCGCAGCGCGGACTCCAGCTGACCGGAGGTGCGCGGCCCGACGATCGGCCCGGTGACGCCGGGCCGGGTGAGCAGCCAGGCCAGCGCGGCCTCGCCGGGCTCGATGCCGTGCTTGCCGAGCAGGTCCTCGTACGCCTGGACCCGCGTGCGGGCGGCCGGGTCGGCGAGGGAGTCGACGGTCCGCCCGGAGGCGCGCCGGCCGCCCTCGGCCTGCTTCTTGAGCACACCGCCCAGCAGCCCGCCGTGCAGCGGCGACCAGGCGATGACCCCGAGCCCGTAGTCCCGCGCGGCCGGGATGACCTCCATCTCGGCGCGCCGCTCGGCGAGGTTGTACAGGCACTGCTCGCTGACCAGGCCGTACGTCCCGAGCCGGGCGGCGGTCTCGTTGGCCTGGGCGATCTTGTAGCCGGGGAAGTTGGAGGAGCCGGCGTAGAGGATCTTGCCCTGCCGTACGAGGGTGTCGATCGCCTGCCAGATCTCCTCGAAGGGGGTGCTGCGGTCGACGTGGTGGAACTGGTAGAGATCGATGTGGTCGGTCCGCAGCCGCTTCAGGCTGGCGTCCACGGCGCGCCGGATGTTCAGCGCGGAGAGCTTGTCGTGGTTGGGCCAGGCTTCGCGGTCGGGGCCCATGTTGCCGTAGACCTTGGTGGCCAGGACGACCTTGTCGCGGCGGCTGCCGTCCTGCGCGAACCAGTTGCCGATGATCGACTCGGTGCGGCCCTTGTTCTCGCCCCAGCCGTACACGTTGGCCGTGTCGAAGAAGTTGATGCCGGCGTCCAGCGCGGCGTCCATGATCGCGTGGCTGTCGGCCTCGTCGGTCTGCGGACCGAAGTTCATGGTGCCGAGGACGAGCCTGCTGACCTTGAGTCCGGTGCGTCCGAGCTGTGTGTACTCCATGGTCTCCAAGCCAACGGCCTGGAGTGCGCTCGAAGCAAGAGCGGAGCGGTCCCTCCGCGGGCCGGCCCCTCAGCCCCGCCGGTAGGCCCCGCCCCAGCCCCACCCTTGGTGCATCGCCGCCGCGAACGCCCCCGCGATCGCGTGCTCGCCCCGTTCGTTGGGGTGGGTGCCGTCGTAGGTGTCGGTGTCGAGGGCGTAGTCGTGCGGCGGGGAGGCCAGCAGCAGCGGGGAGCGCGGCTCGTCCAGGTCGGCGGCGGCCTTCGCCAGCAGTTCGTTGAAGAGGGTCACCTGACCGGCGAAGGGCGGGTCGGTCCGGGCGCGGACGTTCGGGATCACCGGGAGCACGACCATCCGTATGCGCGGATTCGCCGCGCGGGCCGCCGCGACGAAAGCGCGTACGTTGGCCGTGGTCTGCTCGGCGTTGGTGTAGAAGCCGAGGTCGATCAGGCCGAGCGAGACGAGCAGCACGTCCGCGCGGCACTCCCGCACCGCCGGGCCGATCAGCGGCGCCATGTGCTGCCAGCCCTCGCCCCAGCCGGCCAGGTGGGCGCGGGGGAAACCGGGGCCGGCGTCGGCGTAGGCGTACGAGACGGGGGCGTCCGCCGTCTTGTCGTACAGCGTCTCGCGCGGGCCGACCAGCGTGAACGGGCCGTCGTACGTCACGCACAGGTGCTGCCACAGCCGGTAGCGCCATGTGTGTTCGCCCGTGCTTCCGATCGTCATGGAGTCACCGACGGGCATGAACCTGAGCATCCGCTCATAATGAACGATCGGAAGGCGGCCGGAGTGCCCGGCGGGATGTGAGGCCCACCACGCGCGGTGAACACCCGTGCGGGATGGCAGGCTTGGAGGATGCGCCGATCGTCCACCCTGCTCGCCGGGGCCCTTCTCGCGGGTGTGTGCACCGTGTCCGCCGTATCCGCCGTGTCCGCCTCCGCCGCCGACGGGAACAACGGGAACGGAAACAGCGGAAACAGCGGAAACAGCGGAAACAGCGGGAACATCGGGAACAGCGGGAACAGCGGGAACAGCGGGAACAGCGGGAACAGCGGGAACAGCGGGAACAACGGATTCACGATCAAGGATCCGCGGATCAAGGAGTCCAGCGGCCTGGCCGCCTCGCACCTGCACCCCGGCATCTACTGGACCCACAACGACAGCGACGACGGCCCTTACGTCTACGCCGTGGACAGCCGCACCGGCGAGACCGTCGCCAAGGTCACCCTCAGCGGCATCGGCAGGCCGCGTGACGTCGAGGCCATCTCCATCGGCCCCGGCAACGAGATCTACCTCGGGGACATCGGCGACAACCTCGGCGGCACCTGGCCGTACGTGTGGATCTACCGGCTGCCGGAGCCGAAGGTGCTCAAGGACCAGACGGTCCGGGCCACGCAGTACGTGGTGAAGTACGCGGACGGGCCGCGCAACGCCGAGTCGCTGGTCGTGCACCCGAAGACGGGGCGCGTGTACATCGTCGACAAGAACGAGGACGGCGGCCACCTGTTCGAGGGTCCGGCGCGGCTGTCCACCTCCGGGACGAACGTCTTCAAGCCGATCGCCCCCGTCGACCTGTGGGCCACGGACGCGGCCTTCTCCCCGGACGGCACCCGGCTCGTCGTGCGCGGCTACTTCGGCGGCATCTCCTACGCCTGGAACGGCGGCAGGATCCAGCGCGAGGGCCGGCTCGACGTGCCCCTGCAACGGCAGGGCGAGTCGGTCACGTACAGCACCGACGGCACCAAGCTGATGTACGGCAGCGAGGGCGCCGAAAGTCCCGTACAGCCGGAGGACGCACCGGGGGACGGCGGAGGAAGCGGCGCGGGCTCCAAGGCGCCCTCGAAGGACGGGGATTCACAGGCATCGGGCGGCAACGGTGGCGGCGGCCTGTCGGGCACGCTCAAGACCGGCGGGGCGGTGGCCGTCGTCGCCGTGCTGGCGCTGTTCGGGCTGGGGCGCCTGGCGCGGCGCCGGCGGCGGCCGTGAGGAGGACGCACCCAGCGGACACGCCAGACCGGGACGCGCGCGGTTCGGGGAACAGGTGACCACGGCCAGGCACAGGTACGAGGGCCGCTCCAGGTAGAACCCCAGGGACAGGTCGTCACCGGAACCGAGCCGTTCGGTCGCGGAGGCGAGGAGGGCGGCCAGCCGGCCGGGGTCACGCTCGGTCCCGGCCGCGAACCGGGGCGCGTACTCGGCCAGCCGCGCACCGACCCAGTGGGCCGCCTGCCCCGGGTCGGGCCAGGTCCCGCGGACCAGGGACTCCGGCTTGACCAGCCAGTACGCCGTCTCCAGCGGAGGCAACCCGGAAGCGGGAAACTCGGCGGCGACCTCCCGGTACCGCTGGATCAACTCGGGCCGGCTGCCGGGCGGGGGCGGCTCGGGGTGCGGCGGCCGCCGCAGCGCGTCCTGATCGAAGCGGGCTTTCGGGCCGGTCCAGAGGTAACCGTGGTGGTGCACGGGCGGTCCCCTTCGATGGGCGGCCCCGACCGGCCGCGCGGCTCGGAACCGCGGAGACCGGATGGGGCCGTGGGTGCGGAGGAGCCTTCAGAGAGTCAGACCGAACCGCGTCGGATCGATCCCGGCCGCGCTCAACTCCTCCGAGCTGAACCGCAACGGCTCCAGATCGGGCCGCTTGCTGTCACCGAGGGCCCAGGCGTCCTCCCCGAGGCGGGCCAGAACCAGGCACCCCTCGGAGCAGGGCCCGCCGCATGCCTGCACGAAGGTGACGGAGGCGAGGTCGAGGGCGTAGAGGTCGTGTGTGTCGGGCATGGGGGTCCTTCCCGTATCGCCTTGTGGCTGGGTGATTGCTCTGGGTGATGAAGGTAGGACGGGAAGGGTGAACTCGGATGAGAATATTCGCCGTTATTCTCGCGCGGTCACTCTGGATGCATGGACATTCACCTAGCGGAGTCGGAATGCTGTGATCACGGACTCCGGCGAGCGAGGGAAGAGGTGGCTGCGCATGGCGCGGCGGTTACGGTTCAACGGGACGGGGAGCGACATCGACGGATGCCCGGCTGTGCACGAGGACTTGGACAGCGGGGAGGTGATCGTGCACGGTCCCCCGCTGACCGGCACGGACGACCTGGCCCAGCTCCAGCGCTTGTCGGAAGGAGAGGTCGCGGTCGTGGTGCCGCGTGAATTGCTGGTCGACTGGGGGCCGAAGGACAGGGCACGGCAGGCGCGGACGATCGACCTGAACGAGTTCAGAAGCTTGTTCAGGAAGTTCGAACACACCGCCTGGCGCCTGGAAACTCGTCGGCGGTACGCGAGCGATGAGGCCAGCGACCGTTGGCAGGGTTTCATCCAGACCGGACGTGTCATTGAGAACTGGCCGGAAGGCTCACCGGGCAGGGAATTCCGCGACATCATGCGCGCGCAGACCGCAGAGGGGAAACGCATCGAGCGGGTGCGGATCGTGGACCAGCCCCCCACTGCCGGGCAGCGGTACCTCCTCGACGGCGCGAGGTGGAACATCGAGTCCGGTGAGGACATCCGCAACATGTGGCGCGCCGATGCGGAACGACTCCGGCTCCCCGCCGAGGACTTCTGGCTGTTCGACAGCCGCCTCATCGCGCTCCTTCGGTTCGATGACGACGATCAGCTCACACACGTCGACCTGATCACCGAGCCCGCAGAGGTGGTGCGCTGCGCCATGATCCGGGATGCTGCTTGGCATCACGCCGTACGGTGGGAGCAGTTCACGGCGGAGATGCGCAGCGAAGTGTAGGAACAACAGTGGGTACCGGTGAGCACGGACTATCAGCGAGCGCGCGAAGAACTCGGCCGCCAACTCCGGGAAATGCGCCTCGAAAGCGCTGAGGGCCGGCTCACCGGTGCCCAGCTCGCACAGCGACTGGGTTGGCAGCAGTCGAAGATCAGTAAGCTGGAGAACGGTCGCCAGACGCCCACGGACGACGACTTGCGGGCGTGGGCCGAGGCTGTGGGGCGGCCTGCTGTGTTCCCGGAGCTGCGGGCACGACTCAGGGGCTTCGAGAGCCACATCCGTTCCTGGCAACGGCAGCTTTCCGCAGGGCACGCCCCTGTCCAGGAAACCTGGAACACCCTCGTCTCCAACACCACGACCATGCACGCGTTGAGCGGCGCAGCTGTCAACGGCATGCTCCATACTGCCGATTACGCTCGGCATATCTTCGAGCGGCACGCCGCACTCCGGAAGTCGCCGAAGGACGCGGATGCCGCGGTACGGGCTCGCATGAAGCGGCAGGAGTGGTTGTACCGACCGGGCAAGCGCTTGAATCTGATCATGCCCGAGAGCGTGCTGTGGGCTCGGATCTGTCCACCGGAGACACTCGCGGCCCAACTCGACCGGCTGCTTGGGGTAGTGGGCATGGACACGGTCCGCTTGGGCATCCTGCCGCTCGAAGGCGCGCTGCCGCTGGCTCTGGGTAACTCTTTCAACATGCTGGACGACCGCCTGGTCGTAGTGGAGGACTGGCACGCCGAACTCTGGCTCGACGATGCCGAAACGATCGCTCTCTACCGCCGCGTCTGGGACACCTTCGCGGAGTCGGCGGTCTTCGGTGCGGAGGCCCAGCAGGTCATCGCCCGGGTCCGCCGGAGCCTCAAGGTCTGAGGACGTAGGGCCGCACCACGTCGTCCTCGGACGGCCAGGCAGCGGCCGGCTGCGGACGATCCGGAACCGCCCAGCACGCCTCCTCGCGCGGAAACGGCAGGTAACACCTCGCCGCCCGGCACCGCTTGGCCCAGCGGCGCCACCGCGCTTCGTACGGGCTGGGCAGCCGCCATACGTACGGGTCGGGGGCCCGGACCTCCCGGCCGAGGTCCTGGTCGCTCATCTCGGGGGCGCCGGTGAGCAGCCGGACGACCGCGTCACGCACCCGCCGGAACGGCACGGCTCTCCTCCGCCGACTCCGCGAGGCGGAACCGCGCCCACACGCACTTCGTGTACGGCTCCTGGCGCCAGCCCCAGGCGTCGGACAGCGCCGCGACGAGGGCCAGCCCGCGCCCGCCCTCCTCGTCCGGGGTGGAGTGATGGGGCTGGGGCAGCCGGTCGCGGTCCGGGTCGGAGACCTCAAGGACCAACTCCGGCCCGTCCAGGATCAGCGTGACCCTGACCTGGGCGCAGGAGAGCCGGCAGTGCAGCACGGCATTGGTGACGAGTTCGCTGACCAGCAGGGTCACGGAGTCCGCGAGTTCGTCGGTGACGCCCCAGCCCGCGAGGGCTGCGCGGACGCGCTGCCGGGCGGCGGGGACGTGCCTTCGGTGCTTGGGGGTGCGGAAGGTTTCGGTTGAGGGCATGGCGGCGAAGCTACGGCTGTATTCCACGGGTCTGCAATACGCTTCAGTGAATGCATTCACTTGTCCACTCGATCGAGTGATGGGCTCTCGGAGGCGATGACCTCTGTGGCATCGTGGCTGCCAGAAGAGGGGAGGGCGCCATGCCCGCAGGTGGACGGCCGACCGTACGCAGTAGGCGCCTTGGTACGGCGCTCAGGCAGTACCGGCAAGCTGCCAAGCTCGACCAGCCGCAGGCCGCCGAGGTCATTGCCGCAAGCCAGGCCAGGATCAGTCGGCTTGAGAGCGGCAGTGTCACTGCGCGAGTCATCGAAGTGAGGCTGCTGCTGGACGCCTACGGCGTCGAAGACTCAGAGACGCGGGCCAAGCTGGAGGATCTGGCCAAGCACTCCAAGAAGCGGGGCTGGTGGCTGGAGCATGCGGAACACCTGCGGCCGGATTACCTGGACCACATCGCCCTGGAGGACGACGCGACGTACATCCGGGAGTGGCAGCAGGTGCTGGTGCCCGGGCTTTTGCAAACCCCGGCCTATACAGAGGCTGTCATCCAGACGAGTCCCACCTACATGGCTCCCGAGCGCGTCACCGAGATGGTCAAAGTGCGGGAGGCGCGCCAGGCGAAGATCGATGAGGGCGGGGCGACGTATTCCGCTGTCGTCTGGGAAGCGGTAATCAGCCATCCGCTGGTAGGCATCGATGTTCACCAGGAGCAGTTGTCAGCGATCCTGGAGGCTGGGGCGAGGAAGAACGTCACCGTCCAGGTGCTTCCGTTCAGCGTGGGAGCGCTGGCCACGGTCACCTCGGCCTTCTCGACGTTCAGCTTCGACTCTGAACCGACGGTCCAAGCGGTTGCCCTGGAGAACCTCAGAGGCACATCGGTCCTCGAAGGCTCCGAAGACCTTGCTGCTTACGCGAATATGTATGACCTACTACGATCGTCGGCACTGGCGCCGGACGCGAGCGCGAAGCTCATCCGGGGTGTACTGCGAACCTTGAAGGAAGACGCATCGTGACCGAGGTTATAGGCCCCTTCCGGAGATCGTCGCATTCGGGAGCGGAGAGCAACTGCGTCGAGGTGGCTCTCACCGTTGGCCACGGCCGGGCTTTCCGCGACAGCAAGCGGCAGAACGGCCCCCTTCTGACCGTCTCCCGCGAGGGTTGGCACGCTTTCGTCCGGCAGTTCGCCTAGGTATCACGTGTGAGGAGGCGCGCTGGTCGTGTTGGCACTGGCGTGCGGCTCATCCGGGACCGTACCGATCTGAAAGAGGAGTGACATGACCGTGGTCGTAAGTCCCTTCAGGAAGTCGTCGTACTCGGGGGCGGAGAACGCCTGCGTCGAGGTGGCCGACACTGCCCCCGGCGGCCGAGCCGTCCGCGACAGCAAGCAGCCGAGCGGCCCCCTCCTCACCGTCTCCCGCGACGGCTGGCACGCCTTCGTCCGGCAGTTCGCCTAGGCGCCAAGCGCACCGAGGGTCCACGAGCCGCAGGCTCTCACCTCATGCCACCCCGGGCCGGGAAGGCGGCGTGGAAAAGAAGTTGAGCCGCGCTGACGTACGCCAATAGCGTCCCGCCGGACCAAGCCGTCCAGGCAAAGTCCAAGCAAGGTCCGGGCAGCCACGTGCTGATGTGCGGGAGAGAAGCGGAGGGCCGCATGCGGACGCGCACGCTCAGGTTCGGGCTGTACGCCGATGAGCAGGGGCTCGCCCGGGTCCGGGAGATCCTCGCGGCGGCCGTGGCGGCGCGGAGTGCGCGGATCGCGGAGGAGACCGTGGTGCGCGCCCTCGACGGCGGGACGACGACCGCAGAGGCGTACGACTTGCTGGCCGAGCAGTGGGCCTGGGAGCACCCCGGCGGGGACAGCGGCGCGCGGGAGGCGGTGGAGCTGCGGGCCCGGCTGGTGTGCTCGCTGCGGACCTGGCGGGGGGTCCGCAAGGCGGTGCTCAAGGGACTGTGCCCGGAGGGCGACGCGCCGCACGTGTGCCAGGTGCCGTGGTTCGCGAGGCAGTGAGGAGTGACGAGTGACGGCGCTGGGCGAGGACGGGGGCGGACGGACGAGGGCGCCCGGCGGTCATCGCCGGGCGCCCTCGTCGTAGCGGACGTGCCGGGAACGGCTACAGCTTCTCGATCACATAGTCGACGCACGCCGTCAGCGCCTCGACGTCCGCCGGGTCGACCGCCGGGAACATCGCGACGCGGAGCTGGTTGCGGCCCAGCTTGCGGTACGGCTCGGTGTCGACGACGCCGTTGGCGCGCAGCACCTTGGCCACGGCGGCGGCGTCGATCTCGTCGGAGAAGTCGATCGTGCCGATGACCTGCGAGCGCTTGGCCGGGTCGGAGACGAACGGGGAGGCGTGCTTCGACTCCTCCGCCCAGCTGTACAGGCGGGTCGAGGAGTCCTTGGTGCGGGCCGTCGACCAGTCCAGGCCGCCCTGGCCGTTGATCCACTCAAGCTGCTCGTTGAGCAGGAAGAGGGTGGCCAGCGCCGGGGTGTTGTACGTCTGGTTCTTGCGGGAGTTGTCGATCGCCGTGGGCAGCGAGAAGAACTCCGGGATGTGGCGGCCGGAGGCGTGCACGCGCTCGGCGCGCTCGATCGCGGCGGGGGAGAACACGCCGATCCACAGGCCGCCGTCGGAGGCGAAGGACTTCTGCGGGGCGAAGTAGTAGACGTCGGTCTCGGTGACGTCGACCGGGAGGCCGCCCGCGCCGGAGGTGGCGTCCACGAGGACGAGCGCGCCCTCGTCGGCGCCGGCCACGCGCTTGATCGGCATGGCGACACCGGTGGAGGTCTCGTTGTGCGTGTAGGCGTAGACGTCGACGCCGGACTCGGCCTTCGGCTCGGGGTGGGTGCCCGGGTCGGCGGAGACGAGGGTGGGCTCGGCCAGCCACGGGGCCAGCTTGGCGGCCTTGGCGAACTTCGAGCTGAACTCGCCGAAGGTGAGGTGCTGCGACTTGTCCTCGATCAGACCGTGGGTGGCGACGTCCCAGAACGCGGTGGAGCCGCCGTTGCCGAGGATCACCTCGTACCCGTCGGGGAGCCGGAACAGCTCGCTGATGCCCTCGCGCACCTTGCCGACCAGGTTCTTGACGGGTGCCTGGCGGTGGGAGGTGCCCATGAGGGACGTACCGGTGGCGGCGAGGGCGTCCAGCGCCTCGGTGCGCACCTTGGAGGGGCCCGCGCCGAAACGTCCGTCGGCGGGCTTGATGTCAGCGGGGATCTCGATGTCGGCCACGAGTCGGAGGGTAGTCGGTGGGCGAAACCGGACGGAACCGTGTCCGTCCGATGAGACGAGCGTGCCGGGGAGGGAAGGGGGGAGGGAGGCATGAGTTTGCGTGGTGGCTTACGTGGTGGTGGCTTGTGTGGTTGTACGACGAGTGGGGTGTGGCTGTGGAAAACTTTCGGTGACTGTCCGTGAGCGGATGCATGCTGGAGCCATGACGGATCTCTCGGGGCTTGAGGCGGAGCTGCGGGGTGTCGTCCGGGGCGAGGTCGGCTTCGGCGCCACCGACCGGGCGCTGCACACCATGGACGCGTCCAACTACCGGCGCGTCCCGCTGGGGGTGGCCGCCCCGCGCGACGCCGACGACGTGGCGGCGGTGCTCGCAGTGTGCCGGGCGCGCGGTGTGCCGGTGGTGGCGCGCGGCGGCGGCACGTCGATCGCCGGGCAGGCCACCGGGACGGGCGTGGTGCTGGACTTCACCCGGCACATGAACCGCCTGGTCAGCCTCGATCCGGGGCAGCGGACGGCCGTCGTCCAGCCGGGGCTGGTCCTCGACCGGCTCCAGGAGGCCGCCGCCCCGCACGGACTGCGCTTCGGCCCCGACCCGTCCACGCACGGCCGGTGCACGCTCGGCGGCATGATCGGCAACAACTCGTGCGGCTCCCACTCGGTGGCCTGGGGCACGACCGCGGACAGCGTGCGCGAGCTGTCGGTGCTCACCGCGCGCGGTGAGCCGCTGCGGCCCGGGAGGGGCTGGGCCGGGGCGCCGCAGGGGCTGCGGGAGCTGGTCGGGGGCGAGCTGGCACGGCTGCGGACGGGCTTCCCGGAGCTGCCCCGCCGTATCTCCGGGTACGCGCTCGACGCCCTGCTGCCGGAGAAGGGCGCGGACGTGGCCCGTTCCTTCTGCGGCTCGGAGGGCACGCTCGGCATCCTCACCGAAGCGATCGTCGACTTGGTCGAGGCGCCCCGCGCGCGGGCCCTGGCCGTGCTGGGGTACGCCGACGAGAGCGCCGCCGCCGACGCCGCGCCCGCCCTGCTCCCGCTGGGCCCGCTCACAGTGGAGGGGATGGCCCGCGATCTGGTGCCGGGCGCGCCGGCCGACCTGCCCCGGGGCGACGCCTGGCTGTTCGTGGAGACGGGCGGCGACACCCCGGCGCAGGCCCGCGCGCGGGCGGAGGCGATCGCGGGCGCCGGCGACGCCGTGGACGCGCTGGTCGTCACCGACCCGGCCGCGCGGCGCGCCCTGTGGCGGGTCCGCGAGGACGCGAGCGGCACGGCCACCCGTATGCCGGACGGCACCGAGGCGTGGCCGGGCTGGGAGGACTGCGCGGTGCCGCCGGCCCGGCTGGGCGCGTATCTGCGGGACTTCCGGTCCCTGCTCACCGCCCACAACCTGCGCGGCACGCCCTACGGGCACTTCGGGGACGGCTGCATCCACGTCCGTATCGACTTCGACCTGCTGACGTCCGCCGGGACCGGCCGTTTCCGGCGGTTCTCGCGGGAGCTGGCGGAGCTGGTGGTGGCGCACGGCGGTTCCCTGTCCGGGGAGCACGGGGACGGGCAGGCCCGGGCCGAGCTGCTGCCGGTGATGTACGGCGCGCCGATGGTGGCCCTGTTCGAGCGGGCCAAGGCCGTCTGGGACCCGGACGGCCTGCTCAACCCGGGGATGCTGGTCCGCCCGGCCCCGCTGGACGCGAACCTGCGGTTCGCCGTGCTGCCGCGCGAGCCGGTGGACGTCGCCTTCGGCTACCCGGCCGACGGCGGCGACTTCACGGCGGCGGTACGGCGGTGCGTGGGCGTCGCCAAGTGCCGCACGACGGAGGTGTCCGGGGCCGCCGTGATGTGCCCGTCGTTCCGGGCGACCGGCGCGGAGGAGCACTCCACGCGCGGGCGGGCCCGGCTGCTGCACGAGATGCTCGCGGGCGAGCTGGTGACCGACGGCTGGCGTTCGACGGAGGTCCGGGACGCCCTGGACCTGTGCCTGTCCTGCAAGGGCTGCGCCTCCGACTGCCCGGTCGGGGTCGACATGGCCACCTACAAGGCGGAGTTCCTGCACCACCACTACGCGGGCCGGCGCCGCCCCGCCGCCCACTACGCGCTGGGCCGGCTGCCGGTGTGGCTGCGCTGGACCGCCCGCACCCGCACGGCCCCGGCCGTCAACGCGCTCACCGCCGTCCGCCCGCTGGCCGCCGTGGCGAAACGGCTGGCCGGAATCACACCCGAACGAGCGATCCCGCCTCTGGCGCCGGAGCCCTTCACCCGATGGTGGCGCGGCCACCGGCCGGGGGCGGTGCGGGCGGAGGACGGCGGTGAGGCGAGGCGCGGCGGCGAAATGGCGGTCGACGGTGAAGCGAGGCGCGGCGGCGATACGGCGGACGGCGGCGAGCTTGCGGATGGCCGCGAAGCGAGGCACGGCGGCGAGAAAGAAGGTGGCCGCGAAGCGAGGCGCGGCGGCGAGAAAGAAGGCGGCCGTGAGGTGAGGCGCGGCGGCGAGAAAGAAGGCGGCCGTGAAGTGGGGCGCGGCGGCGAGAAAGAAGGTGGCCGCGAAGTGGGGCACGGCGGCGGACTGGTCGTCCTGTGGCCGGACACCTTCACCGAGCACCTCTCGCCGTCCGTGGGCCGCGCGGCCGTGCGGGTGCTGGAGGCGGCCGGGCTGCGGGTGGCGCTGCCGCCGACCCTGCGGCTGCGCCGACCACCGGTCGGCGACGGCGTTTCCAAGCTCGTGAACCCGCTGGCCGTGCTGCGCGGCCGGGGCCGGGTCTGCTGCGGCCTGACCTACGTCTCCACCGGCCAGCTCGACCGGGCCCGCGCGGTGCTGCGCCGCACCCTCGACCTGATGGAACCGGTGCTGGAGACCGGCGCCCCGGTCGTCGTCCTGGAGCCGAGCTGCGCCGCCGCCCTGCGCACCGACCTGCCCGCCCTGCTGCCCGACGACCCGCGCGCCCACCGCCTGGCCGACCGCGTGCTGACCTTCGCGCAGACCCTGGAGAGACACGCACCCGCCTGGCGGCCGCCCCGCCTGGACCGGCCCGTCGCCGGACAGACCCACTGCCACCAGCACGCCGTGCTCGGTGACGGCGCCGACCGCCGGCTGCGCGAGGCGGCGGGCCTGACCGGGGAACTCTCCGGCGGCTGCTGCGGACTGGCCGGCGACTTCGGTTTCACGAGAGGCCACTGGGAGGTCTCCACCGCCTGCGCCGAGGAACAGCTCCTGCCGTCACTGCGCGAGGCCCCGCCCGGCACGGAGATCCTGGCGGACGGCTTCTCCTGCCGGACACAGCTGGAACAGCTGTCCGGGACCCGGGGCCGGCACCTGGCGGAGGTGCTGGCCGAGGCGCTGGACACCGAGGCGGACGCGGGGCCGGAGGCAGGGGTGCACGCGGGACCGGACGCACGGGAGGAGGGAAGCCAGGAGCGGCCGGGGCGGATCAGCTGAGCGGCCGAGGTGGGGAGGGGAGGCGGGCCAGGCGCGCTACGCGAGGGGCGAACACCCCGCCATGAGCAGCGCGTCCGGGCCTCGACGATGGCCGCATGCCCATGCCCATGCCCATGCCCATGCCGCTGAACCGTATCGCCGTCCTTTCCGACATCCACGGAGTCCTGCCCGCCCTGGAGGCGGTGCTCGCCGAGCCGGAGGTGGCCGCCGCCGACGCCATCGTGCTCACCGGTGACCTCACGGCCGGCCCGCAGCCCGCCGAGGTGCTGGACCTGCTGCGCGCCCAGGGCGAGCGGGTGCGGTGGGTGGCGGGCAACGCCGACCGGGAACGGGTCGAGTTCCGCCGGGGCGAGCGGACGGAGATCCCCGACCCGATCGGCCCGTTCGCGGCCGGGGCGCTCCGCGCGGAGCAGGTGGACTTCCTGGCCGGTCTGCCCCGGACGCTCACCCTCACCGTCCGTGGCCTGGGCGAGGTGCTGTTCTGCCACGCCACGCCGCGCGACGACGAGGAGATCGTCCTGGTCGACTCCGGCCCGGCCCGCTGGGCGGAGGTCTTCTCCGGGCTCGGTGACGAGATCCGCGCGGTGGTCTGCGGCCACACCCACATGCCCTGCGTCCGCCTCGCGCACAGCCGCCCGGGTCGTCAACCCCGGCAGTGTCGGCATGCCCTACGGCCGTCCCGGCGCCCACTGGTGCCTGCTGGGACCCGGCGCCGATCTGCGGGTCACACCGTTCGACGTGCGGGCGGCGATCGCCCGGCTGGTGGCGGAGTGCGGGTACGACGACATCGCCGCCTGGGCCGACTACTTCCTGGCACGCCCGGGCGACGGACGTGGAGGTGCTGGCGGTGCTCCGGAGCCGGATTCCTTCGGAATGACAGCTTCCGGGGCGGGGGCGTAAGTTCCATAAGAGGTTCACACGCCTGACTTGGTCCACTACTGTGGACGTGCAAGTACATCACGATGCACGATGGACGAAGCAGGGCCGCCGCCCGCCCCCGCTGGCGACCCCTGCCGCCGACCCTGCCCGCCGACCCCGGCGGACCCTGGCCCGCCGACCGGGCGGACCGGACCCTGCCCCTGCCTCGCCCCCGAACCAGCCCTTGGACCGCCCGTGAACACCCCCGACACCGCACCCCTGTCCTCGGCGCCGTCGTCCCCCGGAACCACGGCGGCGACCACGTCGACGGCCGCCTCGAACGCGGCCTCGACCTCGAACGCGGCCTCGACCTCGAACGCGGCCTCGACCTCGTCCGCGTCGGCGCCCGGCGCTCCGGGCGCTCCGGGTGCCCCCGGCGGGCCGGGCCGTCTGGGCTCCTTCGGGCCGGTCGGGCTGGTGCTCGCCGGGTGCGTCTCCGTGCAGTTCGGCGGCGCGCTGGCCGTGACGCTGATGCCGAGGGCGGGAGCGCTCGGTGTCGTGGCGCTGCGGCTGCTGGTGGCCGCGGTCGTGCTGCTGGTGGTCTGCCGGCCCCGGCTGCGCGGGCACTCGCGGGCCGACTGGGGCACGGTCGTCGTCTTCGGCGTCACCATGGCCGCGATGAACGGCCTGTTCTACCAGGCCGTGGACCGCATCCCGCTCGGCCCCGCCGTCACCCTCGAAGTGCTCGGACCGCTGGCCCTGTCCGTCCTGGCCTCGCGCCGGGCGGTCAACGCGCTCTGGGCGGGCCTCGCCCTGGCCGGTGTCTTCCTCCTGGGCGGCGGGGGCTTCGGCAGCCTCGATCCGGCGGGCATCGCCTTCGCGCTGGGCGCGGGCGCGATGTGGGCGGCGTACATCGTGTTCAGCGCCCGCACCGGCCGGCGGTTCCCGCAGGCCGACGGGCTGGCCCTGGCGATGGCGGTGGGCGCGGTGCTGTTCCTGCCGCTGGGCATCGCCGAGTCCGGCACGAAGCTGGCCGATCCGACGACCCTCGGCCTGGGCGCGGCGGTGGCCGTGCTGTCCTCGGTCCTCCCGTACACCCTCGAACTCCTCGCCCTGCGCCGCCTGCCCGCCTCCACCTTCGCCATCCTCATGAGCCTGGAACCGGCCATCGCCGCCACCGCCGGCTTCCTCGTCCTGGGCCAGTCCCTCACCCCCTTCGAGGCCGCGGCGATCGTCCTGGTCATCGCGGCGAGCATGGGCGCGGTGCGGACGCAGGTGGGGCGGGGGAAGGCGCCCGCGCCCCGGGTGGACGCCTGATCCGTTCCGCGACGGGAGGGGGCGCGGACGGACTAGAGTCGGCGGTGTGCCCCTGGGCCCCGCCGACGTGCGGCGGCCCTCGGTGCGGAGGACACGGAGGGAACGTCGAATGAGCGTGCAGCACACCGAAGCGGCGTCCGACGGCCCGCTGATCCCGCGCCCGGAGCGCACTCCGGGCGCCCTGCGTGCCGCGTGCGCCGTCGTGGCGCCGCAGCTTCTGCCGGCGTACGACCAGGCCAAGGAGCGGGCGCTCGCCGAAGCGGTGGAACACGGCTCGCTCAAGCCGATCCACGCCTACCTCGGTCACTGGGCGGCGCTCATCGAGATCGAGCGCCATCCCGACACGGCCAAGCGGTATCACCGGGCCGAGTACCTCGCCCAGGTCTCCGCCGAGCCGGAGCAGGCCCGTACCCATCTGGCCACGGCCGCCACCCTCTACCGCGCCGCCGCCGAAGCGGTGCGCGCGGAGTGACCTGACGCTGGGAGTACGTCCCCGACGGCGAGACCGTGGCGGCCGGTGCCCCACCGGAGTTCCTCGCCCAAGTGGAGAGGGCGGCCGACGAACTGGTGCGGGCCGCCGAGGCGCTCTTCCTGCACGGGCCCGCGTATCAAGGGACGGACGAGGGAGCCAGGCACGCGTTCGTCGCCGGCGGCTTCTTCGTGTACATGGTCACGGCGCGTTCCGAACTCGTCTCCCTCTGGCAGATCAGTCCCGCTCCCCTCGCCTGACGTCGAACCGCCCCCTCCCGCAGCCGTTCCTTCGTGCGGCCCGAACAAATTCATGCAAGCACGCTTGATTGTTTCTCGCCCCGCTGCCATGCTCCCCCCATGTCCGATCCGACGCCCGTCTTCGGTGACCTGTGTGAGGAAAGCGAGCAACTCGACCGGATGGTGGCCGAGTTGCGGAGCGAGCAGTGGGGGCTCGCGACGCCCGCTGCCGGGTGGAGTGTCGCTCATCAGATCGCGCACCTCGCCTGGACCGACCGTTCCGCGCTGCTGGCCGTCACCGATCCCGAGGGGTTCAAGGGGCTGGTGGAGAAGGCGCTCGCGGCGCCGGGCTCCTTCGTGGACCAGGGGGCGGAGGAAGGGGCCGGGCTGCCGCCCGGGGAGCTGCTGGAGCGGTGGCGGGCGGGGCGGGCCGCGCTCGACCAGGCGTTGCGGGCGGTTCCGGCCGGTGCCCGGCTGCCCTGGTACGGGCCGCCGATGTCCGCCGCGTCCATGGCCACCGCCCGGCTGATGGAGACCTGGGCGCACGGCCTGGATGTGGCCGGGGCGCTCGGGGTGACCTCCGCGCCCACCGATCGGCTGCGGCACATCGCCCGGCTGGGCTTCCGCACCCGCGACTTCGCGCACGTCGTGCACGGGCTGCCCGTCCCCGCCGAGCCGTTCCGCGTCGAGCTGCGCTCCCCTGCGGGGGAGGTGTGGGCGTACGGGCCCGAGGACGCCGCCCAGCGGGTCACCGGTCCCGCGCTCGACTTCTGCCTGCTGGTCACCCAGCGCGCCCACCGCGCCGACCTCGCCCTGACCGCCACGGGCCCCGGCGCCGACCGCTGGCTGGACATCGCCCAGGCGTTCGCGGGACCGCCCGGCGCCGGACGCGCCCCCGCCCGCAAGGGGGCCGCCCGGTGACCCCGCTGCGCATAGGCAACGCCTCCGGCTTCTACGGCGACCGCTTCGACGCCATGCGCGAGATGCTCACCGGCGGCGCACTCGACGTCCTCACCGGCGACTACCTCGCCGAACTGACCATGCTGATCCTGGGCCGCGACCGGCTCAAGGACCCGTCCGCCGGATACGCCCGCACCTTCCTGCGGCAACTGGAGGAGTGCCTGGGGCTCGCCCAGGAGCGCGGCGTGCGGATCGTCGCCAACGCCGGGGGCCTCAACCCCGCCGGACTCGCCGGGCGGGTGCGGGAGCTGGCCGGACGGCTCGGCATCCCCGTCCGCGTCGCCCACGTCGAGGGCGACGACCGCACCGCCGCCCACCCGGGCAGCCTCGCCGCCCACGCCTACCTCGGCGGCTTCGGGATCGCCGCGTGCCTGCGCGAGGGCGCCGACGTCGTCGTCACCGGACGCGTCACCGACGCCGCCCTGGTCACCGGGCCCGCCGCCGCCCGCTTCGGGTGGGAGCCCGGCGAGTACGACAAGCTCGCCGGCGCCGTCGTCGCCGGGCACGTGCTGGAGTGCGGCGCCCAGGCCACCGGCGGCAACTACGCCTTCTTCACCGAGCACCCCCTCGACCGGCTGCGCCACCCCGGCTTCCCGCTCGCCGAGATCCACGCCGACGGCACCTGCGTCATCACCAAGCACCCCGGCACCGGCGGCGTCGTCGACGTGGGCACGGTGACCGCCCAACTCCTGTACGAGACGGGCGGGGCGCGGTACGCCGGGCCCGACGTCACCACGCGCCTTGACACCGTACGGCTCACCCAGGACGGCCCGGACCGGGTACGGATCGACGGGGTGCGCGGGGAGGCGCCGCCGCCCACCCTCAAGGTCGGCCTCAACCGCCTCGGCGGCTTCCGCAACGAGGTCACCTTCGTGCTCACCGGACTCGACATCGAGGCCAAGGCGGACCTCGTACGGCGGCAGCTGGAGGACGCGCTCGGCGCCGCCGGCTCCCGGCCCGGCGAGGTGCGCTGGGAGCTGGTGCGCACCGACCGGCCCGACGCCGCCACCGAGGAGACCGCCAGCGCGCTGCTGCGCCTGGTCGTCCGGGACCAGGACCCGCAGGCCGTGGGCCGCGCCTTCAGCGGGGCCGCCATCGAACTCGCGCTGGCCGGCTACCCCGGCTTCCATGTCCTCGCACCTCCCGGCAAGGGCGCTCCCTACGGTGTCTTCGAGGCCGCCCGCATCCCGCAGGAGGACGTCCCGCACACAGCCGTCCTTCCCGACGGCCGCCGTATCGCCGTACCGGCGCCGCAGGGCACGCGCGCACTGGAGGACGTACCGGAACCGGAGCCGCCGGCGCGGCTTCCGGCCGGGCCCGTACGCCGCGCCCCGCTCGGCCTGGTCGCCGGGGCCCGCAGCGGCGACAAGGGCGGTGACGCCAACGTCGGCGTGTGGGCGCGCACGGACGACGCCTGGCGCTGGCTCGCCCACGAGCTGACCGCCGACCGGTTCCGTGAGCTGATCCCGGAGGCACGGGCGCTGCCCGTCACCCGGCACGTGCTGCCCGCGCTGCGCGCCCTGAACTTCGTCGTCGAAGGCATCCTCGGCGCGGGCGTCGCCGCCCAGCACCGCTTCGATCCGCAGGCCAAGGCCCTCGGGGAATGGCTGCGCTCCCGCCACCTGGACATCCCGGAGGCCCTGCTGTGACCGTCCTGCCCACCGCCCTGGACACCGGCTCCGCCGACTACCGGGCCCACCGCGAGGCCATGCTCGCCAAGCTCACCGAGCTGGCGGCCGAGCACGCCAAGGCGCTCGCGGGCGGCGGCCCCAAGTACGTCGACCGGCACCGGGGGCGCGGCAAGCTGCTCGCCCGCGAACGCGTCGAGCTGCTGCTCGACCCCGACACGCCGTTCCTGGAGCTGTCCCCGCTGGCCGCCTGGGGCAGCGAGTACGCCGTCGGCGGCTCGCTGGTCACCGGGATCGGGGTCGTCGAGGGCGTCGAGTGCCTGATCACCGCCAACGATCCGACCGTGCGCGGCGGCGCCAGCAATCCGTGGAGCCTGAAGAAGGCGCTGCGCGCCAACGACATCGCGCTCGCCAACCGGCTGCCCTGCGTCAGCCTCGTGGAGTCCGGCGGCGCCGATCTGCCCTCCCAGAAGGAGATCTTCATCCCCGGGGGCGCCATCTTCCGTGACCTCACCAGGCTTTCGGCGGCCGGCATCCCGACCGTCGCCGTCGTCTTCGGCAACTCGACGGCCGGCGGCGCCTACATACCCGGCATGTCCGACCACGTCATCATGGTCAAGGAACGCGCCAAGGTGTTCCTCGGCGGGCCGCCGCTGGTGAAGATGGCCACCGGCGAGGAGAGCGACGACGAGTCGCTGGGCGGCGCCGAGATGCACGCGCGCGTGTCGGGCCTGGCCGACTACTTCGCCGTGGACGAGCGCGACGCGCTGCGCCAGGCGCGCCGGGTCGTCGCCCGCCTCCACCACCGCAAGGCCCATCCCGATCCCCCCTTCGCCCAGCCTCCCAAATACGACAACGAGGAACTTCTCGGGATCGTTCCCGGCGATCTGAAGATCCCCTTCGACCCGCGCGAGGTGATCGCCCGGATCGTCGACGGCTCCGACTTCGACGAGTTCAAGCCGCTGTACGGGACCAGCCTGGCCACCGGCTGGGCCGGCCTGCACGGCTATCCGGTCGGCATCCTCGCCAACGCGCAGGGCGTGCTGTTCAGCGCCGAGTCGCAGAAGGCAGCCCAGTTCATCCAGCTCGCCGATCAGCGTGACATCCCGCTGCTGTTCCTGCACAACACCACCGGCTACATGGTCGGCCGCGAGTATGAGCAGGGCGGCATCATCAAGCACGGCGCCATGATGATCAACGCCGTCGCCAACTCCCGCGTGCCGCACCTGTCCGTGCTCATGGGGGCCTCCTACGGCGCCGGGCACTACGGCATGTGCGGCCGGGCCTACGACCCGCGCTTCCTGTTCGCCTGGCCCAGTGCCAAATCGGCCGTCATGGGGCCGCAGCAGCTCGCGGGCGTCCTGTCGATCGTCGCCCGGCAGTCGGCGGCGGCCAAGGGGCAGCCCTACGACGACGACGCGGACGCGGCGCTGCGCGCGATGGTGGAGCAGCAGATCGAGTCCGAGTCGCTGCCGATGTTCCTGTCCGGGCGGCTGTACGACGACGGCGTCATCGACCCGCGCGACACCCGCACCGTCCTCGGCCTGTGCCTGTCGGCCATCCACACCGCCCCCTACGAGGGCGCGCGCGGTGGCTTCGGCGTCTTCCGGATGTGAGGGATCGACCAGTGATTTCGACGGTACTTGTCGCCAACCGGGGCGAGATCGCCTGCCGTGTCTTCCGCACCTGCCGCGAGCTGGGCGTGCGCACGGTCGCCGTGCACTCCGACGCCGACGCGGACGCCCTGCACGGGCGTGTGGCCGACGCCGCCGTACGCCTGCCGGGCGCGACGCCCGCCGAGACGTATCTGCGCGGCGACCTGATCGTGAAGGCCGCCCTGGCGGCCGGCGCGGACGCCGTGCACCCCGGTTACGGCTTCCTGTCGGAGAACGCGGACTTTGCGCGGGCCGTCCTGGACGCCGGCCTGGTGTGGATCGGGCCGCCGCCCGGGGCGATCGAGGCGATGGCGTCCAAGACCCGCGCCAAGCAGCTCATGGGCATCGAGCCCCTCCAGGAGGTCACCGAGGCCGAGCTGCCGGTGCTGGTGAAGGCGGCGGCGGGCGGCGGCGGGCGCGGCATGCGGATCGTACGGCGCCTGGAGGACCTGGACGGCGAACTGGCCGCCGCGCGCGCGGAGGCGGCGAGCGCCTTCGGGGACGGCGAGGTGTTCACCGAGCCGTACCTGGAGGGCGGACGCCATGTCGAGGTGCAGGTGCTGGCCGACACGCACGGCACCGTGTGGACGCTGGGCACCCGCGACTGCTCCCTTCAGCGCCGCCACCAGAAGGTGATCGAGGAGGCCCCGGCGCCCGGACTGCCCGCGGCCCTGGAGCGGGAGCTGTACGAGCTGGCCGGGCGCGCCGCCCGCGCCGTCGGCTACGTCGGCGCCGGCACCGTCGAGTTCCTGGTCGCCGGCGGCCGGGCGCACTTCCTGGAGATGAACACCCGCCTCCAGGTGGAGCACCCGGTGACGGAGGCCGTGACCGGGATCGACCTGGTGGCCCTCCAGCTCCGGGTGGCCGAGGGCGAGGCGCTGGGACAGGAGCCGCCGCCCGCGCGCGGGCACGCGATCGAGGCCCGCCTGTACGCCGAGGACCCGGCCCGCGACTGGGCCCCGCAGACCGGCACACTGCACCGCCTGGCCGTCCCCGACGGCGTACGCCTGGACACCGGGTACACCGACGGCGACACGATCGGCGTGCACTACGACCCGATGCTCGCCAAGGTGATCGCCCACGCCCCCACGCGCGCGGAGGCCGTCCGCCGGCTCGCCGGGGCGCTGGAGCGGGCCGAGGTGCACGGCCCGGTCACCAACCGCGACCTGCTCGTCCGCTCGCTGCGGCACGAGGAGTTCACGGGCGGCCGCATGGACACCGGCTTCTACGACCGCCACCTCGCCGCGCTGACCGGGCCCGCCGCCGACCCGTACGCCCCGCTGGCCGCCGCGCTCGCCGACACCTGCGGCCGGTCCCGGTTCGGCGGCTGGCGCAACCTGCCCTCGCAGCCGCAGGCCAAGCGCTACCTGATGGCCGGCGAGGAGCACGAGGCGCGCTACCGGCACACCCGCGCCGGCCTGGCCGCCGACACGGACGAGGTGCGCGTGGTGCACGTGGACGCGCACCGGGTCGTCCTCGAAGTGGACGGCGTGCGCCGCCCGTTCGCCGTGGCCCGCTACGGCGACCAGGTGCACGTGAACGGCACCGCCCTGACCGCTCTGCCCCGCTTCCCCGACCCGGCCGCCCAGCGCGCCCCCGGGTCCCTGCTGGCCCCCATGCCCGGCACCGTCGTCCGCGTCGCCGACGGCCTGGCCGAGGGCGCCCCCGTACAGGCCGGCCAGCCCCTGCTGTGGCTGGAGGCCATGAAGATGGAACACAAGATCACCGCCCCCGCCACCGGCACCCTCACGGCCCTGCACGCGGCACCTGGGCAGCAGGTCGAGGTCGGCGTACTGCTGGCGGTGGTCCAAGCCACCTAGAGGCGCGGGACCGTAACACCCATGCGGCTTCGCCGCGTGGGCGCGAGCAACCACACTCAACTCGCACCCGGGAGACCACATGACCCCCGTCATCGAATCCGCAGAGCACAAGGCGCTGCGCGCAGCGGTCGCCGCACTCGGCAAGCGCTACGGCCGCGACTACCTGACCCGCACCGTCGCCGAGGGCCGCCCGCCCACCGAACTCTGGTCCGAGGCAGGCAAGCTCGGCTACCTCGGCGTCAACCTGCCGGAGGCGTACGGCGGCGGAGGCGGCGGCGTCACCGAACTCTCCCTCGTCCTGGAGGAACTGGGCGCGGCCGGCGCGCCGCTGCTGATGCTGGTCGTCTCGCCCGCCATCTGCGGCACCGTCATCGCCCGCTTCGGCACCGAGGAGCAGAAGCGCGCCTGGCTGCCCGGCCTCGCGGACGGCACCCGCGTCATGGCGTTCGGCATCACCGAGCCGGACGCCGGGTCCAACTCCCACCGGATCACCACCACGGCCCGCCGCGACGGCGAGGACTGGCTGCTCAGCGGCCGCAAGGTGTTCATCTCGGGCGTCGACACAGCCGACGCCGTGCTCATCGTGGGCCGCACCGAGGACGCCCGCACCGGCCGGCTCAAGCCCTGCCTGTTCATCGTCCCGCCGGACGCGGAGGGCTTCCGGCGCCGGCCCATCGAGATGGAGCTGAACGCCGCCGAGAAGCAGTTCGAGCTGGTCCTGGACGACGTACGGCTGCCCGCCGACGCCCTCGTGGGTGACGAGGACGCCGGTCTGCTCCAGCTGTTCGCCGGACTCAACCCCGAGCGCATCATGACGGCCGCGTTCGCCATCGGCATGGGCCGCTACGCGCTGGGCCGGGCCGTCGAGTACGCCCGGGAACGCTCGGTGTGGAAGGCCCCCATCGGCGCCCACCAGGCCATCGCCCACCCGCTCGCCCAGGCGCACATCGACCTGGAACTCGCCCGGCTGATGATGCGGAAGGCGGCCCACCTGTACGACGCGGGCGACGACATGGGCGCGGGCGAGGCCGCCAACATGGCCAAGTACGCCGCCGCGGAGGCCTGTGTGAAGGCCGTCGACCAGGCCGTGCACACCCTCGGCGGCAACGGCCTGACCCGCGAGTTCGGCCTCGCCTCCCTGATCACGGCCTCCCGGGTGGCCCGGATCGCCCCGGTGAGCCGGGAGATGATCCTCAACTTCGTCTCCCACCAGAGCCTGGGCCTGCCCAAGTCGTACTGACCGCCGCCCGGCGGGGCGAGGGGGAACGCGTTTTGCGGCGAGTACGCGGACGCCCCGGCGGGCGGACCGCCGTCCGCGACACCGCCCTCGCCCCGCACCGCCCGAACACGACCGACACCGCCCTCGCCCCGCACCGCCCGAACACGACCGACACCGTGACCGTGCCACGGGGCCGCCACCGGCGAGGCCCCGCGGCGACAGCCCAGGGAGCGCCCATGACCGCCACCATCGGCCGTAGCCGCACCCGCGGCGTCGAGGTCCTCAGCCTGGACGCCGTGGCCACCCGCAACGCGCTGTCCGCCGCGCTCGTCGGCGCCCTCACCGACGCCCTGACCGCGTGCGCGGACGACCCGGACGTACGCGCCGTCGTCCTCACCCACAGCGGCACCACCTTCTGCGCCGGCGCCGACCTGCGCGACCCGCCGCACCCCGACGCGCTCGTGGCGCTGCTCCGGCAACTCGTCGCCCTGCGCAAGCCCGTCGTCGCCCGGGTGACCGGCCACGTCCGCGCGGGGGGCCTCGGCCTGCTCGCCGCCTGCGACATCACGGCCGCCGCCACCACGGCCACCTTCGCGTTCACCGAGGTACGCATCGGAGTCGCCCCGGCCGTGATCACGCTGACCGTGCTGCCCCGCGCCGATGCGCGCGCCCTGGCCCGCCACTACCTCACCGGCGAGCGCTTCGACGCCGCCGAGGCCGTCCGCACCGGCCTGCTGACGCTCGCCGCGGACGACGTCGACGCCGCGCTCGCCCCGGTCCTTGACGGTCTGCGCAGATCCTCGCCCGAGGGCCTGGCCGAGACGAAACGGCTGCTCACGGCTAAGGTGCTGGAGACCTTCGACCGGGACGCGGCGGACCTGACCGCGCTCTCGGCCCGGCTGTTCACCTCCGACCAGGCCAGGGAGGGGATGACGGCCTTCCTCGAACGACGGGATGCCGCATGGGTGCTGTGACCGCAGCCGACCGCCGCCCCAAGCAGGACCGCAGCCGGGCCACCCGGCAGCGGCTCCTGCAGGCCGCCGTGGCCTGCCTGGCCGAGCACGGCTGGGCCGGCTCCACGGTGTCCGTCGTCGCCGAGCGCGCCGGGGTCTCCCGGGGCGCAGCCCAGCACCATTTCCCCACCCGCGAGGACCTGTTCACCGCCGCCGTCGAGTACGTCGCCGAGGAGCGCTCCACCGCCCTGCGCGCCGCGCTGCCCGGGACCGCGGCCGGGGACCGGCGCGCCGTCGTCGCCGCCCTGGTCGGCCTCTTCACCGGGCCCCTGTTCCGCGCCGCCCTCCACTTGTGGGTCGCCGCCTCCAACGAGGACCAGCTACGCGCGCGGGTCACCGAACTGGAGGCCCGCGTCGGCCGCGAGACCCACCGCATCGCCGTCGAGCTGCTGGGCGCCGACGAGTCCCGCCCCGGCACCCGGGAGACCGTCCAGGGCTTCCTGGACCTGGCCCGCGGCCTGGGCCTGGCCAACCTCCTCACCGACGACGCCGCCCGCCGCGAACGCGTGGTCGCGCAGTGGGCGGCCCTTCTCGACGAGGCACTGGGCTGAGCCGCCGCCCCGGGTCCCGTTCGCCCGGGGTTCCGTTCGCCCGGGGCCCGGCGTCCGTACGGACACCGGGCCGGCGGGCGGCGGGCGGCAGGGCTCAGCGCGCGATGTCCTCGTACCCGGTGACCTCGTGCGGGCCGCGCGGGCCGGGACCGATGTACCGCGCGGAGGGACGCACCAGGCGGCCGGTCCGCTTCTGCTCCAGGATGTGCGCCGACCAGCCCGCGGTACGGGCGCAGGTGAACATCGAGGTGAACATGTGCGCCGGCACCTGGGCGAAGTCCAGCATGATCGCCGCCCAGAACTCCACGTTCGTGGCCAGCACCCGGTCCGGGCGCCGGCTGTGCAGCTCCTCCAGCGCCGCCTTCTCCAGCGCCTCGGCCACCTCGAAGCGCGGCGCGCCCAGCTCCTTGGCGGTGCGGCGCAGCACCCGCGCGCGCGGGTCCTCGGCCCGGTACACCCGGTGGCCGAAGCCCATCAGCCGCTCACCGCGGTCCAGGGCCTGCTTGACGTACCCCTCGGCGTCCCCGGTCCGCTCGATCTCCTCGATCATGCCGAGCACCCGGGAGGGCGCCCCGCCGTGCAGCGGCCCGGACATCGCGCCCACCGCGCCCGACAGGGCGGCGGCCACGTCGGCGCCGGTGGAGGCGATCACGCGGGCGGTGAACGTGGAGGCGTTCATGCCGTGCTCGGCGGCGGAGGACCAGTAGGCGTCCACGGCCGCCACGTGCTTGGGGTCGGGCTCGCCCCGCCAGCGGATCATGAACCGCTCGGTGATGGAGGTGGCCTTGTCGATCTCCCGCTGCGGCACCATCGGCAGGCCCTGCCCGCGCGCCGACTGGGCGACGTACGACAGCGCCATCACCGCCGCCCGCGCCAGGTCGTCGCGGGCCTGCTCGGCGTCGATGTCCAGCAGCGGTTTCAGGCCCCACACCGGGGCGAGCATGGCCAGCGCCGACTGCACGTCGACCCGGATGTCACCCGAGTGCACCGGGATCGGGAACGGCTCGGCGGGCGGCAGCCCCGGGTTGAAGGCGCCGTCGACGAGCAGCCCCCACACATTGCCGAAGGAGACGTGCCCGACGAGTTCCTCGATGTCGACGCCCCGGTACCGCAGGGCGCCGCCCTCCTTGTCCGGTTCGGCGATCTCCGTCTCGAACGCGACGACTCCTTCGAGTCCGGGTACGAAGTCGGACATCAGGCGGCTCCTCGTGGTCAGTGCGACGACTGGTGCGTGGGGACGGCGGCCCAGTGTCGGAGGTCGGAAACGGGTGTGCGCCGGGCGCTGCTCGCACGCCGGCAGGTGTCCGCCGTACGGTTCCTCGGCCGGGTGCGGCGGCTCGCGGTCCGGGGCGGTCATCCCTGTCATGCCCCGCGCGGCCGGCGATCACCCCACCGGGGCGGCAGCAGCACGATATCCCCGAGTGCCATCGTTGGGGAGGGGGCGCGGCACTCAGTGCCACTCAGTGACCAAGGACACGCACCGGGACCCGGTCGCGGATACGGCAGGATGACCGGGTGACCGACCGAGAAGCCGGCGAGAGCGCGCCCTTCGAACTCGCCTCCATGCGCAAGCACTACCGCGCCGAGGGACTGTCCGAGGCCGAGCTGGCCGACACGCCCGTGGCGCAGTTCGCCCGCTGGTTCCAGCAGGCCGCCGCCGAGGCCCACCTGTTCGAACCGAACGCCATGGTCGTCTCCACCGCCGACGCCGAGGGCCGCCCCAGCTCCCGCACGGTCCTCCTCAAGGGCTTCGACGAGCAGGGCTTCGTCTTCTACACCAACTACGAGTCCCGCAAGGCCCGCGACCTCGCCGAGAACCCCTGCGTCAGCCTGCTCTTCCCCTGGCACCCGATGGCCCGCCAGGTCATCGTCCAGGGCATCGCCCGCCGCACCGGCCGCGACGAGACCGCCGCCTACTTCCGCAGCCGCCCGCACGGCTCCCAGCTCGGCGCCTGGGCCAGCGCCCAGTCCACGGTCATCACCACCCGCGGCTCCCTGGACGCCTCCTACGCCGAACTCGCCGCCCGCTACCCCGAGGGCGAGCAGGTCCCCGTGCCGCCGCACTGGGGCGGCTTCCGGGTGGCCCCGCGGTCCGTGGAGTTCTGGCAGGGCCGCGAGAACCGCCTCCACGACCGCCTGCGTTACGTCGCCGAACCCGACGGCGGCTGGCGGACCGAGCGGCTGAGCCCCTGACCGGCGGCCGTGCCTGCCGGACGTGGCCGCCGGGTGGGACTGCCGGGTGGGACTGCCTGGGGGGACTGACAGTCGGGACCGCCGGACGGACTGACGGGCCGTATTGACACGGCTGTGGTCCAGACCTCACCGTGATCCGCGACACGCAGCCACCCCGAAGGGACGGACCCCGCATGAGCGACCGCACGCCGGCCGGCCAGTTCTTCGACGCGGCCATCGGCCTGCTCCAGCGGGTCCGCGACGAAGAGGCCGGTGCCGTCGCGGCCGCCGGCACCCTGCTCGCCGACACCGTGGCCGCCGGCGGCCGGCTGTTCGCCTTCGGCGCGGGACACTCCTCGCTCGCCGCCCAGGACATCGTCTACCGGGCCGGCGGCCTCGCCCTGATGAACCTGCTCGCCGTCCCCGGCGCCGTGGGCGTCGACGTCACGCCCGCCACCCTCGGCTCCGCCCTGGAACGCGTGGACGGCCTCGCCGCCGCCGTCCTGGACAGCTCGCCGCTGCGGGCCGGCGACGCGCTGGTGATCGTCTCGCTGTCCGGCCGCAACGCCCTGCCCGTCGAGATGGCCCTGAACGCCCGCGCGCTCGGCGTCCGGGTCATCGGCGTCACCTCGGCCGCCTACGCCACCGGGACCACCTCACGGCACTCCTCGGGGACGTTCCTCAAGGACCACTGCGACCTCGTCCTCGACTCCAAGATCGCCGTCGGGGACGCGGAACTCACCCTGGACACCGTCCCGGCGCCCTTCGCGCCCGCCTCCACCGTCGTCACCGCGGCCCTCCTCCAGGCGGTCATGGCCACCGCCGCCGCCGACCTCGCCGCCCGCGGCATCGAACCCCCGCTGCTGCGCTCGGGCAACGTGGACGGCGGCCACGAGTGGAACCGCCGCGTCTTCGACCAGTACGCGGACCGCATCTTCTACCGGCGCTGACCCCGGCACGGAAGGGGCGCACACACGCGCGTACCGGCACGGGAGGGAGCACGCGCGCGGCCACGCGACCCGCGTGAACGACCCCGCACAACGATTCACTCCATCTTGCGGGAACACAGTGTGGGCTGCGTCACGTTCCAGTTGAATGAAGGCCAGTGAGCCAAGGCCAGTGAGCGAACGACGCGCCGTACGTGCGGACGCAGCCTGCAGGGGGTCCAGGTGAGTGCTTCCCGGCGTAGAGGAACCACCGACGAACTCGGTCCGGACGAGCCCGGTCCGCGCCGGGACGGTGCCGCGGGGCAGGACGCCCCCGGCGGTCCCGACGGCTCCGACCTGCTCGCCGCCCTGCTCGACGGCATGGACGCGGCCCTGTGCGCCTTCGACGCGGAGGGCACCGTCACCCACTGGAACCGCGAGGCCGAGCGCATCCTGGGCTGGAGCGCCGCCGAGGCCGTCGGACGGCACGGCTTCGCCGGCTGGGCCGTGCGCAGCGCGGACGCCGAGGAGGTGGAGCAGCGGCTGCTGGCCGCCATGCGGGCCCCCGGCCGCCAGGTCCACGAGTTCGCCCTGCTCACCAAGGACGGCGGCCGCGTCCTGGTGCGCACCCAGTCCGCCGCCGTGCGCGGTCCCGACGGCACCCCCGCCGGCCTGTACTGCGCCTTCAGCGAGGTGCACACCCAGATCGACCTGGAGCGGTCCATCGCGCTCAGCGAGGCCCTGTTCGAGGACGCCTCCTGGGGCGTGGTCCTCGTCGACGCCGACCTGCGCCCCGCCGTGGTCAACGCGCACGCGGCCCACGCCCTCGCCACCGGCCGCACCGCCGCGCTCGGCCGCCCCCTCGGCGAACTCCTCTCCCAGGGCGTGGAGGAACTGGAGAGCGTGCTCACCCACGTCCTGGCCGAGGGCGCGCCGCCCGCGCCCGCCGAGATCTGGGTCGGCGTGCGCACCCCCGAGGGCGAGCGGCGCCGCTGCTGGCGCAGCGGTTTCGTCCGGCTCTCCTCCCCGCTGGCCGAGGAACCCGTCCCGCTCGGTGTCGCCTGGCTCTTCGTGGACGTCACCGAGGCCCGCCAGACCGAGCAGGAAGCCTCCCTGCTGCGTTTCCGCACCAACCAGCTGCATCGCGCGGCCCGCGCCGCCGCCGAGTGCGAGGACCCGCTGGACGCGGCCACCGTCCACCTCGACTTCGCCCTCGCCGGGTACGCCGACCACGCCCTGATCGACCGCGTCGACCACGCGGCGGGCGCCCCGGAGGCAGCCGACGACGCCTGCGCGGGCCCGGCCCGGCTGATCCGGGTCGCCGCCACCCCCACCGCCGGGCCCGGCCCCAGCCGGCTCACCGCCCGCTCCGGACTGCCCGTCCGCTACGGCGAGGGCCACCCGGCCCTCCAGTGCCTCGAACGCAACGGGACGGTCCGCGCCACCGTGGGCAGCGCCCCGCCCGGACAGGCCGGTGACTGGGCCCTGTCCCGCCAGTGGCCGGCCGACACCGTGCACGCGCTGTGCACGGTCCTGCGCAGCCGGGGCCGCACCCTGGGCGCCGTCACCTTCCTGCGCTCCTCGGGCCGTACGCCCTTCGCCCGCGCCGACGCCGCGCACGCCGAGGACGTGGCCGTACGCATCGCGACCGCCCTGGACCTGGCGGACCTGCTGGCGGACGGCCGGGACTGAGGGCGAGGGGGGCGAGGCGGGCCCGAGGGGCCCGAGGGGTCTGAGCGTCGGGGGGGGGCCGAGGGCCGGGGGTCAGGCCTCCGGCCCCCGGTGCCTGCGGGCGTCCACCTCGATCTCGATCTTCATCCGCGGGTCGGCCAGGCCGCAGACCATCATCGTCGCGGCCGGCCGCACCCGGCCGAACACCCGCCGCAGCACCGGCCAGCACGGCTCGAAGTCCGCGCGGTCCGGCAGCAGGTACCGCACCCGCACCACGTCCTCGAAGCCGCACCCGGCCTCCGCGAGGGCCGCCCCGATGTTCCACAGGCACTGCTCGGCCTGCTCCACCACGTCCTCGGAGATCGTCATCGCCGTGTAGTCGAACCCGGTCGTCCCGGAGACGTGCACCCGGTCCCCGTCCACCACGGCCCGCGCGTAGCCGATCTGCTCCTCGAACACCGAGCCGCTGAGAATCACCTGTCGTTTTGTCATGCCCGGAACGTTAGGGCCTGTCTGACCATTCCCGTCGTCGCCCGGAGGGCGGTCGCGCGGCGTCAGGTGCGTGCTCTCGGGGTGCCGGGCGGAGAGCCTCGTACTGGGTGTGTACTCGGCTCTGCGCCCGGTGCGGCGAGAGGGCGTGCATGGCGTCGCGCGGCAGACGGGAGTGGTCAGACAGGCCCTGAGCTGGGCGGCCCGGGAAGGGGGGCCGGAAAAAAGCGGTTGAACGCGGCCGGGCCGGTTCCTAGGGTGTGGAGTACACGAGAAGGGAGGTGGTTCGGCAGATGTATGGAAACCGGACGCGTGAGGTGGCTGCGGGCTAGCGGCCCGTCACCACACCCAGTGCGGTGCCGGACAGCGCGCGAGAGCGCGTGCCACCGGCCCAGCCCCAAGCAGTCACCCGACCCGCGAGCTGCCGGTACGTCCGGCCGGCTTCTCCGCCGCCAGGCGGAGGGACCCAGCTCGCGGGTCGTCTGCGTGCGCGGCCGGCCGCGGTGGCGCGGCCCCGTCCGGGCCCCGCGTCCGGCGCGGCGCACCGGTTGTCAGTGGTATGCGTCAGAATTGAGTTCAGGGCCAGCGAACGCGCCGGGCAGCCGCAGAGCTTCCGGCAGAGGTAATCGAGGGGCACGTATGTCCGGACTGATCGACACCACGGAGATGTATCTCCGCACCATCCTCGAACTGGAGGAGGAAGGCGTCGTCCCCATGCGCGCCCGGATCGCGGAGCGGCTGGACCAGAGCGGGCCGACGGTGAGCCAGACGGTCGCGCGGATGGAGCGCGACGGGCTCGTCTCGGTGGCCACGGACCGTCACCTGGAGCTGACGGACGAGGGCCGCCGGCTGGCCACGCGGGTGATGCGCAAGCACCGGCTCGCGGAGTGCCTGCTGGTCGACGTGATCGGCCTGGAGTGGGAGCAGGTGCACGCCGAGGCGTGCCGCTGGGAGCACGTGATGAGCGAGGCGGTGGAGCGCCGGGTGCTGGAGCTGCTGCGGCACCCGACCGAGTCGCCGTACGGCAATCCGATCCCGGGCCTGGAGGAGCTGGGCGAGAAGGACGGCGCGGACCCGTTCCTGGACGAGGGCATGGTGTCGCTGGCGGACCTCGACCCGGGCTCCGACGGGAAGACGGTCGTGGTGCGCCGGATCGGTGAGCCGATCCAGACCGACGCGCAGCTGATGTACACGCTGCGCCGGGCGGGCGTGCAGCCCGGCTCGGTGGTGAGCGTGACGGAGTCGGCGGGCGGTGTGCTGGTGGGCAGCGGGGGTGAGGCCGCCGAGCTGGAGTCGGAGACCGCCTCGCACGTCTTCGTCGCCAAGCGCTGAGGCGGCGGGGCCGGCCCGGGCCGCCGGCCTGGGCCCCCTCCGTTTTCCGCCCCCGGCCGTCGCCTTTCGGGGCCGCCTTGTTTTCCGCGCGTCGGACCGGCGCGCTCGGGTCTTTCGCGTGCGAGGCTGGCGCGTGAGGCATATGACTCGAAGAGGTGGGGGAGGATGTGCCGCAGACAGGGGGAGGGCCCCGGCGCCGTGTGGCGCCGGGGCCTGTCCTCCCCTGTGCGACCCGGAGCCCCGAGCTCTCAGGGTCGTCCCCCTCGGACCGCTTTTCCCCGAGTGGTCCGCCTCCCGTTGAAGATCTCCCCCCGGCGGCGGCGATCATTCCTCGCGGAGGGTCACTCGAACGAGCGGTGTTCGCCGCGCAAGCAGCATTTTCGAATAGGCATTCGATAGCCTGGGTGTGACGGGTCTCCTGGGCCCTGCGCTACAGGAATGTGCACGACAGCAGCGGAAGCGGAACGCGGAACGCGGTCCGGAGGACCGGCCGGCTCGACCGGGAACGAGCGGTCCGAGCGGAGCTAGGGGGGTGCCAGGACCAATGGTGCGGCGCATCGACGTGACCGGGGCGGGCGGTGTACGGCTCGCCGCCTGGGAGTTCGCCGAGCCCCCGAAGGACCGGCCGTTCGTGCCGGCCCAGGCCAGGACCCACCGGCACCACCCGCAGCGGCCGGAAGGGGCGGAGCGGCTCCAGGAGCCGCCCGATCCGCCCGGCCCGCCGGACACCGACGGGCCCGCGGGCGGCGTGCTCTTACTCCATGGACTCATGGGCCGCGCCGCGCACTGGGCGTCGACCGCCCGCTGGCTCTCCGAGCGGCACCGGGCCGTCGCCCTCGACCAGCGGGGCCACGGCCAGAGCGAGAAGCCGCCGCGGGCCGCGCACACCCGTGAGGCGTACGTCGAGGACGCCGAGGCGGCCGTGGAGCAGCTCGGTCTCGGCCCGGCCGTGGTCATCGGGCACGCCATGGGCGCGCTGACCGCCTGGCAGCTCGCCGCCAAGCGCCCCGATCTGGTGCGCGCCCTCGTCATCTGCGACATGCGGGCCTCCGCGCTCGGCGCCGCCTCCCAGCGCGAGTGGGAGGACTGGTTCAAGACCTGGCCGACCCCCTTCGCCACCCTCGCCGACGTGCGCCGCTGGTTCGGCGCGGACGATCCCTGGGTGGAGCGCCCCCATCCGGCCCGCGGCGCGTTCTACGCCGAGGTCATGCACGAGGTCGCGGACGGCTGGCGTCCGGTGTTCGACCCGGAGCACATGCTCGCCTCCCGCGAGACCTGGGTGTACGACGCGCACTGGGACGAGCTGGCCCAGGTGCGGTGCCCGGCCCTGGTCGTCCGCGGCCTCGACGGCGAACTCGGCCGCGCCGAGGCCCAGGAGATGGTCCGGGTCCTGCCGCGCGGCCAGTACGCGGAGGTCTCCGACGCCGGCCACCTCGTCCACTACGACCAGCCCGAGGCATGGCGCACGGTCATCGAGCCCTTCCTGGACACGGTCCTCACCCCGAACGCGCCCGACACCCCGGAACACCCCTGAGCGGGGCGGAGCCTGGCCGTACAGGGGGGCGGCACGAACGCGCCGTACGGGGGCACGACCGGCCGTACGGGGGCACGGCGACCGTACGGAGGCCGCGCCACCCGCCCGTGGGGAGGCCCGCCACCGGCCGTACGGGGCTGGTCCTGCCCGTGCGGGCCTGTCCCGCCCGTGCGGGGGCGCCCCCACCGGCTCGTATGGTGGCGCCCTCACCGGCTGTACCGAGGTGGCGGTCCCGCCCGGGCGGAGGCGTCGCCACGGGCTCTCCGGGGCCGGCGGTCCTGCCCGTACGGAGGCGGAGCCACCGGCCCCTATGGGGGGGGCACCCCAGCCGTACGGAGGCGGCCTCCGGCCCTACGGAGGCGGCCTCCGGCCCTACGGAGTCGGTGTCCCGCCCGTGCGGCGGCGCCGTCTCACCTGCTGACGGCCGAGAGGATCTCCGGGAGCCGGGCCGCTGTGCGCGGTGCTGCCAGGCGCAGTCCCAGCAGGGCGATCCCGGCCCCGTACACCGCGCCGACGGGCAGCAGCAGCCGGCTCCAGCCGTCGCCGCTCGCGCCGAGGTGCGTCCACAGGGCGAGCGCGATGACGGGGGAGCACAGCAGGGCCGCGCCGATCATGCCGCCGAAGATGGAGATCCAGGCCAGGCCGGCCTGCCCGGGGGCCACGTTCTTGTAGCCCTCCTGCGGGATGGAGTACGGGGTGTTCGCCGACGCCCAGGCCCCGGACGCCAGCATGGCGCCGAGCAGGGCGAAGGACAGGCCGAGCACCTCGGGCAGCCGCGCCCAGTCGCCGCGCAGCGCCGTCGTCAGCACCGTGACGAGGGTGGCGTACGGCAGGGTCACCACCAGCAGGGCCAGGGCCCGGCCGCGCAGTTCGAGGTAGGCGTCGCGCGGGGCGGAGATGGTCAGGGCGACCATCCAGAAGGCGGAGGTGTCCTGGCCGAACTGGTTGTACATCTGCACGCCGAGCATCCCGGCCGCGAAGCAGGCCAGATAGGCGGAGCCGGTGCCCTGCGCCGCGTTGAACACCGGCACGATCAGCCCGATGGCCAGCGAGGTCACCCAGGACGCCTTGGTCTTGGGGTCGCGCCAGACATAGCGCAGGGCGCGTTCCATGACGGCGCCGGTACGGCCGGCGGGCAGCAGCCGGGCCAGGCCGCCGCCGGTGCGGGCGCGGGAGCGTCCGGCGCGGTCGGGGGCCTGGACCGTGGAGGCGTCGGGGGCGGTCATCAGCCGGGTCAGGCTGCGCGCCCACGCGGCCACCAGCGCGGCCAGGGCGGCGGCGGTCAGGGCCAGCTGGGCGACGGCGACCCCGTAGGACCCGGCGCTCGCCGAGTCCACCGCGTCCACCGCCGAGGCGGGCGGCACCCACCGCAGCACGTCCGTGACCGGGTCCAGCCGGCCGAGCCCCGAGGAACCCAGCCGCTGCGCGCCGAAGTTGACCAGCTGCGTCCCGACCGCGATGACCAGCCCGCTGAGCACCGCCAGGTCGCGGCCCCTGCGGCTGGTCAGCAGCCGGACGTTGGCGGCGGCCACGGCCCGGGCGAGCGCCACGCACACCAGCAGCGCGAGGACCACGGCGGCCACGGCGATCACGTACGCCGCCGCCCCGTGCGCCACCGAGATCACGCAGCCCGCCAGCAGCAACACCGTGAACAGCGGGCCGATGCCGACCAGGGAGGCCGTGAGCAGGGCCGAGACCAGCGGTCGCGGGCGCAGCGGCAGCATCACCAGGCGGGTCGGGTCCAGGGTCTCGTCGCCGCTGGGGAAGAACAGCGGCATCACCGCCCAGCCCAGGGCGAGGACGGCGGTGCCCAGGACGGCCACCGAGGCGGCGTGCGGATGGCCGCGCAGCAGCACGAACCCGAGCAGCTGCACCGCGGCGAACAGCAGGGCGACGACGGCCGACGCGACGTAGGCGGCGCGCCGGCCGCCCGACTGCCGCAGCCCGTTGCGCAGCAGCGAGAGTTTCAGCCGGACGACGACGGGCGTGATGCCGCCCGGTGCGGCACCGGCGCTCACCGGGCGCTCCCGCCGAGCCAGTCGAGGTCGGAACCGGCGTCGCGGCCCCGCGCGCCGACGAGTTCGAGGAACGCCTGCTGAAGACTGGGGGCTTCGCCGCGCACCTCGGCGAGGGTGCCGTGGGCGCGGATGCGGCCGGCGGCCATGACGGCGATCCAGTCGCACAGGGACTCGACCAGCTCCATGACGTGCGAGGAGAAGACGACGGTCGCGCCGGAGGCGGTGTACCGCTCCAGGACGCCCCGGATGGTCTGCGCGGACACCGGGTCGACACCCTCGAACGGTTCGTCGAGGAAGAGGACTTCGGGGTTGTGCAGCAGCGCGGCGGCCAGGCCGATCTTCTTGCGCATGCCGGTCGAGTAGTCGACGACCAGCTTGTGCTGGGCGCCGGCCAGGTCGAGCACGTCGAGCAGCTGGCTGGCGCGCCGGGCGACCTCTGCCGCGGGCAGGCCGCGCAACCGCCCGGAGTAGGTGAGCAGTTCGCGCCCGGAGAGCCGCTCGAAGAGACGCAGCCCTTCCGGCAGTACGCCGATCCGCGCCTTGACCGCGACCGGGTCGCGCCACACGTCGTGCCCGGCGATCTCGACGGTGCCCTGGTCGGGCCGCAGCAGCCCGGTCACCATGGAGAGCGTGGTGGTCTTCCCGGCCCCGTTCGGCCCGACCAGGCCGATGAACTTGCCCGCGGGCAGCTCCAGATCGACCCCGGCCACGGCGACCTGCTGCCCGAACCTCTTCCACAGCCCCTGGACCCGTACGGCACTGCTACTCGCCACTGCTGCTCCCTCCGTCAGGTGAAACCCTACGGCGGGGCGGGGGAGGCGGCGGCGGGTCCGGGTGACAGGCCCTAGCGGTCCCGGCCGCAGGCGTACGTCAGGGCCGGGACCAGTTCTTCCGTGTCCGGCAGCCAGCGGTTGGCGGGGGTGGGGCGGCAGGCCCACTGGACGGCGCCGCGCGATCCGCAGCGGGTGGGCGGCGCGGCCACGTACGCCCCCTCGCCCAGCGCGGCCAGGTCGAGCGCGCCCGGCGACCAGCCCAGCCTGCGGACCAGGCCGGGCAGCTTCGCGCCGGCGCCGGGCAGGACGAGGAAGCGCATCCGCCGCTGGGGGGTGAGGATCACCGGGCCGAGGGTCAGCTCCATGCGCTCCAGCCGGGCCAGGGCGAGGAAGCCGGCCGTCTCCGGGACGCACAGGGCGTCGAAGGTGCGCCCGGTGGGCAGCAGGATCGACGCCGTCGGCTGCTGCTGCCACAGGCGGCGCACGGCACCGGCACTGCCGGTGGCCTGGGCCGCCCAGTCCGCGCGCGCCGGGTGCGCGCCGGGTGCGGCGCACCCGGGGTCGCCGCAGGAGCAGCGCTGCGTCCCGTCGACGGCCTCCAGCCAGGTGCCCGGGACCACGTCCCAGTGGCGTTCCTCGGCGTAGCGGACGGCGGTCTCCAGCAGGGAGTCCCCGCGCTGCTGGGGGATGTGAGCGGCGGTGTGTGCGGCGTGCGTACCCGGGATCGTCTCTTCCACGTTCCTCTCAACTCCCGCGCCCACCTGGAGTTACGGGCGGCCGGGCCGCTCCGGCGGGCCGGTGCGCGCGCCGGGAGGAGCACCGGTCCGCCGCCCGGGGCGCACGGATGCATGACTGGGGGCGCGCGGTGGGGTCACCGGGGGGCGCTGGGTAGTGCTGTGTGGAGGGTGTCCGCCGGTACTCCGGCAAACTTCGCATGTCCCGCATTTTCGGTATGGCGACGGGGCATTGATCTTCACGGCCGGATCTCTCCGCAGGACCCGGTGGATCGGTCCGGTACCGGTCCGGCCAGGCACGTCACGTCAACTCCGGTGCGCGGGGCAGGCACCGCAGCCAGACGGCGGGCGCCCCGGGGCGAGCCGCCGAGGAGCAGGGGGTTCACGCCATGGCCGCACGGCCTCTCGTCGCGCGGCAGCCGAACGAACGGCTGCAGGCGCTCATTCAGGAAGCGGGTTGCTCGAACGCCGGACTGGCCCGCCGGGTCAACATGTGCGGCGCCGAGCACGGCCTCGACCTGCGGTACGACAAGACGTCCGTGGCGCGCTGGCTGCGCGGACAGCAGCCGCGCGGGCGGGCCCCGGCGGTCATCGCCGAGGCACTGGGCCGCAAGCTGGGCCGTACGGTCACGATCGACGAGATCGGCATGGCCAACGGCAAGAACCTCGCCTCGGGCGTGGGCCTCCAGTTCTCGCCGACGGTACTGGGGGCCATCGAGCAGGTCTGCGAGCTGTGGCGCAGCGACGTGGGCCGGCGGGACTTCCTGTCCGGTTCCTCCGTGGCGGCCTCGGCGCTGGTGGAGCCCAGCCGGGACTGGCTGATCTCCGCGCCGGACGGGCAGGTGGCGCGCTCGGCCGGCCCGAGGGTGGGGCAGTCCGACGTGGCGGCGGTGCGGGCCATGACCCAGGCGCTGGTCGACCTGGACCACACCTACGGCAGCGGGCATGTGCGCCCGGTGGTCGTGCACTACCTCAACAGCGTGGTCTCCGGGCTGCTGGCCGGGTCGTACCGGGAGGCGGTGGGCCGCGATCTCTTCGGCGCCGTCGCCCGGCTGACGGAGCTGGCCGGGTACATGGCCGTGGACACCGGCCAGCCGGGCCTCGCCCAGCGGTACTACATCCAGGCGCTGCGGCTCGCCCAGGCGGCCGGGGACCGCGGCTACGGCGGCTATGTGCTGGCGGCCTCCATGAGCCACCTCGCCGCCCAGCTCGGGAACCCGCGCGAGATCGCGCAGTTGGCGCGCGCGGCGCAGGAGGGGGCGCGGGGCCGGGTGAGCCCGCGCGCGGAGTCGATGTTCCACGCCGCCGAGGCGCGCGGGCACGCGCTGCTGGGGGACGTACGGGCGGCCCAGCTGGCCTGCGGGCGGGCGGTGGGCGCGCTGGAGGCGGCCGAGCCGGACTCCGGGGACGACCCGGCGTGGATCGCGCACTTCGACGAGGCGTATCTCGCCGACGAGTTGGCGCACTGCCACCGGGACCTGGGCCAGGCGGAGGCGGCGGCGCGCTGCGCGGAACAGGCGCTGGCCGGGCATCCGCCCTCCCGGGCCCGGCGGCGCGCCATCGGCTATGTGCTGCTCGCCACGGCGCAGGTGCAGCAGCGGGAGATCGAGCTGGCCTGCAACACCGGCCTGAAGGCGGTGGAGTTGCTGGAGACGCTGCGGTCCAACCGGGGCGCGGAGTACCTGGAGGACTTCCAGCAGCGCCTGGACCCGTTCCGGGACGAGGCGGTCGTCAGGGAGTTCGGTGCGCGGCTGGAGGTGCAGATGGCCGCCTGAACGCGGCGGTGCGGACCGTATCTGTGAACCGTGTACAGCGCACCGCGCGTGGGTTTCGTCACTGCGGGCACTGGTGAGCAGGGCGACTCCTGTGCTGCGTGGCCCCGGACTCGGGGGACCCGGTAGCGTGACCCGACGATTCCGCAAGTCCCCCATTCGTAGGAGTCCCGGTGACGCAGAGTGGACAGGGCGAGGAGCCCTCGGCGCAGCCCGCGCGCGAAGGCATCGTGCTGCCCTCCGACGGCGGGCAGCCCCTGCTGCCGGGCACGACGGGGCAACCGGGCGGCCCGCAGCCCGCGCAGCCCGCAGGACACCTCCCGGCCCAGGCCCCGCCCGCCGGCCAGGCGTGGGGCCAGCCGTGGGGCCCGGACCAGCAGAACGGGGCCCCGCAGCCGGGCCAGGACCCGCAGGCCGGGCCCTGGGGCTCCCCGGAGCCGTATCCGCAGGCGACCCAGGCGCCCCAGGCGCAGTGGGGCGGCCACGGTCCGGTCACCCACGCGGGCGCCGGACCGCTGCCCCCGGAGGGCGCCCCGGCCCCCGCGTACGGCGGCCAGGGCCCGCACAGCACCTATGGAGGGCATGGCGGGTATGGGGGCCATGGGGGCGCCCAGCCGCCGTACCAGGCCGACGGCCGGAACCCGCAGCCGCACGCGCACGCGTCCCAGGCGGGCCCGTACGGCGGCGGCCCGCAGCTCAGTGGGCCGCGGCACGGTGGCCCGTCGGGCGGCGCGCCGTCGGGCGGTGGTCCGCTGCCGCCCGCGTACGGCGCCCCGCACCCGGCGGCGGACTCCGGCATGCCCGGTGACGAGGGCGCGACCCAGTTCCTGCCGCCGGTGGTGAACGCCCCGGAGGACGAGGGTGCCACGCAGTACATCCCTCCGGTCGGCTCCGGTCCGGCGGACGAGGGCGCCACGCAGTACATCCCCCCGGTCGGCTCCGGTCCGGCGGACGAGGGGGCCACTCAGTACATACCGCCGATCGCCCCGGGCGCGCTGCCGCCGCAGGGCGCCGGTGACCCCTCGACCCGGTTCCTGGGCCGTGTCCCGCAGGGCGACGGCGCCCCGGACGCGCAGCCCACGCAGTACATCCCGCCCGTGGACGCCCGCTCCGGCGGGCCGCAGGCAGGGCCGTACGGCGCGGGGCCCGGCGGCGCGGGAGCGGGCGGCGCGGGCGGGCGGCAGACGCCCGCCGAGTTCGACAACCTGTTCCGCAGCGAGGCGGGCGAAGGAGCCCCGGCGACCCAGCAGCTGCCCGGCCTCCCGCCGCACGGCGCCCGGCCCGGTCCGGGCGTCGCCCAGGGCCGTCCCGGCCCCGGTGGTCCCGGCCGTCCCGGTCCCGGCGGACCGGGCGGACACCGTACTTCCGGCGGCCCGGGCGGTCCGATGGGGCAGGGCGGTCCCGGCGGTCCGGCGTTCGGCGGGCAGTTCGACGGCGGTGACGTCGACGGGGACGGCGGCGGGCGGAAGCGCTCGCGGCTGCCGGTGATCGCGGCCGTCGGCGTCGGCATCGTCGCCCTCGGCGTCGGCGCGGGCGCCCTGCTCAGCGGCGGCGGCGGCGACAGCGACAGCGACAGCAAGGACAAGAACGCCCCCGTCTCCGCCACCAGCGATGCCACCGGCGGACCCGCCTCGCAGCCCGCCGCCGACGACCCGGCCCGGCAGCAGGCGGTGGCGCTGGACAAGCTGCTCGCCGACAGCGGCAGCAGCCGCGCCTCGGTGATCAAGGCGGTGGCCGACGTCAAGACGTGCGACAACCTCCCCCAGGCCGCCTCCGACCTGCGCGACGCCGCCGGGCAGCGCGGCGATCTGGTGACCCGGCTGGGACAGCTGTCCGTGGACAAGCTGCCCGACCACGCCGCCCTGACCGCGGCCCTCACCAGCGCGTGGAAGGCGTCCCAGTCGGCCGACCAGCACTACGCGGCCTGGGCCGACCAGGCGCACGCCAAGAACGGCTGCAAGAAGGGCCACCCGCGCACCACCGGCGAGGCCCAGGCCGGCAACCGCCAGAGCGGGGAGGCCACCATCCAGAAGGGCAAGGCCGCGCCGCTGTGGAACGCGATCGCGACCAAGTACGGCCTCACCCAGCGCCAGCCGACCCAGCTCTGAGCCAGAGTCCTTGAGCCAGGGGCCCTGGAGCCAGTGTCCTTGAGGCAGGGCCCTTGAGCCGGGGTCCTTCGTCCGGACCAGGCCGGGAACGGGCCGGACGCGCCGCGCGGCCGGCCCGGGACTCAGTCCACGACCGCGTTCTGCAGGGTCTTCGTGACGTCCACGACGCCCCGGGCGGTCGGCACCAGCCGCCCCTGGCGCACCGTCTGGAGGGTCACGTCGGCGTTGGCCAGCCTGGCGAAGCCGGTGGAGGCGAACGGGCCGGACAGCGGCCACCGCAGCGGCGGCGTCAGACCGCCGGTGCCGAAGGACGCCCCGCTGTCGAGGGTGTGCCGCACGGTGTCGGCGCTCACCGCCCCGCCGCCGATCTTCTCCAGCACGGCCCGCAGCACGGAGTAGGCGAGCCACGTGGTCTGCACCCCGGGGTCCTCCGGGTCCACGCGGTTGTCGCCGAACGCCTCCTCGTTGATCACCTTCTTCATCGGGTTCCAGCGCGGATCGTCCGCCACCGGGTACCAGCCGGCCACCGACGCCCCTTCGTACGGCCCCGCCTGCGCGCCGCTGGCGTCGATGACCGTCTGGTCGACGCTGCCGACCACGGCGGCGGTGCGCACCGCCGGGTAGCGGTCCCGGGCACGGCGGAAGGAGTCCATGAAGATGCCGGTGCGCTCCCCGAGGTCCGGCACGACGCATCCCGTACGGCCCGTCCCGGCGGTGGCCCGCCGCAGCGCCTGGTCCGCCTGGCCGGAGTACTCGGTGGCGTCGTCGGCGGCCATCTGGTCGCGGGCGGCCCCGTGCCCGCCGGCCTTCAGCCCGGCGTCGAGCAGGCCGGGCAGTTCGTCACCGGCGATGCTGTCGGGCCGTACCAGGGTGACCGGGCCGCAGTCGGCGGCGAGCACCCGGCCGAGCCCGACCAGCAGGGCGGGCTGGCCGCCGTTGACCGGATAGGACAGCGCGCGGGTGAACTCGGCGGTGGTGACGCCGTAGCCGCCGATGTACGGGATGCCCGCGCTCTCCAACGGCGGGAAGAAGGAGTCGCTGTACTGGCTGTAGGAGCCGACGACGGCGACCACGCCCTCCTTGACGGCGAGCCGGGCGCACTTCGCCGCCTCCACGCTGTCATTGCTGTCGTTGCAGGTCAGGACCTTCAGCTTGTGGCCGGCGATGCCGCCCTCGGCGTTGACCCGGCGGGCGTAGGCGCGCGCCATGGCCGGCATGCCGGGCTTGTTGGTCGCCGGGGTGTTCTCCGGTGCCCAGGTCATCACCGTGACGGTGCCGCCCCCGGAGCCCCCCGTGGCACCGGGGACCGCACCGCACCCGGCGGCGAGGGACGCGCACGCCGCCAGGGCCGCCGCGGCCGACAGGGCCCTGCGCCGTCCGGCGGGCATCGGGAGGGCGGAGGGGGATGCGGTGCGCCTGTGTCGCCTTCCGGTCATGCTCCCGCACGATTCCGGCACATCGCCAACCCCGGAGTGACTCATGGTCGACAATGGGCGACGGCGCGGTGAATTACGGGGGGCGGCGATGACGCCGGTAAGGAGAACGTACGATCGATGACCGTGCAAGGTTCGGAGAACTCTTCCCGTCGCGGCCGCCGCTCCTCCACCATGGGCGGCATGCCTCTCAACGACATGCCGTGGTGGCGCTGGCGCAGCAATGTGCGCTCCGCGCTGCACATGCTCTCCGACCCGGTGTTCCAGCGGGACGTCTGGCTGGCGGGCGCCGAGGGGTACGGCGACGTCACGGACGCCGTCTACCGCCTGGTCGAGGACACCTGGCTGGACAACTGGTCGGCGGAGAAGTACGTCGGCACGATCTTCCGGGACTCCCAGGAGGCGGCGCTCGTCGACACGGCCGTGCTGCGGGTGCTGCGCATCATGCACCAGGTCGGCCCGGACGCGCCGGTGGCCGCCTATCTCGACCACCACGGCTGGCCGGAGGCGGTGCGGGCGGCCCGGGACGCCCATGTGCGGATGGCCGCGAGCGACGGCGAGGACCCCGACACCGTGCCGCGCAGCCTGGAGACACTGCGCACCCTGACCCGCTCCGCGTAGCGGGGGGCAGGGGCGCGGACCCAGTGTCCGGGCCGGGCGGCCGGTCCGTCCTGCGGGACGGCGGCCCGCGGCGGGCGGCCCGTGTGGGACCCTGTCCTGCATGAACGAGCAGTCCCCCCGAGCCGCCGCGGACCAGCCGGCCGACCAGTACGTCCTGACCCTCTCCTGCCCGGACAAGCGGGGCATCGTGCACGCGGTGTCCAGCTACCTGTTCATGACCGGCTGCAACATCGTGGACAGTCAGCAGTTCGGTGACCAGGACACGGGACTGTTCTTCATGCGCGTCCACTTCTCCGCCGAGGCGCCGGTGACCGTGGACAAGCTGCGCGCCAGCTTCGCGGCGGTCGGTGACTCCTTCGGGATGGACTGGCAGATCCACCGGGCCGGCGAGAAGATGCGCGTCGTGCTGATGGTGAGCAGGTTCGGGCACTGCCTGAACGACCTGCTCTTCCGGGCCCGGATCGGGGCGCTGCCCGTCGAGATCGCCGCGGTGGTGTCGAACCACACCGACTTCGCCGAGCTGGTGGGGTCGTACGACATCCCCTTCCACCACATCCCGGTGACCCGGGACACCAAGGCCGAGAGCGAGGCGCGCCTCCTCGAACTCGTCCGCGAGGAGGACGTCGAACTGGTCGTCCTCGCCCGCTACATGCAGGTCATCTCGGACGACCTGTGCAAGCAGCTCAGCGGCCGGATCATCAACATCCACCACTCCTTCCTGCCGAGCTTCAAGGGCGCCAAGCCGTACCACCAGGCGCACGCCCGGGGCGTGAAGCTGATCGGCGCGACGGCGCACTACGTCACCGCCGACCTCGACGAGGGCCCGATCATCGAGCAGGAGGTCGAGCGGGTCGGCCACGACGTCACCCCGGACCAGCTCGTCGCCATCGGCCGGGACGTGGAGTGCCAGGCGCTGGCCCGCGCGGTGAAGTGGCACGCCGAGCACCGCATCCTGCTCAACGGCCGCCGCACGGTGGTGTTCGCGTAGCAGCGGCGCACCGTGCGCCGGCGCGCCGGGGCTCGGGTGGGCTCACATCCGGCTCAGTGACGCCGCCGCGTACAGCACCTCGGTGATCGCCTCCGGATCGCCGAGCCGGCCGGCCGCCGCCTCGCGCGGGGCGATGTGACCGGCCGCGAGCCGGCAGAACTCCACGCCGTCCAGCGCCACATGGGCCACCTCGTGCTCCGCGGAGCCCGCCGCGCCCGGTGCGTCGAGCGGGATCAGCCACTCGCCGCCGCCCAGCCCCTCGATCTCCAGCCGCAGGCTGCGGCCGGGTTCGCCCGCGGTCACCAGCTGCCGGGTGCGGGCGGGCGCGGCGAGCCCGGCCCGGCGCCGCGCGGCCAGCGCGCCCGGCAGCATCCGGGCCGCCAGGGAGATCAGCTGGTGCAGATGGCGCGGGGCGGGCGGATCGTAGGGATAGTCCACGGCCTCGGCGATGTCCTCCGCGTGCACCCAGCACTCGAAGGCCCGGTCGAGCAGGGCGTCCCGCAGCGGCAGTTCGAAGCCGCCGTACGGCACCGCCGGCCCGCCGTCCCCCGCGGCCTGGCCCGCGCCCGTGCCCGTGCCCGCTCCCTCGCCCGCGTCGGCGGCTGACGCCGTGCGCACCAAGGCGTGCGCCTGCTCCCGCCAGGGCGCCCGCACCGAGCGGATGGGCGGCACGCGCGGGACCCGCCAGTACGCCTCGGTGCGGTCCGCGGGCGTCACCGTGCGGGGCGGCACCTCACCGAGCGGGTCCGGCAGCCCGAGCGCGACCGCCACCAGCCCGTCGACGCTGGTCAGATGCGTGATGACCCCCGCGACGGTGGTACGGCGGCTGGTCGCCCGCCCGCCGTCGAACCAGCGCAGCCGCACCGGCGCGTGCCACTCGGTGTCCCCCATGTCCTGGAGCAGCGCGTCCAGGCGCGCGGTCTCGGCGTCGTAGGGCGCCGCCCAGCCGGGCACCGGGACACGCGGCGGGCGGCGCTCCAGGCAGCTCTCCAGGACGCGGCCGCGCAGGGCCGGATCGAGGTCGAGGCTGTCGGGCCGGTGCAGCAGGCCGACCGCCTCCCGCAGCAGCCGCGCCTCCCGCGCGCAGTCGCCGCACCCGCCCAGGTGCTCCTCGACGGCCGCCGCCTCCGCGGCCGGGCAGGCGGCCAGCGCCCACGCCCCGAGCAGCGACTTCAGGACGTGATGCGGCGGGGCGGCGCGGTCCGTCGCCGGTCGCCCCGCCGTGGCCGGCGGCCCGCCGTCCGCGCCGCTCATGCCGGCGTCCCCGGGCCGGGCGGTGCGCCGGAGCCGCCGGTGTTGCGGGCGGTGGACAGCAGCCGCAGGCCGAGGCGGAGCCGGCGGCGCGCCTCGTCCTCGGTGATGCCGAGTTCGGCGGCGGTACGGCGGTAGTCGCGGCGCTGGAAGTAGGCCAGCTCCAGGGCGGCGCGCAGCGGGACGGGCAGGGAGTGGACGAGGGAGTCGGCGCGGGCGGCGACGGAGGCGCGGCGCACCCTGTCCTCCAGTTCCCCGGGCACGTCCGCGCCGCTCTCCGGGAGGCCGGCGGCCGCGGTGGCGCGCAGGCGCCGTACGGCGAGGCGGCGGGTCAGGCCGGTCAGCCAGGGGCGCAGCGGGCCGAGATCGGGGTCGTAGGCGCCGGGGTGCTGCCAGACGTGGGCGAAGACCTCGCGGGTGAGGGCGTCGGCGGCCCGGTCCGCGCCGAGGACCCGGTGGGCCAGGCCGTGCACGAGCGGGCCGAACCGGTCGTACAGCTCACCGAGGGCGGCCGCCTCTCCCTGGACGAGCCGCCGGTGCATCCAGTGGTCCCAGCGGGGTGGTGCGTCCGTCCGCGTCATGCGACCCCCTCCACGCCCGGCCGTGCCGTGCAGCCGTTCCGGTCCGTTGCTGGTCCAGCGTGTCTGCCTGGTCTCCTCGAATGTAGTTGGCACGTCCGACGGCGTACGCCCCTTTGTGGCAATGTGCGCCCCCTTCTGCTGGTGCGCTTACCCCTTTGTTTTTGGATCACGTCGTGGATTGAGAACGATCGCGTGTGATCACTTGAGATCGAACAGATTTGCATATGACTGAAATAAGTCCCCCGAGAAACAGCCCCGGTTTGTGGTGCGGTGTTTGGGGGAACGGCCGCTGGGCAGCCGCGCGGAAAGAAGCGTAGGAACTGCTTCCGTTTCCGGGCGGTTCCGGGGAAGATCCGGCGAGCGGAGGACGGACCGTGGTGTTGAAGGTGACCGGCGGCCAACGGGGCGAGTGGAGTGTGCTCAGGGTCGCGGGCGAACTGGACCTCGTGACCTCGCCGGCGCTGCGCCAGCGCATCCACGAGGTGGTGGCCGAGGGCCGCCACGACCTCGTGCTGGACCTCTCCGACGTCTTCTTCTGCGACTCCAGCGGTGTCGGCGTGCTCATCGCCGGCCGCCGGCTGATCCGCTCCTGCCAGGGCCGGTTGCGGCTGATCCTGCCGGCCGGCGGCGCCGAGGAGGGCTCCCACGTCAACCGGGTGCTCGGCGCGCTCGGCGTACGCCGTCTCTTCGACGTCTATCCGGACCTCGCCGCGGCACTGGACGACGAACCCCTGTCCGCCTGAGCCTCCGCCGTACCGCTACGGCTACCGCCGCCGTACCGCAATCGCACCCGCGTTCGGAATTCCCCCGTCCTTGGCACAACCGTCACTTTCCCGTCGCCGGGCGGCCTTCCGCGTCGTACGCTCCCTGCCAGACGCAACCCCCGACGTGAGGCGGCCCGAGAAGACATGGTGAGCAGCGAGTACGAGCGCAGGATCGCGGCCCGGTTCGCCACCTTCGACCAGGACGGCAACGGCCATATCGACCGCGGAGACTTCAGCGTGGCGGCCAGGGCGCTGCTCACCGAGTTCCACCGCCCCGCCCGCTGTGACCAGGGCCAGGCCCTGTACGCCGGGGCGGAGGCGTTCTGGCAGGGCATGGCCGGGATCGCCGACCGCGACGGCGACCAGCGCATCACCCGCGAGGAGTTCGTGACCGGCGCGGTCAAGCGGCTGCGCGACAACCCCGAACGGTTCGCGGAGATCGCCCGCCCCTTCCTGCACGCCGCCCTGGCCGTCGCGGACACCGACGGCGACGGCGCCGTGACCGTCGCGGAGACCGCGCGCGTGCTCCGGGTGCTGGGCGTGCCCGCGGACACCGCGAGCACCATCGCCGCCGCACTCGACGCGGACGGCGACGGCAAGGTGGGCGAGCAGGACGTGGTGCCCGCCTTCGCCCGCTACTTCACCGTGCCCGAGTAGCGCGGTCCCGCCCGCACGGCGTACGCAACACGCCCGGGCGCGCGAGCAGTTCGGGCGGGCGGCGGAGCCGCCGGGGACCGACGTGAGGGCCCCTGTGCGCGGTGCGGCGCGCGCCGGTGCGGGCGGGGGCGCACGGGCGGGGCGGCCGGCGCCCGCCGAGGTGTCCGGCCGGCGCTTCACCGCCTCCGGCGGACGGTACGGCGACCACGGCCACGCACCCGGCCACGCGCGCCCCACCTGGGAGTCCGTCCCGCGCGACGGCGGATTTCCGCGCCGGGCCGGAGCGGCGGAAGGGGAGCGGCTGTCCGCGCGGGAGGCGGCCGGCGGGTGATCGCCCATCAGGACGGACGGGGGCGACCCCGGTCCGGTGATCACACACCGTGGCGCCGCCCGGTTACGGAGAGTCGCCGCCGATGGTGGCCCGGACGATGTCCGTCACGTCCCGGAGTCGCCGCCCCGCTCCGGTACCTTGGGTGGGATGCGAGTGGTTGCGAGGGCCGGCCGTCCCGGTGTCGCCTCAGAGGCGGCCCCGGATTCGGCGGTGCGCGCCGCTGCTCGCAAGGTCGGACGGCCTTCGCCGCCCGCCAGTTCGACTCCCCGCGACGAGCGTCGCACAGTATGCCGCACAGGTACTCCTTCGTGCGGGAATATGCCCGAAGCGCTTGTTGCGGTGACGGTACGTCAACCATGCTGTCTGGCAAGGGAGTCACAATCCGTGACCCTTGCTCTGGCCGTTGTTCTGGCCATGCAGAAAATGGCGGTGCTCGGGACCCTCGCGCGGCGCGGGGCCATGGGGCCGCCGGTTCGGATGGTGTGAGCGGTGCAGGTGCTTCAAGTGCAGCTGGAGATCCGGCCCGACCCCGCTGAGGTGGGGCGGGCCCGCGAGTGGGCGCGTTCGCGGCTGGCGGGGTCGGGGATAGCGGCCGACGAGCCGCTCGCCGAGACCCTGGTCCTGCTCGTCTCGGAACTCGCCACCAACGCGGTGGTGCACACCGGCTGTCCGGCCGTGCTGAGACTCTTCCTGCCCGGCGCGCCGGCCGAGGCGGCCACCGTGCGCCTGGAGGTGGCGGACATCAGCACCCGGGCCCCCGTGCCGCGCTGCGCGGGCGACGAGGCCACGGGCGGCCGCGGCCTCGCCCTCGTGGACGGCCTCGCGGACCGCTGGGGCTGGACCGCGGAGGGCGCGGGCAAGCGCATCTGGTGCGAACTGGACCGCTGTGCACCGCCCGTGGCGGCGGCCGCCCCGGCGGCCTGCCGCGGCCACGCCCCGGCGGGCGAGGAACCGGGCCGCGCGGTACCGGCGTACCAGAGCGCGGCGTACCAGGGCACGGCATACCAGGACGCGGCGTACGAGGGCACGGTGTACGAGAACGCGGCGTACGGGAGTGCGGCGTACGACGGTACGGCCTACAAGGGTGCGGCGTGCGAGGGCGCGGCGTACCACGGGCTGACGTACGAGGCGGTGTAGGCGGCGCGGCCGGAGCGGTCCTCGCCGCTCCGGGGGAGCCCGTGCGCCGGGGGTGCTTCTGTGCGCGCCCGTTGCGATCCCGGCATAACGGGTAATTCGCCGAGGGCCTGTTGACGTGTCGTGTCCGTTTGATCACGCTTGTGGCAGCGATTCGCTGTGAGGGGACGGCGAGGGTCCGGGTGGCGGAATCCTCGGCGAGTGTGAGTCGTGCGGTCGGCGCCGGCCGGTCCCGTCAGGGGGCGAGGGGGGTGGGGCCGGTGCGCCGGAGCCGGACGGCGGCGTGCGGTGCCGTGCTCGGGGCGGGCATGGGCACGCCGCCGTCCGGGAAGCCGTCCACAGGCTGTGGAAAGGGCGGCGGGCGACTGGAGGGGGCTGCCGGGGTCAGCGCCCGGCCGTCGCCGAGGCCACGGCCGCCCGTGCCGTCCGCTGGACCAGCGAGACACCCTCGTCCATCGAGGAGTTGCCGTCCGACAGGACCGCCACGAGATAGCGGTGACCGTCCACGGTGATCCGCCCGACGCTGTTGACGTCCCAGAGCCCGGACGCGTCGCGCCGCAGCCAGCCGTTCTTCAGCGCGGCCACCGTCTCCGTGCCGGCCGCCGACACACCCCACGCCTGCTCGGGCGCGACGCTGTTCATCAGGGTCCGGATGTAGCTCCGGGAGGCGGCGTCCAGGGGAGTGGCTCCGTCCGTGCCGAACACCGCGCTCAGCAGCCGTATCTGATCGCTCGCCGTGGTCCGGGTCAGCCCCCATCGGGCGCCGGGGCCGCCCTGCGTCGCGGTCAGTCCGAGGCGCTCGTTCGCCGCGGCCAGCCCCGGGGCCTCGCCGATCTCCCGCCACAGCGCGTTCGCCGACGCGTTGTCGCTGTGCCGGATCATGGGCTCCGCCCAGGCGCGCTCCTGGGCGGTGAGCGGGCGGCCCGCGTCCTGCGCCCGCAGCAGCACCGTGGCGAGGATGTCCACCTTGATGATGCTGGCGGTGTCGTAGGGGACGTCGTCGCCGTAGACCGTGGGCCGCGCCGCGCCGCCGTCCAGCGGGAGCACGGCCGCGGTGACCCGGGAGGCGCCCGCGGCATGCGCCGGCGCGGCGGCACCGAGGGTGCCCGCGGACAGCAGCAGCGCGGCGGAGGCGAGAAGGGCGCCGGTCCTGGGACGCGGCAGCGGGCGCGAGCGATTCGGCATGGGGCCCTGTTCCTGTGTACGGGGGAGGGGGGTACGAGTGAGGGGGTGTGGGTGAGGGGGCACGGGTGAGGGACGAGTTGGAGTACGAACATAGGCAGAACAGCCGTCCGGTTCGGTGACCCTCGTCACCGAAAGCTCCGTTATCGCCCTTTTGTGAGAAGAGCCATAGAACAGGCGGCCCGCCGCCGGGCCGCCGGGCCGCCGGGCCACCGGGCCACCAGGCCGCCGGGCCACCAGGCCGCCGGGCCGCCGGGCCGCCGGACCGGTCAGGCAGTGGTGGTGCCGCTCCTGATGCGGAACGTGCGCCGGTAGGCGGTCGGCGTCACCCCGAGCGCCGCCTGCAGATGCTGCCGCATGGACTGCGCCGTGCCGAACCCCGCCTCCTGCGCCACCTGGTCCACGGACAGGTCCGTGGACTCCAGCAGATGCCGGGCCCGCTCCACGCGCTGCTGGGTGAGCCACTGCCCCGGGCTGACGCCGACCTCCTCGCGGAAGCGCCGGGTGAACGTCCGTACCGACATCGCCTCCTGCTCGGCCATGTCGCGCAGCTGGATCGGCTCGCCGAGACGGCCCAGCGCCCAGGCGCGGGCGGCGGTCGTGGTGGCCAGCTGCGGGTCCGGCAGCGGGCGGTCGATGTACTGCGCCTGGCCGCCGTCGCGGTGCGGCGGCACCACCGTGCGGCGGGCCACGTCGTTGGCGACCGCGGTGCCGTGGTCGCGGCGCACCATGTGCAGGCACAGGTCGATCCCGGCGGCCACCCCCGCCGAGGTCAGTACGTCGCCGTCGTCGATGAACAGCACGTCCGCGTCGACCTCGATGCGCGGGAACAGCCGCTGGAAGCGGTCGGCGTCGGCCCAGTGCGTGGTGGCCGGGCGCCCGTCCAGGTACCCGGCGGCGGCCAGCACGTACACGCCCGTGCAGATGGAGGCGAGCCGGGTGCCGGGCCGGATCAGCGCGAGGGCGGCGGCCAGCTCGTCGGTCAGCCGCCCCTCCTCGAAGACCGGGCCCAGCTCGTACGAGGCCGGGACGACCACCGTGTCGGCGGTGGCCAGCGCCTCGGGACCGTGGGCGACCTCGATCGAGAAGTCGGCGTCCGTGTTCACCGGCCCCGGCGGCCGCACCGAGCAGGTCACGACCTCGTACAGGAGCCGTCCCCCGGCGTCCCGGGGGCGCCCGAAGATCCGGTGCGGGATGCCCAGCTCGAAGGGGAGCAGGCCGTCCAGGGCGAGCACGACGACGCGGTGCGCGCGGAATTCCGTGGCCGTATCCATGGCCCGATCCTAACGAACGCTGTCCTTCGGGCCACTCGATGGCGGGCGTCCCGTGCCGGAACCTCTATGACGTGACCCAGACAACGGAACCCCCGATCGACCGTCCCGGCGTCGGCGAACGGCCGCCCGCGCGCCCCGTGCGCGTGCACCGGGCCTGGTTCGTCGCCGCCGTCACCTTCGTCACGATCATCGGCGCGGCGGCCTTCCGCTCGCTGCCCGGCCTGCTGATCGACCCGCTGCACGACGAGTTCGGCTGGTCGCGCGGCACGATCGGCGCCGCCGTCTCGCTCAACCTCGCCCTGTACGGACTGACCGCGCCGTTCGCGGCCGCGCTGATGGACCGTTTCGGCATCCGCCGGGTGGTCGCCTGCGCGCTGGCCGTGATCGCCGCCGGCTCGGGCCTGACCGTGTGGATGACCGCCGCCTGGCAGCTGTGGCTGTGCTGGGGCCTGCTGGTCGGGCTCGGCACCGGGGCGATGGCGCTGGCCTTCGCCGCGACCGTCACCGAGCGCTGGTTCACCGTGCGGCGCGGCCTGGTCAGCGGCATCCTCACCGCCGCGTCCGCCTCCGGCCAGCTGATCTTCCTGCCCGTGCTGTCCTGGACGGTCCAGTCGCACGGCTGGCGCCCGGCGGCCGTCACGGTGGCCCTGGCCGCCCTCGCGGTCATCCCGTTCGTCTGGGTGCTGCTGCGCGACCACCCCGCGGACATCGGCGTACGGCCCCTGGGCGCACGGGAGTTCGTGCCCAAGCCGGAACCGGCACGGGGGGCCGCCCGCCGGACCCTGACCGTGCTGTTCTCGGCGGTCCGCACCGCCCCCTTCTGGCTGCTGGCCGGCACCTTCGCGATCTGCGGCGCCTCCACCAACGGCCTGATCCAGACCCACTTCGTGCCCGCCGAGCACGACCACGGCATGCCCGTCACGGCGGCGGCCTCGCTGCTCGCGGTCATCGGCGTGTTCGACGTGGCCGGGACCATCGCCTCCGGCTGGTTCACCGACCGCTTCGAACCGCGCCGGCTGCTCGCCGTCTACTACGCCCTGCGCGGTGTCTCCCTGCTGTTCCTGCCCATGCTGCTCGCGCCGAGCGTGCACCCGCCGATGCTGCTGTTCATCGTCTTCTACGGCCTCGACTGGGTCGCCACCGTGCCGCCCACCCTCGCCCTGTGCCGCGAGCAGTACGGCGAGGACAGCGCGATCGTCTTCGGCTGGGTGCTCGCCTCCCACCAGGTCGGCGCCGCCCTCGTCGCCTACCTCGGCGGGGTCGCGCGGGACGTCTTCGGCTCCTACGACGTGGTCTGGTACGCCTCGGGGGCGCTGTGCGCGGCGGCGGCGCTGATGGCACTGGTCATCCGGCGCCGCGGCGGCGAACGTACGGGCGCCCTCGCGGCGTACGCGGGCTGACGGCGACGACGGCGACGACGGCGAGGACGGCGAGGACGGCGAGGACGGCGAGGACGGCGAGGACGGCGAGGACGGCGAGGACGGCGAGGACGGCGAGGACGGCGACGGCCGCGACGACGGCGCGGATGGCCGGGCGGCCTGGCGGTCGGCCGCCCGGCCGCCCGGCCGTCCGTGTTTCCGGCGGGTCTGGCAGGTCGGGCGGCTGTCTGCCCGGGTGACCGCCCGCGCGGCCCCCGTACGACCGCCCGCGCGTCTGGCCGTACGACCGCCCGCCCGCCCCCGCTACGCCGACACCGGCACCAGGGCCGCCCGCGCGCTCCCGTGGTGCTTGGCGGCCTTCCGGGCTATCCGGCGTGCGTCGAGGGCCAGTTCGCGGAGCATGCCGCTGACGGGGTTGGTGAACCCGGTGAAGTACAGGCCGGGGGCCGTGCCGGCGGTGCGCGGGCCGTGCACGAGCGGTCTGCCGCGCTCGTCCAGCACTCCGAGGTGGCCGACCAACTCCGTGAGACCGCGCGCGTACCCGGTGGCCGCGATGACGGCGTCCGGCGCGATCCGGGTGCCGTCGGCGAGGACGACCTCGCCGTCCGCGAAGCCCTCGACGGCGGCCACCACCTCGATCCGGCCCGTGCGCACGGCGTCGACGAGGCCGACGTCCTGGACCGGGATCGCCCCCTGCCTGACCCGTGAGTACAGGCCGGTGTCCGGGCGGGGCAGGCCGTGCGCGGACAGGTCCGGCACGCTCAGCCGCGCCAGCGGCCGGGCGAGCCGGTCCACCAGCGGGACCGGCAGCCGCCTGCACAGCACGCCCGTGTACTGCGCGGCCCACCCGGCGGTCGAGCGGCGCACGAGGTGCGGCACGGTGCGCACGGCCAGCCGGACCCGCGCGGCCCCGCCCTCCACCAGGTCCACGGCGATCTCGGCGCCGGTGTTGCCGGCGCCGACGACGAGGACGTCCCGGCCGGTGTACGGGTCCGGTGCGCGGTAGTCGCGGGCGTGCAGGAGTTCCCCGGTGTACTGCTCGCGGCCGGGCCAGTCGGGCAGGCGGGGCGTGTGGTTGTAGCCGGTGGCGACGACCACCGCGCCGCCGGTCAGCCGCCGGCCGCCGCTGGCGTGCAGCAGCCAGCCGGTGCCGTCCGGGGCGGGCTCGACGCGGGAGACCTCGACGCCGGTCACGATCTCCAGCTCGTGGTGGTCGGCGTACTTCTCCAGGTACCGCACCACGTCGTCGCGCGCCGGCCAGCGGCCGAACCGGCGCGGCATCGCAAGGCCGGGCAGCGCGGACAGCCGGCGGGTGGTGTGCAGGCGCAGCCGGTCGTAGTGGCCGCGCCAGGACGCCCCGACGCGGTCGGACCGTTCCAGGACGACGGCCCGCAGGCCCCGCGCGCGCAGCGCGTACGCGGCGGCCAGGCCGCCCGGTCCGCCGCCGATGACGTAGACGGGCCGGTCGGTGTGCTCGGGCGTGGTGGGGGTGGGGTCGGCCATGAGCGCGAGCGTAACCACGCACCCGCTTGATGGGTCTCGGTCAAGGCCGGAATTGGTTGCGGATTGATCACGTGCGATCACGGAAGGCGTCGTACGGCGTCGTACGGTGCCGTCCGGCGTCGTACCGGGGCAGTACACCCCGCCCCCCCTGCACCTCACCCGCCCCACCGGGTGACAATGTCCCGGTGGCCTATAGATGACAATGACCCGCCGGCGGCCGGTACGACCGCGCCGCTTCCCGTCGACTCCGTCCCCGAACTGCGCGGCCACGGGCTGGTGCTGCGCGGCTGGGACCCGGGGGCCGAGGCCCAGGTGCGGACCTGGCTGCACGGCCGGTCCGACCCGGAGTTCCGGCGCTGGAACACTCCGCTGATCCTCGACGAGCGCCTGGACGACGCCCGTACGTCGCTCGCCGCGCACGTGCGGGCCGCCGCCGACGGCACGGGCATGCCGTTCCGCGTCACGGACGAGGCGAGCGGCGCCACGCTCGGCCACCTCGGCCTGGGGGTCGTCAGCCGCCCCATGCGGTCGGGCCGGGTCGGCTACTGGGTGCTGCCCGAGGCCCGTGGCCGCAACGTCGCCGCGCGGGCGCTGCTCCTCGCCACCCGCTGGGCGTTCACCGACTTCGGCCTGCACCGGCTGGAGCTGGACCACGCCCTGGGCCACGAGGCGTCCTGCCGGATCGCCGCGCGGTGCGGCTACCCCTACGAGGGCACCCTGCGCGGCGCGATGTGGGAGGCGGGCCGCCACGACGCCTTCCGCGACTGCCACCTGCACGCCCGCCTGTCCACGGACCCGGAACCCGGGGCACCCTGACCGTCCTTGACCGGCGCGCCCTTGACCGGCCGGGCCCGGCCCCGCCCTGGCCTCGGCCGGTCCGGCCGCCCGACCCGTCCCCGCCCGGTTCGGCCCGATGGAATCCGGAGGGGTCGCCGCGCCACTCGGCTCGGCCCCGCTCGGCCCGGCCTAACCTGGCCCGGCCTAACCTGGCCCGGCCGTCTGGCCCGGCCGCCTGGCCCGGTGAAAACCGGAGGCGTCGCCGCGCCACCTGGTCCGGCCGCCTGGTCCGACCTCCTGACCCGCCCAGTCCGGCCCGGCCGCCTGGTCCGGCCTCCTGACCCGGCCCCCGCCCGGCCTGCCTGCCCCCCCCGCCCAGCCCGTCCTCGCCCCGCCCACCCCGCTCAAAAACCAGAGGCGTCGCCGCCCGCCGGCCGGAACGATGAGGCATGCCTCTCGACGACTGGTACCTCACCCAGGATCTCGGCGACTTCCTCGCCCGCGCCGGGCTGTTCCTGCGTTCCCGGCCCGCGACGCACACCGTGCAGCTGACCGTCACGGAGAATCTGCGCGCCCGTGGCGGCCGTATATACGGCGGCGCCGTGCCCGAGTTCGGCGTTCTGCCGGGGGACGGCGGGCACGGCGTGGCGGCGGCCTTCCTGCGCACCCCGCCGCACCCGCTCGTCCTCACCCCGCTGACCGGGGAACAGGCCGACGCGCTGGCCGGGCAGCTGTCCGCCCGGGAAGTGCCCGGCGCCGGCCTGACCGGTGTCAACGCCGACCGGGACACCGCCGCCGCGTTCGCCGCCGCCTGGCAGCGCCGCACCGGCGCCGCGAGCAGCCTCGGCAAGCGGCTGCGGCTGTACCGGCTGGCCGGGCTGACCGTGCCCAGCCCGGAACCGCCCGGCCGCGCGCGGACGGCGGGCGCGGCGGACGGCGAGCTGCTGGCCCGCTGGTACGTGGAGTTCTGCGCCGGCGTGGGGGAACCGGCCGCCCGGGACCCGGAGGAGTGGGCGGACGAACGCGTCGTACGCGCGGACATCCTGCTCTGGGAGCTGCCGGACGGCACCCCGGTCGCCATGGCCGGCCGGTCCCCGCTGGTCGCCGGGCAGGTACGGGTGAACGCCGTCTACACACCGGCACACCTGCGCCGCCGGGGCTACGCGGGCGCCGTCACGGCGGAGGCGAGCCGGGCGGCGCTGGCGGCGGGCGCGGCCGAGGTGCTGCTCTTCACCGACCTCGCCAACCCGACCAGCAACGCCCTGTACCAGCGGATCGGCTACCGGCCGGTGTCGGACTTCGCGGTGCACGGCTTCTCCGAGCGACCGGAGTGACCAGTCCGCGTCCCCCTCACGGCCACAGCAGCTCGCTGACCCACCCCTCGGCGGTGTGCCGGTAGCGCAGGCGTACGTGGCGGCGGTGGGCGTCGCCCTGGAAGAACTCGACCTCGGCGGGGCGCAGCCGGTACAGGGTCCAGGTGGGGGCGACCGCGTCCGGTTCGCGCCGGGCCCGGTCCCAGGCCGACTCCGAGGCGCGGGCCAGTTCGCCGGGGGAGTGCAGGACCTCGCTCTGCCGGCCGGTGAGCGCGGCGGCCAGCGCTCCGGCCGAGCGGGCGTGCAGGTCCGCCCGTGCCTGCTCGGGCGGGGCGGTGGTGACCGGGCCCCGGACGCGGACCTGGCGTCCCAGGGCGGGCCAGTAGAAGGCGAGCGCCGCGTACGGGCGGCCGGCCAGGTGGCGGCCCTTGCGGCTGTCGGCGTGGGTGGCGAAGGACCAGCCCTCCTCGTCGGCGCCGTGCAGCATCACGATCCGCACGTCCGGCAGGCCCTCCGCGTCGGCCGTGGCCAGGGACATGGTGTGCGGCTCGCGCTCACCGGCGGCCACCGCCTCGGCGAACCACTCGGCGAACAGGGGCAGGGGAGCGCCGGGCGCGGCGGCGGGGTCGAACGGGGGCAGCCGGGTGACCTCCGGGTCCCAGACGCGCAGCGACCTCAGCAGTTCGTGCAGATCCTTGTGCATGATCCGAGTATCGCGCCCTGAGTATCGCGCCCCGGGTGCCGCGCGGCCCCCTCAGCGCGACAGGCGGCGGCCCACGGGAGTGGACCGCCGCCTGTCTGACAGGACTTGGGACCCGAGGCCGCCGTCAGCGAGCGGGGCCGGGGGGCACGGCTATCTCGTCGGCTTCTTCCCGGTGACGCCCAGGTGCACCAAGAGCGCGACGTTCGGCTTCAGTTCGGCCTGCTTCACGCCCCAGGAGGTGAATCCTTTCTGGTGCGAGGCGACCGCCGCGAGCATCGCGACCAGCGAACCGGCGATCGCGGCCGGGTTCACGTCCTTGTCGACCCTGCCCTTGGACTGGAGTTCGGCCACCGAATCCGCGAGGGAGCCGTTCACCGAGTTCAGGATCTTCATCCGCAGCTTGTAGAAGCGCTTGTCGCCCTCGGCGGCCCCGAGGTCGACCACGCGCAGGATCGCGTCGTTGCGGCGCCAGAACTCCAGGAACCCGTCCACGAGTTCCTGCGCGGTCTGCCAGCCCGCCTTGCCGGCCCAGGACCTGCCTTCGAGCAGCGAGGCCAAGCCCGCGCCCTCGGCCGCCATTTGCTCGGCGATCTCCAGGACGGCGCCCTCGACGTCCGGGAAGTACTGGTAGAAGGTGGCGGGCGAAGTGCCCGCCTTCCGTGCGACGTCGATGACCTTGACGTCGCGGTAGGGGGAGGAGCTGAGCATCTCGCTGAGGCAGTCGAGCAGCTTCTGCCGGGTCGCCTGCCCGCGCCGCCCGGCCACACGGCCGTCGACGGTCCGCACTTGTCCTGTCATGTCGTCAGCTTACCGAGGGGTGATGGGAGCGCGATTCGGCCGACTGCAAATGGGGTGCGCGGGCGGCGAGCGGCTGGTGTGCCTGGTCTGCGGGCTGCGGAAGACCCGGCTACTTTGACGGCATGGCCGAAAACAGGGCATCCGCGTGCACAGAGGGCGTCCCCTGCTGGGTGGACGCGCAGCTTCCCGACGTCGCCGCGGGGGAGCGTTTCTACGGTGGGCTCTTCGGGTGGACCTTCGCGGCGAAGGAGGCGTACGGCGGCTCCGTCGTGGCCCTGCTGGACGGGGAGCCCGTGGCCGCGCTCACCCCCAAGTCGGACGGCCGGATGCCCACCGTCTGGACGGTGTACTTCGCCACCCCGGACGCCCGCGCGCTGGCCGGGCGCATCCAGGGCCAGGGCGGCCAGGCGGTCGGCGGGGCCCGGCGGATCGGCCCGTACGGCACGGCCGCGCTGGCCGCCGATCCGCAGGGCGCGGTGTTCGGCCTGTGGGAGCCGGGCCGGCACGCCGGCTTCGGCCGCCGCCACCGGCCGGGCGCCTTCGGCTGGGCCCAGCTCTACACCCGCGACACCGAGTCCGCCGACGCCTTCTACAGCGGCCTCTTCCACGAGGCCCTCTTCGGCGGCCCCTCTCGCCCCGACTTCGGCCGGGCCCCGGTCGCGGACGTCTTCCCCGCGCAGATGCCGCCGCACTTCCTCGTCCACTTCGAGGTCGCGGAGACCGGGGCCGCCCTCGACGCGGTCGGGCGGCTGGGCGGGCGGGTGCAGGTGTCGCCCTTCGAGACGTCCTATGGCACGGTGGCGGTCGTCGTCGACAATCAGGGGGCGTCCTTCGCCGTACTGGAGCGGTGAGACCGCCGCCGCGGCCGGGAACCGGCGTTTTGCGCCGGGTTTGCGGAAGGACATCCCGATTCGTCGGCGGGTTCGCAACCAGTGCCGCGGCCAGGAAGAATCGGAGTGCGTGCCGCCACGGCGGTGCGGTGGTGAGACGCTGCACGGGGGCCGCGCGCACACGGAGGTGACGCGGCCCGTACGGGGAGGTGGCAGGCAAGTGGTGGATCAGCTGACGCAGCACGATCCGCGGCGGATCGGGCCGTTCGAGGTGCTGGGACGGCTGGGAGCCGGCGGCATGGGGCTGGTCTATCTCGCGCGCTCGGCGTCCGGCCGGCGGGTGGCGATCAAGACGGTCCGCACCGAACTGGCCGAGGACCAGCTGTTCCGGGTCCGCTTCACCCGCGAGGTCGAGGCCGCGCGGGCGGTCTCCGGTTTCTACACCGCGGCGGTCGTCGACGCCGACCCGCGCGCGGCCGTGCCCTGGCTGGCCACCGCCTATGTGCCCGCGCCCTCCCTCGAAGAGATAGTGACCGAGTGCGGCCCGCTCCCGGCGCAGGCGGTGCGCTGGCTGGCGGCGGGCGTGGCCGAGGCGCTCCAGTCCATCCACGGCGCCGGACTCGTCCACCGCGACCTGAAGCCGTCGAACGTGCTGGTGGTCGAGGACGGCCCGCGGGTGATCGACTTCGGTATCGCCTCCGGTGTCTCGAACACCCGTCTGACCATGACGAACGTCGCCGTCGGCACCCCCGCCTACATGTCCCCCGAGCAGGCCAAGGACTCCCGCAGCGTCACCGGGGCCAGCGACGTCTTCTCGCTCGGCTCGATGCTGGTCTTCGCCGCCACCGGGCACCCGCCCTTCCACGGCGCCAACCCGGTCGAGACCGTCTTCATGCTGCTGCGCGAGGGCCCCGACCTGGAAGGGCTGCCCGACGAGCTGCGCCCGCTGATCGAGGCGTGCATGCAGATGGAGATCGCGGCCCGCCCCACCCCCGCCGACCTCCAGGCCCAGCTCGCCCCGCACCTCTTCGGCTCCGGCTCCGACGACAGCGGCACCGCCTCGGCCTGGCTGCCCGAGCCCGCGGTGGGCCTGATCGAGTCCCGCCGCGGCGGCCGGACCGCCGTGCACCTCACCGCGCCCGGCCCCGGCGGCGACCGGGGCAACGGCCCCGGAGCCGCCGTCCGGCCGCCCGTACCGCCGCCGCCCCCGCCCTCCTACGCCCCGGTCGTCCCGGCGACCGCGCCGCCGCTGCCCGCGATGCCCGCCCCCGTCGGCGCCCCCGACACCGGCCCGGTGCGGCTGGCCGGCGCCCAGGTGCCCATCGGTCCCGGCCCGCGCGTCGCCGACGCCCGCGCCGCCGCCGTGCAGGCGCCGCCGCCGGAAGCGGGCCTGGTCGCCACCTGGTCCCGGCCGCGCCCCGGCACGGGCGGCGCCGACCCCGCCGTACCGGCGGCCCCGCCCGCGCCTTCCGCTGCGCCGGAGACCGCGCCCGGCTGGCGCCCCTGGCGGTTCCGCATGTCCAACGACGTCTGGGGCACCCCGGCCGTCGCCGGCGACCTCGTCTACGTCACCTCCTTCGAGGTGCACGCCCTCGACGTGGCCACCGGCCGCCGCCGCTTCAAGACCCGGGACGTGGCCTGGTCGATGGCGGTCGCCGACGGCAGGGTGCACGCCTCCGACGGGCCCACCCTGTTCGCCCTGGACGCCCGCGACGGCGCCGACCGGTGGCGGCTCCAGACCGACGCCTGGGTGTACACGGTCAAGGCCGAGCGGGGCACGGTCGTCACCGGCACCCGTGGCGGCGGCGTCCAGGCCCGGGAGGCGGCCGGCGGCCAGAAGCTGTGGGAGATCACCGGCTGCCAGACCGACTTCGAGTCCCCCGAGGCCGGCCCCGCCCTGCACGACGGCACGGTCTACGTCTGGCAGGACGCCCGGCTGCGCGCCCTGGAGGCCCGCACCGGCGAGGAGCGCTGGTCCTATCCCATCGGCGACGCGGCCTCCTGCGGCGGTGTGCCCGTCCGCATCACGCCCGCGCCCGACGGTTACGTCTACGTCTGCGCCGGCACCCGGGTCCTCGCCGTGGACGTGGCGAGCGGCCGGGTCCGCTGGCACTTCGAGGCCCCCGCGGTCTTCCTCTCCCCGCCCGCCTTCGCCCCGGGCCCGGCGGTCACCGGCGGTGGCGTGTACCTCGCCGACTACCTCGGCACCGTCTACGCCCTGGACGCCACCGACGGCCGCGACCGCTGGCGCATCGCCACCGAGGCGCGGTCCTCCGTCGACCCGGTGCTGGTGGTGGCCGGACACGTGCACGTGGGCAGCGGCAAGGGCCTCTACACCCTGGACGCGGTCACCGGCACGCCCAAGTGGCGCTTCCAGTCCGGCGGCGAGATCGTCGGCTCCCCGGCGGTCGCCGAGGGCCGCATCCACTTCGGCTCCACCGACCACCTCCTCTACACCCTCAAGGCCGACGACGGCCGGCTGCGCTGGAAGCTGGCCACCGGCGGCGAGATCACCGGCTCCCCGGTGGTCCGCGACGGCGTCGTCTACGCCTGCAGCAAGGACCGCTGCGTCTACGCCCTGGACGCGGAGAAGGGCACGGGAACGTCCCGCACGACGTGACGGGCCACCAATTGTTCGCGCGTCAGTCCGGCCGGTTCCCTCGTGAAGCGCGACTCCGCGCCGTAGAAGGGCAGAAGGAAGGGACGTTCGCCGACGCGTCGGGGTCCTTGCGTGCGGGCACGACTCATCACCGCCGTTCGCCCGTTGCGTACGCGCAGCCTGTGTCGCCTTCGGCGTACGCGCTCCGGCGGCGCCGCGCGACTTGTCCGTCACCCTGCGTGGAGCGGACACACGTCGGCCGCGGCGGCTCCCCCCGGTGCCGCCGCGGCCGGTCCCCCGTGCCGGGAAAGTCGGTCAGGCCTTCTCGTCCGTCGCGTGGATGTTGTCCGTGCTCGCGCCGCCGGTCTCCTCCTCCGCCTTGAGCGGGTTCGGGGTGGCGAGCGGCTCGCTGGTGGCGTGGATGTTGTTCGTGCTGACCGTGCCCGGCTTGGTGCCGGTCGCGTGGATGTTGTCCGTGCTGCTCTTCTCGTCGCTCATGTCGCTGCTTCCCCGTCTGGTTCCGGTTCGGTGATCGAGCCGCCCGCCCGGTGACTCCCCCGTGAGTCTCCGGGCGGGCGGGGATGGGCCGTTCACCCTATGCCACGGCCCTGGACCGCTCCGCCTGCCCCCCGACGCGACGGAACGACACGACGAGACTGCCGGACACCGATAAACAAACGATGAACGCCCCAGCAGCCCCACCGGCCTCGGAAGCCCCACCGGCCCCGGCCGCCGCACCGGCCCCAAGCCACCGCCCCACCGGCCCCGGTTCAGGCCACGGCGAGCGGATTGAGCAAGGCGCGGACCGTCTCCGTCTCCGGGGCGTCCGAGGTCTCGTAGAGCGTGAGCGCGTCCTGCCAGCAGACCCGGGCGCGGCCGCTCTGGCCGATGCCTTCGAGCGCGCGGCCGAGGACGACGAGCACGTTCCCGCGGCGCCAGTCGCCGCCGATGTCGCGCAGGATGCCGAGGGCCAGTTCGGCGTTGGCGGCGGCCTGCGCCGGCCGCCGGGCGGCGAGGTCCACCTCGGCCAGCCGGAACAGCGCCATCCCCTCCCACAGCCGCTGGCGGCTGTCCTGGAACACCGCCAGCGCCTCCTGGAGGCGGGCCGCCGCCTCGGCCGGCCTGCCGCTCTGGGTGAGCGCGAGCCCCAGCGCGTAACGGCCGTTGGCGCCCTTGAGGGCGTGCCCCATGGCGTCGTACATGTCGGTGCCCTGCTGGGCCAGCGACACCGCGCTGTGGGTGCGCCCGGTGGCCAGGTGGATGCGGGAGAGGTTGCACAGCGCGCTCGCCTCGCCGGCCCGGTCCAGGCAGGCGCGGAACCCCTCGATGGCCCGGGTGAGTTGCGCCTCGCCGTCCTCGTACCGGTTCTGGTAGAGCGCGATCACCCCGAGCGTGTTGTCCGCCCAGCAGGCGGCCAGCGGATCGGTGCCGGCGCTGAGCCGGGCCGCCCGCTCGGCGGCCCGCACCGCGGGGTCGAAGCGCCCGGTGATGTGGTGCACATAGGCCAGGGAGATCAGGGCGCGGGCCTCGGCCCGGGGGTCGGCGCCGTCCTCCGCCGCGTCCCGCAGCGCCGACGCCACGCTCTCGTACGCCTTGGAGTCGGTGCCGGACTCCGCGAGGTCCACGGACGCCCACAGCGTGTCGACGGCCCGGCCGAGGAACTCCGGCCGGGTGGACCGGCGTACGCAGGCCAGCAGCGCGTTCGCCTCGGCGTACAGCCAGTTCTGGGCCGCGTGCCGCTCCTCGAAGGCCAGGCCCGGGTACCGGGTCGGCCGCAGGTGCTCCACCAGCCGGTCGCCCGGCCGCTCGATCGCGTACACCCCGGCCGCCGTGGCCAGGTAGAAGTCCAGCAGCCGCGACAGCGCCGCGTCCCGCTCGCCCGGCGGCTGCTCGTCGCGCTCCGCGCACGCCCGGGCGTAGAGGCGGACCAGATCGTGGAAGCGGTAGCGGCCCGGCGCCGCCGACTCCAGCAGCGAGGTGTCGACCAGGGATTCCAGCAGGTCCTCGGTGCCCTCCACCGGCAGGTCCAGTACGGCCGCTGCCGCCGCCAGGGAGATGTCCGGGCCGTCCGCGAGGCCGAGCAGGCGGAAGGCGCGGGCCTGGGCCGGCTCCAGCTGGCCGTAGCCCAGTTCGAAGGTCGCCTTGACGGCGAGGTCACCGGCCTGGAGTTCGTCCAGGCGGCGGCGTTCGTCGGCGAGCTTGGCCGCCAGCACCGACACCGTCCAGGTGCGGCGGGCCGCCAGCCGGGACGCGGCGATACGGATGGCCAGCGGCAGGAAACCGCAGGCGGCCACCACGTCCAGGGCGGCCTTCCGCTCGCTGCCCACCCGCTCCTCGCCGACGATCCGCGTGAACAGCTGGAGGGCCTCCTCCGGGCTCATCACGTCCAGGTCGACCAGATGCGCGCCGGCCAGGTCCAGCATCCGCACCCGGGAGGTGACCAGGGCCGCGCAGCCCTCCGTGCCCGGCAGCAGCGGCCTGACCTGGGCCGCGTCCCGCGCGTTGTCCAGCAGCACAAGGACCCGGCGGCCGTCCAGGACCGAGCGGTACAGCGCCGCCCGCTCCTCCAGGGAGTCCGGGACCGCCGAGTCAGGCGTGCCCAGGGCGCGCAGGAACGAGCCGAGGACCGTCTCCGGCTCGGCCGCGCGCTGCCCGGCGCCCTGGAGGTCGACGTACAGCTGGCCGTCGGGGAAGGCGGCCCGCGCCTGGTGCGCCACGTGCACGGCGAGCGTCGTCTTGCCGACCCCGCCGATGCCCGCCAGCGCCGATACGGCCATCACCCGGCCGTCCGCCGACGCCAGCACCTCGCTCAGCTCGACGACGAACGCGGCCCGGCCGGTGAAGTCCGGGACGGTGGCGGGCAGTTGAGCGGGCCGCACCGGTGCCGCCGCCGGTTCGGCCGCCGGGGCGGACGGCTCGGCCAGCGCGGGGTCGGCCTGGAGGATCCGCTGCTGGAGTTCGCGCAGCTCGGGGCGCGGGTCCACGCCCAGTTCGTCGGCGAGCAGACGGCGGGTGTCGGCGTACACCGCCAGCGCCTCCGCCTGCCGTCCGCTGCGGTAGAGCGCCAGCATCAGCAGTTCGCGCAGGCGCTCGCGCAGCGGGTGCGCCGCCGTCAGCGCGGTCAGCTCCGAAACCGCCTCCGCGTGGCAGCCCTGCTCCAGGTCCATGTCCAGGCAGCTTTCGAGGAGCCGGAGCCGCCACTCCTCAAGGCGCGCCCGCTGCGCCTCGGCGTACGGTCCCGGCAGCCCGGCCAGCGGTTCGCCGTCCCACAGGTCCAGCGCGCGCCGCAACTGCGCGCGGGCCCGGCACAGGTCGCCGCCGGCCCGCGCCTTCTCCGCCCCGGCCGCCAGGTCCTGGACCGCCGCCACGTCCAGCGCGCCCTCGCCCAGGCCCCGTACCGCGTACCCGCCCGACTCGCTGACCAGCATGCCCGCGTCCAGGATCTTGCGCAGCCGGGACGCGTACGTCCGGACCGCCGCCAGCGCCTGCGACGGGGGGTCCTCGCCCCACAGCGCGTCGATCAGCTCGGCCGCGGTCGCCGTGCGCCCCTCGCGCAGCAGCAGCGCGGCGAGCAGGGCGCGCTGCTGGGGGGAGCCGGTGCTGAGCGGCGCCGGCCCGCGCCAGGCGCGCACCGGTCCGAGCACGCTGAAGCGCAGCGTCGCCGATCTCTCGGGACCCCGCTGCTCAGGCACTCGCGGTACACCGTCCATCGCTGCCCCCTGACGAACCTTGCACAACCGAGAGGCCAGTTTGCCTTGTTCACGGCAGATGCGTCAGCTCCGCGAGACGCCGATCACAGACCGCCGCGCGCCTGCCTCACAAGCCCTGCACACCGTCTCCCCAATCGGCGGGCGCGGGCCGGGGCCCGGGGGCGGCGGCCCGCGCCGCGGCCGGGCGGCCCCGCGGGACGCAGGGTGTGATCACCGGCTCCGTATGCTCGAAGGATGACGACTTCCGCGACCTCCGGAACCGGCCCCACCGAGAACTCCCTGCGGCGCGCCCTCAAACGGGCCCGGGACGGCGTCGCCCTGGACGTCGCCGAGGCGGCGGTGCTGCTCCAGGCGCGCGGCGAGCACCTCACGGACCTCGCCGCCTCCGCCGCCCGGGTGCGGGACGCGGGGCTGGAGGCCGCAGGCCGTCCCGGCGTCATCACCTACTCCAAGAGCGTGTTCATTCCGCTGACCCGGCTGTGCCGGGACAAGTGCCACTACTGCACGTTCGTCACCGTGCCCGGCAAGCTGCGCCGCGCCGGGCACGGGATGTTCATGTCCCCGGACGAGGTGCTGGACATCGCCCGCCGCGGCGCCGCGCTCGGCTGCAAGGAAGCCCTGATCACCCTGGGCGACAAGCCCGAGGACCGCTGGCCCGAGGCGCGCGAGTGGCTGGACGCGCACGGCTACGACGACACGATCGCCTACGTCCGCGCCGTCTCCATCCGCGTCCTGGAGGAGACCGGCCTCCTCCCGCACCTCAACCCGGGCGTGCTGACCTGGACGGACTTCCAGCGCCTCAAGCCCGTCGCGCCCAGCATGGGCATGATGCTGGAGACCACCGCGACCCGGCTGTGGTCCGAGCCGGGCGGCCCGCACCACGGCTCCCCGGACAAGGAACCGGCCGTCCGGCTGCGCGTCCTGGAGGACGCCGGGCGTTCCTCCGTCCCCTTCACCTCCGGCATCCTGATCGGCATCGGCGAGACGTACGAGGAGCGCGCGGAGTCCCTGTTCGCGCTGCGCAAGGTCGCCCGCGCCTACCACGGCGTCCAGGAGCTGATCATCCAGAACTTCCGCGCCAAGCCGGACACCGCGATGCGCGGCATGCCGGACGCGGAGCTGGACGACCTGATCGCCACGGTCGCCGTCGCCCGGCACATCATGGGCCCCTCCGCCTGCCTCCAGGCCCCGCCCAACCTGGTGGACGCGGAGTACGAACGCCTCATCGGCGCGGGCATCGACGACTGGGGCGGCGTCTCCCCGCTCACCATCGACCACGTCAACCCGGAGCGCCCCTGGCCGCAGCTCGACCAGCTCGCCGAGCGGTCCCGGGCGGCCGGCTTCGAGCTGCGCGAACGGCTGTGCGTCTACCCGGAGTTCGTCACCCGCGGCGAGCCCTGGCTCGACCCCCGGCTGCTGCCGCACGTGCGCGCCCTGGCCGACCCGGCCACCGGCCTTGCCCGCGCCGACGCCCCCGTCCAGGGCCGGCCCTGGCAGGAGCCGGACGAGGCGTTCACCTCCTCCGGCCGCACCGACCTGCACACCGCCATCGACACCGAGGGCCGCGCCGGCGACCGCCGCGACGACTTCGACGAGGTCTACGGCGACTGGGACGCCCTGCGCGAGGCGGCGGCCCCCGGCATGGCGCCCGAGCGCATCGACACGGACGTACGCCAGGCCCTGCGCACCGCCGCCGACGACCCGACGCGGCTCACCGACCCCGAGGCGCTGGCGCTGCTGCACGCGGACGGCCCGGCGCTTGACGCGCTGTGCCGGATCGCGGACGACGTACGCAGGTCGGCGGTGGGCGACGAGGTGACGTACATCGTCACCCGCAACATCAACTTCACCAACGTCTGCTACACCGGCTGCCGGTTCTGCGCCTTCGCCCAGCGCCGCACCGACGCCGACGCGTACACCCTCTCCCTCGACCAGGTCGCCGACCGCGCGCGGCAGGCGTGGGAGGTGGGCGCGGTGGAGGTGTGCATGCAGGGCGGCATCCACCCGGACCTGCCCGGCACGGCGTACTTCGACATCGCGAAGGCGGTCAAGGAACGCGTCCCCGGCATGCATGTGCACGCCTTCTCGCCCATGGAGGTGGTGAACGGCGCGACCCGCACCGGTCTGTCGATCCGCGAGTGGCTGACCGCGGCGAAGGAAGCGGGCCTGGACACCATCCCCGGCACGGCCGCGGAGATCCTGGACGACGAGGTCCGCTGGGTCCTCACCAAGGGCAAGCTGCCCACGGCCACCTGGATCGAGGTCGTGAAAACCGCCCACGAGCTGGGCATCCGCTCCTCCTCGACGATGATGTACGGCCATGTGGACCAGCCCCGGCACTGGCTCGGCCACTTCCGCACGCTGGCCCGCATCCAGCAGGAGACGGGCGGCTTCACGGAGTTCGTCACCCTGCCCTTCATCCACACCAACGCCCCCGTCTACCTCGCGGGCATCGCCCGCCCCGGCCCGACCGCGCGCGACAACCGGGCGGTCACCGCGATGGCCCGGCTGCTGCTGCACCCGCACATCCCCCACATCCAGACGAGCTGGGTGAAGCTGGGCGCCGAGGGCGCGGCCGAGATGCTGCGCTCCGGCGCGAACGACCTCGGCGGCACGCTGATGGAGGAGACCATCTCCCGGATGGCGGGTTCGTCGTACGGCTCGTACAAGTCGGTCGCGGAGCTGGTCGAGGTGGCGCGGGCGGCGGGCCGGCCCGCGAAGCCGCGCACCACGCTCTACGGCGAGGTGCCCGAGGAGCGCCGGCGTGCGGCGGCGGCCTCGGACGGGCACCTGCCGGAGCTGCTGCCCGTACTGGACTGAGCCGGGCCGGACCGAGCCGTGCGGGCGGGCCGCCCACAGTACGATGAGCCCACCGTTGCCGGGGGCGAGTGACCGAACTGCCGAGGAGATGCGTGCCCATGCCTGCCCGAATACCTTCGTGGGCCTGGGTCAGCGGGCTCACCGTGGGAGCGGTCGTCGCCGTCGGCGTGCTGGCCGCGCAGGCCGACCGGGGGCCGCACCCCACGGCGGCGGTGGCCCGCCCGCACGCGTCGTCCCCGGCGGGCGCGCCCGCGCACACCCCCGCCCCCCGGCACACCGCGCCGCCCGCGCCCCCGGCCGACTCGGGCACGGGCCACCGCATCGTCTACTCCCTGGGCCTCAAGCGGGTCTGGCTGATGGACGAGCGCGGCATGCCGTCCCGGACCTTCCCGGTCTGGCCGGGCACGGTGAACCCGGACCCGGGCGCCTACGCGATCTCCCAGCGGCAGCCCGACCCGGTGAAGGGCTCCGACGGGGTGCGGATCGAGCACATCCTGTACTTCGCGGGCAAGTCGGGCGTCTTCATCGCCTTCAGCAACGCCGTCGATGGCTCCTCGCCGCCGCCGGTCGCCTCCGGCATCAAGACGGGCGGCGTCCGCACCGGCAAGGCGGACGGCACGGCCCTGTGGGACTTCGCGACCAAGGGCACCCGGGTGGTGGTCGTCCCCTAGGGCTTCCCGCGATCACCCCCTGAACAGACCGTTCCTGTTCGACTACAGTGCCGAACGTCGTACGTACGGACGGTGCCGTGAGGGAGGTCTGGGTGAGTACGACGTCCGGTGTCCTCTGGGGGCGGGCCGAACAGCAGGACTTCCGCGGCCGGGTGCGGGGCGCGCTGCTCGGGGTGGCGCTCGGGGACGCGCTCGGGGCGCCGGTGGACGGGCTGGACCTCGGCGCGCTCCGGGAGGCGCACGGCCCCGAGGGCGTCGTGGACCTCGTGCCCGCGTACGGGCGCCGGGGCGCCGTCACCCATCTCACCCAGCTCACCCTGTTCACCGTCGACGGGCTGATCCGGGCGCAGGTGCGGCGCGACGCGGGCGCCTGGCATCCGCCGACCGATCTGCACCGGGCGTACCTGCGCTGGGCCGCCACCCAGCGGGACTGGGGCCCCGACGAGCGGCGCGAGGAGGACGGCTGGCTGGCCCGCGAGGAGTGGCTGTACGTCCGCCGGGACCCGCCGCGCTCCCTGCTCGGCGGCTTCGGCGACACCGTCATGGGCACGGTGGAGGCGCCCAAGAACCCCGCGGAGACGGGCCCGGAGGCCGCCGCGCGGTCCGCGCCGTTCGGGCTGCTCGTCGGCTGGGAGCCGCAGTTGGTGGTGCAGCTCGCCGTGGAGTGCGCGGTGCAGAGCCACGGCCACCCCACGGCCTGCCTCGCGGCGGGCGCGTACGCCGTGATCGTGCACGCCCTGGCCCGCGGCGACGCGCTCGACGGCGCCGTGCAGAAGGCGCTGGCGCTGCTCGCCGTGCGGCCGGGACACGAGCCGGTGTCCGACGCCCTGAAGCACGCGCTGGGCGCGGTCCGCCAGGGCATGCCAGGACCGGCCCGGGTGGCGGAACTGGCCGGGGACGGCACCGCGCCGGGACTGCTGGCCGTGGCCGTCTACTGCGCGCTGGTCGGCGAGGACGTACGGCACGGACTGTGCCTGGCCGTGAACCAGGACGGCCCCTCCGGCGCGGCCGGCGCCCTCACCGGCGGCCTGCTCGGCACCCTGCACGGCGAGACGGCCCTGCCCCCGGCCTGGCTGGCCGAACTGGAGGGCCGCCCCGCCCTCCTGACCCTGGCGGACGACTTCGCGATGGAGATGACCCAGGGCCCCGCCCTGCACGGCCCCACGGGCTCGTCCCCGGGCTGGCTGGCCCGGTACCCGCGCTGAGATCGCCCGTCCGCTGGCCTGGCCTGGCCCGGCTAGGCGATGGTCGCGTTGAAGAAGATGACGGCGCCTCCGAAGGCGCCGCCGCCGCAGAGCACGGCCGCGTCAGGACTGGATCCTGCCCGCACGGTGAGAATCGCTGCCCCGGTGCCCACCAGCAGGCCCAACAGGAGGACGAGTGCGGACCGCTGGGTGAACAAGGGATCAGGATCGTGCTGCAAGTACGGCTCCCCTTCCGTCGCGGATCGGAAGGCAAGGTGCCGACCGAATCCATGACGGTACAGGAACTACTCGTGCATGTCAAGTGTCCTCAGCCTGATTTTTTGAGGAAGATCGACTTACTTGCGGCGGAGGGACTGCAAGAGCTGACCGGTCTCGTTGACGGTCCAGAAGCTCCAGCCGTTCCGGTTGGGCTTGACCTTATTGTTCAGGGCCTTCAGTACGGCGGCGGCCGCACCGCTGGGGGTCCGGTGGTTCCCGGCAGCGGGGCCGTCGGCCACGAAGATGGCCTGGGTGGCGGGGTCGTACTCACCATCGATCCGCTTACCGTTGTAGATCGCGTGCACGGGAACCCGGCGGGCAGGCGTCCCGGAAGTGCGCGCCGCTTCCGGTAGCTGGAAGTGCTCGACCAGCTTGGCGACTGCCTGACCAGGGCTTACGCCCCAGGCGCGAGCGAGGAGGTTGACCTGCGCGAAGGTGGCATCGGTAACGGAGATGTTGTTGGCCATGCCCCTATCCTACACACCGATGTGAGCAAAATTGAGGATAGATAGGATCGAGAGCATAAAAGGACCCCCTCGGCAAGGACGGCGACTGTCGAGGGGGCCCTTCGGGTGGCGCAGGCTGTGCCTGGCGCCGGCTGTGCTGATTCAGTTGTCGGGCATGGCGCGGGGGAAGGATCAGCCGGATCCTCCGTTCACGCCTTGACCGATGCGACGAAGGAGTTCCAGGCGGTGGCCGGGAAGCCGAGTGCCGGGCCCTCGGTGACCTTGGAGTCGCGGACCGCCATGGCCGCGGCCACCGGTGACTTCACCTCGACACATGCGCCGTTCCCGGTGGAGTACGAGGACTTGGTCCACGAGGGGGTGGCGCCCTGACGAATTGCCATTTCTGCTCCGGATTGCCAGTGAGGGGTTGAGTGCTGACACCGCACGACGCGTTCGGCAGGAACCCACAGCGCGGTTTGCGCCAACGGTGTTGCTCGATGGCGTGATCGACGCTACTCGCTGGGCCCGGTACGCGACGGGACCGTTCACTCGACCGGATGGCATATTCCAACGGGTCTTCCGTACCCGGTGGTTGACCGTGTACGGTGCCCGCCTCTCAGCTGGTGTGCTCCTTGGCGATGGTCGCGATGAACTGCCGCGACTGCTCCACGTTCAGGGCCTGCGCCCGCAGGTGCTCGTACATCACGCTGTACTTCTGCACGTCGTTGGCCTTCTCCAGGTACAGGTCGCTGGTGACGCCCTCGATGTAGACGACACTGGAGTCGGCCGCGTCCGGGAACTCCAGGATCGCGTACTGCCCGTTCAGGCCCGGGTGCGCGCCCATCTCGAAGGGGATCACCTGCACGGTCACGTGCGGCAGCCGCGACTGCTCGATCAGATGCTCCAACTGCTCCCGCATCAACGGTCCGGTGCCCACCGCCCGGCGCAGCGCGGCCTCGTCGAGGACCGTCCACAGGCGCAGCGGGTTCTCCGCGGCGGAGATTCGTTCCTGCCTCCGCATCCGCACCTTGACCCGCTTCTCGATGTCCGCGGGCGCCGTCTCCGGCAGCGCCCCGGCGATCAGCGCCTCCGCGTACTGCCGGGTCTGCAACAGCCCCGGCACCACCTGCGGGTCGTACACCCGCAGACTCGCCGCGTCCGTCTCCAGGCCGATGTACACGCTGTACGGGATGTCACCGAACGAGTGCCACCAGCCCTGCTGGCGCGAGTCCTTGGCCATCTGCATCAGCGAGTCGACGACCCGGTGGTCCTCCACCTCGTAGACCCCGCACAGATCACGGACGTCACGCTGGCTGATGCTGCGCCGGCCGTTCTCCAGGCGGCTGATCTTCGACTGCGACACCAGCAGCCGCTCCGCCACCTCCTCGGCCGTCATGCCCTTGAGCTCACGGAGCCTGCGCAGCTCCTGGCCCAGCCGGCGCCGCCTGACGGTGGGATTGACATTGGACGCCACGGGACGCGCACCTCCGGCTGCATGCCTCTACTTTGCGTATCTGCTGCTGAGCAGACTGCCACCAAGGTGCTTCATACCGCTGGGAAACGCCGGATATGCGCCCGTCGCATGCCAGTTGGGCCCGATCAGGCACCGAGCGGGGCGACGGGACCGTATGATCGCGTCTCCCCGCCCGGGCCCGCGGCTCCCGAACGGTTCCGGGGACGTGCGGTGACGTGCGGCGTTCAGTGGGCCACGGCGCGCACCATCGAGTCGGCGCCGCGCTGCGACTGCATCGGCACCCCGTGGGACGGTTCCGCCGCGTGCCGGGACCCGGCGGACGCCTGGCGTCCGGTCACGGCCGGACCGCGCCGCGGCTGGGCCGCCACACCGTTCTGGACGTCCATCACGGCGTGCGCGACCAGACCGCCCATCGGGTCGTGCCGGATCAGGTCCCGCAGCCGGGACCGCGAGGAGCGGCCCTCGTTGCCCGGGTACAGGTGCTTGCCGAGGCCGACCGCGTGCGCCAGCGCGGCGAGCGCCGCGGTCCGCGGGTCCGGCGGCACCCCGGTGCGGATCGCCGAGTCCAGCCGGGCCCTGATCTCCCGGCTGATGGCGTTGTCCGTCGCCTGGTAGCGCGTCGTCGGCAGCACCCCGCACATCTGGCCGGCCACGGCGTGCACCATGCCGCACCGCTCCAGATGCGAGAGATAGGTCTGGCGGAGCCCGAGACGGGGCCCGCCGATCCAGTGGACGGCCCGCACCGGAGCGCCGCGCCTTCGCAGCAACTCCAGCGCGCAGTCCAGCGTCGGATCTCCTGTCGGCCGTGGCACCACCACGGCGATACGATCCCCGTCCGGGGCTATCCGTCCGGCCAGCGCCAGCTCCACTAGCTGCGCTCCGGCCAGACCCAGGTCGAGCGACTGCGGCTGCGCAGTGGTACCCGTGGCCGGGTCCAGTGCCAGCAGCAGAAGCTCTTCCGGAAGTGTTCTGCGGCTCCTGCCCATCCATGCCTCCCCGCGTGGATGAATGACAGGGTGACCCCTCTCACATTGGTCTGTCGAGGGTGCGTGACCGGTTCGTAGTGGAACCAGTAGGTATGTCGTTCTCGTCTTCCACGTGGGTTTGGTCCGCACACAGGACACTGGTACATGGTTCGGACATCGGTACGACCGAGGGGTGCAACCGGTGGTACGACCGGGTGGTACGAGCTGTCGTGCGGGTGGCGGTTCAGGGTTCGGTAGCGGCACGCGGGGCGTGCGGCACATGGAGGAGGCATCGGTGGCGGGCGAGTCCCCCGACAGGTCGAAGCAGCGCGAGTCGTCGGCAGAACCGACGTCGGGGAGCGCGGGTCCGGTTCCCGAGGCCAGGGGCGAGGTCCGCGATCCGCGCCTCGCGCCGGGCGGGGAGTCGGGCGCGTCTGGTAAGTCCGGTAACTCCGGTAAGTCTGAGTCGGGTGCGTCGTCCGGGGGGCGTGGCGGGGTGGACACCGCTACGCGGGTGTTCTCGGTACGGGACGTGACGACGGAGGCGGAGGCGGAGGCCGCTGAGGGCGCCGACTCGGACGCGGGCACCGCGGGGGAGCCCGAGGGGGCCGGAACGGCGGACGACGACTCGGGCGCGGCCGCGAAGGGCGCGAGGGGCGCGTCCGACGGCGAGAAGTCCGAGGAGGGGAAGTCGTCCGGGGCGGAGGACGGCAAGGAGCCCGAGGGTGCGAGCGGGAAGGCCGCCGCCGGGGGTGACAAGCCCGAGGCCGGCAAGCCCGAGGCCGGCAAGCCCGCGGCCGCGAGCAAGAAGCCCGGAGCCGGCAGCGAGGAGCCCCAGGCCGACGAGCCCGCGGCCGCGAGCGAGAAGCCCGCCGCCGAGGAGCCCGAGGCCGCGAGCGAGAAGCCCGCCCCCGAGAAGCCCGAGAAGCCCGAGAAGCCCGAGAAGCCCGAGCCCGGTAGCGAGAAGCCCGCCGCCGGTACCCCCGTCGATCAGCCCACCGCCGTCTTCAAGGCGCCCCGGCCCGCCGTCGACCAGCCCACCACCATGCTGAAGCTGGGCGGCGACGCGAAGAGCGGGACGGAGTCCGGTGGCGGCGACGCCGAGAAGGGCGACGGAAAGCCGGGTCCCCGGGCCGCCGAGTCCGAGGCCGAGCGCACCAGCAAGTTCGTCGCGCTCAAGGCCCTCGACGCCCCGGAGACCCGTAAGCCGAAGCCGGAGCAGACCGCCCCGAAGCCGGAGCAGACCGCCCCGAAGCCGGAGCAGACCGCCCCGAAGCCGGAGCAGACCGCCCCGAAGCCGGAGCAGACCGCCCCGAAGGCGGCGGACCCCACCCAGGCGCTGCCGCAGGCGAAGCCGGAGGCCCCGGCCACCCCGGGCGGCCCCGCCGCGCGGGGCGGCACCGAGCGGACCACGCAGCAGCCGCTGCCGCCCAAGCCCCCGCTGGACCTGCTGGCCGAGCTGACGAACACGCCGCCGCCCCCGCAGACCCCGCTGCGCACCACCGTGCGCCGGGTGAAGATCTGGACCCCGCTGGTCCTGCTCCTGCTGATCGTCTTCGCGGTCGTACAGGCCATGCGCCCACTGCCCGCCCCCACCCTCGCGCTCACCGCCAAGGACAGCTTCACCTTCGACGGGAACAAGCTGACCCTGCCCTGGCCGGGCGAGGGACAGGGCTGGATGGACGTCGACGGCATCGGCACCATGGACCACTTCGGCGAGCAGAAGCCGGTGGCCATCGGGTCGGTCGCCAAGACCATGACCGCCTACATCATCCTCCGGGACCACCCGCTGAAGGTGGGCCAGGAGGGCCAGAAGATCACCATCGACGCGACGGCGGAGAAGGAGGGCGGCTACGACAAGAGCGGTGACGAGTCCACCCTCAACACCGTCAAGGCCGGCCAGACCCTCACCGAGAAGCAGGCGCTGTCGGCTGTCATGATCCCGTCCGCGAACAACATCGCGCGGCTGCTCGCGCGCTGGGACGCGGGCTCCGAGGCGGCGTTCGTCAAGAAGATGAACGACACCGCCAAGGCACTGGGGATGAGCAACACGACGTACACCGACCCCTCGGGCCTGACGGCGTCCACCGTGTCCACCGCCGAGGACCAGGTGAAGCTGGGCGACGCGGTCGTGCGCATCCCGGCCCTGGTGGCCATCACCAGCGCGGCCAGCTGGACGGACCCCTCCGGCAAGAACTGGTCGAACTACAACGAGCTGCCGTACCGGATGGGCGCGATCGGCATCAAGACCGGCAGCACCACCGCGGCCGGCGGCAACCTGCTCTTCGCCGCCCGCAAGGAGGTCGGCGGCCAGACGGTCACCGTCGTCGGCGCGGTCCTCGGCCAGCGCAAGCCGACGATCCTCAAGACCGTCAACGACGTCAGCAAGACCGCGCTGCAGGCCGCCAAGGACGGGCTGACCTCCGCGAAGATCTTGAAGAAGGGCGATGTCGTCGGGTATGTGGACGACCGGCTCGGCGGCCACACCCCGGTCGTCGTCACCCAGGACGTCACCGCGGTCGGCTGGGCCGGTTCGCAGGTGAAGCTGTCCTTCGCCGCCGACCGGGTGCCGCACTCCGCGAAGGCCGGCGCCAAGGTGGGCACGCTCACCGTGGGCGACGGCCGGGGCGGCGCGGTCCGGGTCCCGGTCGCCCTGCAGAAGGACCTCGCCGAGCCGGGCTTCACGGACAAGCTGACCCGCGTGAGCTGACCCGCGTCAGCTGATCGGTCACAGCCGGTGACCTCGGTGATCTCGCACACCCCGTCGGGGAGCCCCACCCGGGCGCTCCCCGGCGGGGTGCGTGCTAGCGTCACGAATCGGGCGCGTCACCGGTCGCGGGACGAGGCCGCGAACAGAGGACGGGACACGGGGAGTGCCTTCAGGTGGCCACTGCGGAGCCGACACGCGCCGACGACGCCGATCCGGGCCCGGAAGCGGACCCGCGAATAGGCACGCCGACGAAGGCTGAACCGTCCCCCGCGGACCCTGCGCCCCCCGCGGCCGCCACCCCTGACGAGGCGCCCCGCGCCCGTGCCCGCGCCCACGCCGCCGTCATGGCGCTGCGCGAACGGATGCTGAAGCACCCCGTCCTCTCGGTCACCGCCCTGGCCGGGGTCCTGCACATCGTCTGGTTCTTCACGTTCGCCAACAGCGGCGGCGACCTCGCCGCGCAGGACGCGTGGGCCGAGTTCGTCGGCCGGCACCCCGACTCCGCGTACAACCTCGCCTGGTACGGCGGCATGCACGCGGTCTCGTACAGCATGGTGTCGCCGTACCTGATGTCCCTGCTCGGCGTCCGCACCACGATGATGATCGCGGGCACGGTCTCCGCGGGCCTGCTCACCCTGGTCCTGCTGCGCAGCCGGGTGGTGAAGAACCCGCTGTGGGCGTCGCTGGCCGGTGTTTTCGGGCTGCTGTGCAACGCGGTGTCGGGCCGGGTGACGTTCGGCCTGGGCACGATGTTCGCGCTGGGCGCGGTCGCCGCCGTCTTCTGCTGGCCGCACCGCTGGCGCCACAGACGCTGGGCGAAGGCCCTGGTCGCCGCCCCGCTGGCCGCGCTCGCCACCATGGGATCGCCGGTCGCGGGCCTGTTCGTGGGCCTGGTCGCGGTCGCGCTGTTCCTGCAGAAGCGCCGCCCCGGCGCCTGGGCGCTCGGGCTGGCGCCGGTCGCGGTGGTCGCCGTCTCGGCGCTGCTGTTCCCCTTCTCCGGCACCCAGCCGATGGGCTTCGGCTCGGCGTCCCTGCCCCTGGTGTACGCGGTGCTGGCCGCCGTCCTCGTGCCCAAGCGGTGGACGACGGTCCGGATCACCTCCTGGGTGTACGCCCTGTCGGTGGTCGGGGTCTGGGTGGTCAGCTCCCAGATCGGTTCCAACATCACCCGGCTGGCGATGCTGTTCGCCGGGGTGGTGCTGGTGGCGGCGCTGCCCTTCACGGTCCCGCGCTCGCGCAAGTGGTACACGACCGTGCTGGCGCTGACCGGCTTCGTCGTGTGGATCGGGGTCAAGTCGGTGGACGACATAGTGCACACCGCGCCCGCCGCGTCCTGGTCGCGCGAGCTGGCGCCGCTGGTCCACCAGTTGCAGAAGGCCGGCGCGGCCAAGGGCCGGGTCGAGGTGGTCCCGGCCAGCTCGCACCGCGAGGCGTCCGCGCTGGCCCCCTACGTCAACCTGGCCCGCGGCTGGAACCGCCAGGCCGACATGGAACGCAACCCGCTCTTCTACGACGACACGCTCGACTCGGCCAACTACCACGAGTGGCTCCAGCGCTGGGCCGTCCACTACGTGGTGCTGCCCAAGGGCGAGCCGGACGGGGACGGCGGGCAGCGCGAGCGGGCGCTGGTGCAGCGCGGGATGCCGTACCTGAGCCAGATCTGGGGCGACGCCAACTGGCAGCTGTTCAAGGTCACCGACCCCGCCCCGCTGGCCGAGCCCGACACGGTCGTCGACAGCGCCGAGCAGGGCGAGATGACCTTCGAGGTGCGCAAGCCCGGCCGCGTCCTCATCCGCGTCCCGTACTCGCCCTGGCTGAGCCTCGTCGACGACCACGGCAAGAAGCTCAAGGCGCCGCAGGAGACCGACGCGTCCAAGCACCGCGCCGAGGGCACGCCGAAGACGTACGACAACGTCAACGGCTGCCTGATGCAGACCGAGCAGGACGCCCTGGGCGTCCAGTGGACGCTGCTGCTCGCCCCGAAGGCGGGCACCTACCGGCTGGCGGCCCCGTACAAGCCCCTGCCCCGGGGCACGCCCTGCCCGGACGAGATCAAGAAGGACGTCCAGGTACCGGGGAAGTGAGGGGGCGGCGGGGCCTGGGGGAGGTCGGCGAGACGGGCTCGGCAGGGGTGGGCGAACCAGACCCGGACGAGTCAGCGGACCGGGCGGCTCGGACGGGTCAGCGGACCGGGAAGGCCACGTCGCAGACCGGGTCCTGCGGGCCGGCCGTGTCCCAGTCGGTGAAGTAGACCTCGCGGCTCGGCCCGGCCTGCTCAAGTCCCCGCGCGGCGATCCACTGCCCCACCGCCTCGAACGCGGCCAGGATCTGCGGGAAGGCCACCTGCGCCTTGGTGATCCGGGTGTACGCCAGCCGGTGCGCCGGCACCACGCGTACGCCCGTCTCCCAGGACCGGCCCCGGGCCGCCGCCCACGCCCGGGCGGCCGCCTCGTCCGCGACCGGCAGGCAGGACTCGACGGGCCCGTCGCTCTCCATGGACACCTCGGCGTGGTAGACGACGTACGGCGCGCCGGTGGCCCCGCCGCACTCCCGCGCGGCGGCCGCCAGCCGGTCCAGCGACGCCCCGATCCAGGCGGGCAGCTCGTCCGCCAGGGTGTGCCGGGTCTCGGTGATCACCACCTGCCCGGGCACGTCGGCCGTCTCGACCGTGAACTTCCCGTACATATCGGAACCCTTTCCCGACAGCCGTCCACGGAGGTATTCGGCGAGGGTGCGCTGCCCGGCCACCCGGGTCTCGACGTCCGCCCAGTACGCGGCGAGCCGGTCCGCGGCCCGCTCGCCGTCCGCCTCGGCCGCCGCGACCACCTCGGCCACCCGGGCCAGCGGCATGTCCAGCTGGCGCAGCAGCGCCACCAGCCGGGCCCGCTCGGTCTGGGAGCCGCGGTAGTAGCGGTAGCCGCTGGCCTCGTCGACCCGGTCCGGGGCGAGCAGGCCGAGGCGGTCGTACAGCCGCAGCGCCTTGGCCGACAGCCGGGCCCGCGCGGCGAACGCGCCGATGGTGAGCAGCTCCTCGCGCTCCACGTCCACGCCCTCATCCTCCGTCACCGGGCGGTCCGTCGCGCCCGGTGACAGCAACGCTCACCCTTGCCCCAGGGGCAAGGTCAACGGCCGGCCGGATGTCAGCCGAGCTGGGCCTCGACGGCCGCGACCAGCTCGTCCGCGTCCGGCTCGGTCTGCGGGGAGAACCGGGCGACGACCTCGCCGTCCCGCCCGATCAGGAACTTCTCGAAGTTCCAGCGGATGTCGCCGCGGTGCCCCCCGGCGTCGGCGAAGCCGGTCAGCCGGTCGTAGAGCGGGTGCCGGCCCTCCCCGTTGACCTCGGTCTTCTCGGTCATCGGGAAGGTGACGCCGTACGTCGCCGAGCAGAACGCGGCGATCTCCTCGGAGCTGCCCGGCTCCTGGCCCATGAACTGGTTGCAGGGCACCCCGAGCACGGTGAAGCCCTGCCCGGCGAACCGCTCGTGCAGCTTCTCCAGTCCGGCGTACTGGGGGGTGAGCCCGCACTTGGACGCCACGTTCACGACGAGCACGGCCTGTCCCGCGTACTGCCGCAGATCCGCGGAACCGCCCTGGAGGGCACCGATCTCCACGGCGAGCGGGGAGTCCTGGGGGAGTGTGGTGTTGCTGTCTGCAGTGGTCATGAACGGATGCTAGGGCCTGGGACGGCGTTACGGGCCGCCAGGGGCCGGTGATGGCCTGTCCTCGCCCCCGTCCAGGCTTTGCCCCTGCCCCTGCCCCGGCCTTGCCGTCGTCCTCGCCTTCCCTCCTGCTCCCGCCCCGGGACCGCCCCCGCCCCCGCCGCGACGAGCACCTGTCCCGTCCCCGCCTTGATGAGTACCTGCCTCGACGAGCACCTGCCCCGCCGCCGTCCGCGCGTACAGCACCGACCTCCCGGCCCGGCCGCGCGTCACCAGCCCGGCGTCCAGCAGCACCCTCAGATGGCGGCCCACGGACCCCAGCCCCTGCCCGGTCACCGCGGTCAGCTGGGTGGTGCTGAGCGGGGAGTCGAGCAGCACCAGCACCTGGGCGCGGGCCCGCCCCAGCAGCGCCCCCAGCCCCGCGGGCACCGCCGCCCGACGCGCCGCCGCGTCAGCGAGGGCGCCCGCGCACGGGTAGACGACGGCGTACCGGGACCCGGGCTCGTCCCACGACACCCAGCCGCTCTGCGGGGTCACCGGCACGAACATGAGCTGGGCCCCGGAGATCTCGCGCGGCGGATACGCGTGCGCGTTGACCTGGAGCCGGCTGCCGCCGAGCCAGCGCGTGCCCGGGCGCAGCCCGTCCAGCGCGGCGGCCCAGCCGCCCTGGCTCACCTGCGCGGTCCGCGCGAGGACATCGGCCTCCAGGACGCGCCGCCTGCGCTCCCAGGAGGGCGCCACGGCCTCCCGCCACACGTACTCCAGCAGCCGGGCCGCGCGGTCGGGCAGGTCGTCGCGGTGCAGCGCGGCCGGTACCGGACCGGCCAGCGAGAGCGCGAGATGCGCGCGCGCCGCGGCCGGGTCGGCCGCGCGCACCCGCGCCACCTCCCGCGCGAAGGACTCCCCGCCCCGGGGCGTGGGCGTGAGGAAGTCGGCGAGCCACTCCCGGCCCAGCCCGGCCCGCACCAGCAGCGCGGTGACGGGATCGGCCGCCAGCCGCGCACGGTAGGCGGGCAGCCGCTCGCGCAGCCAGGACTGCTCACCGGGGTGCCCGCCCGGATACCCGTTCGCGCCCTTGTGCAGCAGGATCAGGCTCGCGAAGGTCTCGGCGAGCGGCGACAGCACGAACCGGCTCCCGGCGAGCGTGTCCGCGTTGACCTGCCACCACCCCATGCCCACCACCACCCCATGCCCTCGCCCCAGCCCCTCGCCCCGGTCCCTCGCCCCAGCCCCTCGCCCCGGTCCCTCGCCCCGGTCCCTCGGTCCGGCGCAGGAAGATCCCGCCGCGCCCCCGACGTTCCGGACCCGACCTTTCGCCCCCGCGCGAAACAATAACGACCCCCGCCCGCCCCGCCCGAGACTCCGGCGCATGCGCAGTTACCGAGACCTGTTCCGTACCCCGGAGTTCACCCCGCTCTTCCTCTCCGCCGCCGCCCAGAACGCCGCCGGGACGATGAGCGGCCTGGCCCTCGGCACGCTCGTGTATCGGGCGACGGGCTCCCCGCTGCTGTCCGCGGTGAGCATGTTCGGCCCGTCGCTCGCCCAGGTGCTGGGCGCGACCCTGTTCCTCTCGGCCGCCGACCGGCTGCCGCCGCGCCGGGCGCTGACCGGCGTCTCGCTGGCCTTCGCCGCCGGCACGGCCCTGCTCGCGCTGCCCGGCCTGCCGCTCGGCGCCCTCTTCGCGGTCGTCCTCGTCCAGGGCCTGATCGCCTCGCTCGGCGGCGGCGTCCGCTGGGGCCTGCTGAACGAGATCCTGGCGGCGGACGGCCGGGACGGCTATCTGCTGGGACGCTCGGTGTTCAACATGATGAGCGGCCTGATGCAGATCACCGGGTACGCGACGGGCGGGGCGCTGCTCGCCCTGGTCTCCCCGGGCCCGGCGCTGCTGCTGTCGGCCGCGCTGTACGCGGCGGCCGCCGCCTGCGCCCGGCTGGGCCTGACCCGCCGCCCGCCCCGCGCCACCGGCCGCCCCTCGGTCGCGGTGACCTGGCGTACCAACGCCCGCCTGTGGTCCGACCGCCCGCGCCGCCTGACCTACCTCGGCCTGTGGCTCCCCAACGGCCTGATGGTGGGCTGCGAATCGCTGTACGTGCCGTACGCCCCCGCCGCCGCGGGCACCCTGTTCGCCTGCGCGGCCCTGGGCATGCTGGCCGGCGACCTGACCGTGGGCCGCCTGCTGCCGCCCGCCGTACGCCGCCGGGCGGCCACCCCGCTGCTGCTCCTGCTGGCGGTCCCGTACCTGCTCTTCGCCCTGCACCCGCCCGTACCGGTGGCCGCCTGCCTGGTGGCGTTCGCCTCCGTCGGTTTCGGCGCGAGCCTGGTCCAGCAGGAGCGGCTGATGACGCTGACCCCCGACGAACTCGGCGGCCACGCCCTGGGACTGCACTCGGCCGGCATGCTCACCTTCCAGGGCGTGAGCGCGTCGCTGGCCGGCGCCCTGGCCCAGGCCACCTCGCCCGCCACCGCGATGACGGCCACGGCGGCGGCGTCCGCGGCGGTGACACTGGCCCTTTCGGCGGCCGGACGCAGGCCGGTACCACGGCCGGCCCACCCGGCCCGTCCCGCCGCCGAGTGACCCCGTCGTCCCCGGCCGGGCAACCCCGCCCCCGCGCACCGCATTTGCCATGGGCAAGCTGATATACCGACATGGTCGTGGGTGGGTAGAGTCGGAGGACCGCGGGCGGTTGTAGGGGCAACCATCGGTGCCTGCCGTCGCCGGTGTCCTGGGGAGGGCCTACAGCGCATGAGTCGTCGCTCTACAGGTCTGGTCGGCGTCTGGGCCGAGGTGCAGCGCCAGCAGCAGCGCCGGCGGGAGACCGAGGCCAGGCAGCACCGGGAGCAGGCGCGGCAGGCGCAGGCCCACCAGCGGCGGGTCGCGCAGGACCACCGCCAGTACCGGCAGGCGCTGGCCAGACGGCGTACCGAGGAACTGGAGGAGCGCGTCGCCGCCCTCCAGGGCCTGCTGGCGGCCGGCTGCCGGGCCCCCGCCTTCCGCGCCGCCGCGCTGCTGCGCGCCGAGCAGGTGCCGCCCTTCTCCCCTGGCCCCCTCGCCCAGCCCGTGCCCATGCCGCAGCGCCAGCGCTACCGGGCGCAGGGCGGCGGGACCGCGGCGAGGCGCGCCCAGGCGGAGACGGAGGCCCGCGCCCGGTTCGAACGGGACTGGCACGCGGCGCAGGCCGCCGAGTCCCAGCGGCAGCACCGACTGACCGCCTACCAGCGGGAGTACGAGCGCCAGACGCAGGCCGGGCTGGCGGAGGTGCGCCGGCACAACGCGGGCGTCGCCGAGGTGACCGCGGGGGTCAGGCGCCAGGACCCGGACGCGGTGGTCGAGTACTTCTCCGCCGCCCTCTACGCCTCCACCTCCTGGCCGGAGGGCTTCCCCCGGCAGGTCGCGGCGGCCTACGACCCGGCCGCGCGCCAGCTCGTACTGGACTGGGAACTGCCCGGCTACGACATCGTCCCGGGCACCAGGTCGGTCCGGTACGTCGTCGCCTCGGAAGAGGAGAGGGAGACCCCGCGCCCCGCGACCCAGTGCCGGGCGCTGTACCGCGAGGTCGCCGCCCAGTGCGTGCTGCTGGTGCTGCACGAACTCTTCGCGGCGGACGAGTACGCGGCCCTGGAGTCGGTCGCGCTGAACGGCTTCGTGGACGCCCACGACCCGGCCACGGGCCGCCAGGGGCACATCTGCCTGGCGACGGTCATGGCCCAGCGCGCCACCTTCGCCGGCCTGCACCTGTCCCAGGTCGACCCGGTCAGCTGCCTGACGGACGCGCTCAAGGGCCGCCTCACGGCCCGGCCCGACCAGCTGACCGCGGTACGGCCCGGCCGCCGGCCCGAGGAGATAGGCAACCGGATCGTCACCCACGGCGGCGAGGCCGACGACGAGCCCGACCTTTACGCCATGGACCCGATCGCCTTCGAGGAACTGGTCGCCGAACTCTTCCGCGCCATGGGCATGCAGGCCGTGACCACGCAGCGCTCGAACGACGGCGGCGTGGACGTCGACGCGCTGGACCCGGCCCCGATCCGCGGCGGCAAGATCGTCGTCCAGGTGAAGCGCTACCGCAACACCGTGCCGCCCACGGCCGTACGCGACCTGTACGGCACGGTCCAGGACGTCGGCGCCAACAAGGGCGTCCTGGTGACGACCTCGAAGTTCGGCCCCGGCTCGCACGCCTTCGTTGACGGCAAGCCCCTGGAACTCGTCTCCGGCAGCGAACTGGTCGACCTCCTGCACCGCCACGGCCTGCGCGGCAGACTGGGCGACAGGGGCCGCCCGGCCGACACTCCGCCCCCGCCCCCGCCTCCGCCTCCGGCCCACAACATCCTGGGCATGTCCTGGTCCGGCACCGTGGCCCTGGACGTGTGCGCCCTGGTCTGCCACGGCAACCGTGTCCTGGACGACGACCACTTCGTCTTCTACAACAACCCCGCCACCCCGGACGGCTCCGTCGCGGAGATCGCGCCCACCACCCCGGACAAGGCCGCCCTCCGCGTCTCCTTCGACACCCTCCCGCCCACCTCCGACCGCCTGGTCTTGGTCGCCGCCACCGACCCGGAGACCGACCCGCACGCCGACCTCTCCGGCTTCACCGACGCCTGCGTCCGCCTCCTCGACCCCACCCGCACCGAACTGGGCCGCCTCGACGTCTCCGACGGCCGCCCCGGCGAAACAGCCCTGGTCCTCGGCTCCTTCCGCCGCCGCGCCACCGGCGACTGGGACTTCGTCCTGGGCGGCAAGGGCTACCCGGGCGGCCTGGCGGAACTGGTACGGGACTTCGGGATCGAGGTCGACTGACGGCGGCACCACGCCGGAAAGACGCACGGCCTGACGGCGGCCTACGCTCACAAGTGCTGTTTGGCCGCCGTTACGAGGCCACTGACGGCATCGCGGGTCCGCACCCGCGCCTCGTCCAACTCCTCCCGGCTGTCTGCCTTGACCAGCCCGGCGACTCCGGCGAGCACGCGCTCCGCCCCAGCCGCGCGTCGTCCGTCAGCAGCTGTACACGGAAGAGCGCCTCCTGGGCACTCCCAGATCAGCATCACCATGGACGTCTGCGCCTACGTCGTCCAGGACACCCAGCGGGAAGCCCTGAGCCACACGGATCGGCTGCTCAGGAGGCGCCGACGCCAGTAACCGATGCAGATGTCCAAGAGGAAGCCCCCGGCCCTTTCATGCCAGGGGCTTCCTCTCATGCTGGTCGAGGCTCAGACGCACGGCCTCGTAGCGCGACAGCCGTGGCTGGACGATCAGCGAACGGGCCAGTTCCCCAGACCTAGTGCCACAGCCGATGCGCTGCTGATGAGCGTCAGCAATCCGTACGGGATGCGCTCCACAGTCACACGGACGCCACCGCAGCGGAGATCGAAGATGGGCCTCGTTGGGGTAGTTGCATCAGCGCTCCGATCCCGCCCATGGGTTGTCGTCACTTGGTGCTTGTCTACGCGGCTGGCCACGAGAACTCCCTCTTCATGGAAACGCATGATGTAGCACCTCACCCATGTGGGTGGTGGTGCTCTTCTGGTCACGCCGACCTTGAGGGAGGAACTACTTAGCCGCGCAAGTCGGTTCACGGATCAGCGCTACTGGTTCCAGCCGGGAGATGAGGCCAGCCCGTGGAGTCATGTCAGCCTGACCTGCGGATATGTGCCTCCTCCTAGTTGGGAGAGAGGAGTCGATTGGCAAGCAGTCGTGCGAGTGTGATCACTGGTTCTGAACGGACAACCCTGCTTGCTCCCCAGTGACAACTATGGTTGTCGCCGTGGAGCAACAGGGATCCGTTGGTAATGATGCATCGGCAGGCGACGCCGCCGGGCTGCGTAATCCAGCCTGGCGTGAACCTGACGACCTTGAAATCGCTGAGCTGTGTGACCAGATGCGATCCGCAGCCAAGGCTCTGGCGCGACGAATCTCTGCGCGGAGTCGAGAGTGTATGGGCAACGGCCACACTGCTCCGGCGGGTGACTCAATACGCCGACTGGCAGCTTGCTCACCTGCGTGTGCTGCGGTACATGCAAGAAGCTGTTCAGGAGATTGCAGCGGACACGGCGCAGACTGCTGGAGGAATGGGGGCTAGCTACAGCCAAGTTGGATTCGCCTGGGGAATCTCCCGGCAGGCTGCTCGGAAGAAGTGGACCCAAGCGGGCGACACGGGGGAACCTCTGCCGGAGACGCTTTCTATAGTGAGGTATGGAGGGAGCGCAGAAGTCAGCCGTGTGCCGGGGCGATCTTCGTGGACGTGGACGGGGCGCGGTTGCGATGGCACCGACGAGCAGGCAGCGCAGAGCTGTGACAGCCGCTGGACGGCCCTGGCCGCAGCTGGCGTTTTTCTGCGAGACCACTTCGTGGCGCTTGGGTGGCGTGATGACGTCGACGTGCCATCCGCCCTGGCAACCCCTGATCGCGAGACTTGCTGGTGTGCCGACATCCAGGACCGCTGCTTGCCTTGAGTGTCATGAGCGACTCGGCTTGAAGCTGGCATGGGTCCGCTAGAGCGCAGCGCGAGCCATGAGCCAGATGGATCGGCTCTTGCGGGCAGGCCAGGACGTCGGTGACCGCCCCTTTTGATGTCAGAAGTACATGGCAAAGGCCCCGGACCATGATCGGTCCGGGGCCTTTGCCATGGTGCCACCGGCAGGATTCAAACCTGCGACACCTGCTTTAGGAGTGGGATCGAATCCTTGCCGGGGGGTGCTCCACGCTGCCGCGTGATGCTGTTTCGCCTGATCAGCGCCACGCGGCGGCCTGCTCCATCCGCCTCATGACGCCTTGTGCCGGGCGGTCCGCTCACGCATCGCTCACGCACGAAGGGGTGTGACCGACGGCGTCGGCGAGCTTCAAGGCGTCGGGGGCAGAGTTCGCTTCGGGTAACGAAAGTCATTGCCCGACACGGCGCCGGAGGCCGCAGCTCCACGCACACGACGGTTCTTCCGGGCCGACCGCGAAGTCGTCCCCGTCGTGGTGGCCACGTGCGTCGATGCTGCGGCGCCGGAAATCTGGACGCCGCACTCCAAGCTCCCCGCAGGGCGCTACCAGCCGGGCAAGCTGCTGCCAACACCCCTACCAGGTCACAGGCCCCCGGGCCTTCTTCTCCGCCGACTGGCCAGCAACTCTTCCACCTCTACTCCGAGTTCAAGTTCTGGCGCAATATCGAGCCAGGACTCCACTTCGCGCGCTATTCCCCTGTCGGTGACCTTCTCTTTAAACCAAGGAAACTCAGCCAGCAGAACAATTACAGCAAGAAGAGCGGCCCCGCCTTCGAAACTGACCGCACGGTCGAATTCCTCTCCCTGCGGCAGACCTGCTTCAAGGGCCCTACGATAGCGGTCCCGTCTGACACCGGCCGCTCTCAATGCCTGCTCGCGGGTACAGGGCATCCAATGCAGTAGTCGCGCCGCCACAGCGTCGACTTGCAGGGAGGCGGGCACCTCCCGAGCCCCTTCCTCGACGGCTAGACGAGCAAACCTGATGTACTCCCGGGTGATGGCGACTGGGTCGTGCACATCCAGTTCTTGCTCCACAAAGTCGAGCAGACTCGACGCAAAGGAGAGGCGCAATTCCAGGTCAATACCCGGCTCTTCATTGACCGGATAGTAGCCGGTGAAGGCGATGTCGACCAGGGTAAGGACCCATCGCGCCTGTCGTCCCGGAGACACCGGCGGGGCAAGCCGGCGCAGGGCCTCCGGTAGCTGCTCCGCTTCCACCCTGATGAGCGAACTGTAGTCAGTGATCGGGTTGTACCGGTCGCTCGGATTGTTCAAATTACTCACCACCCGAACGGTTGGATCGCGTCTTCGGGGACGTCTATGCCCGCGTTCCGGAAAGCATTGACGCCCGATTGGAGGTATGAGGCAGGGGCGTCGAGTTCAGCCATCGGATAGTAGTGGCCGCTCTTGTCCGTGATACGGGTGACCCTCCCGTTCGTGAAGGTTACATCCCCGGCTCCCCGCACTGGACCACCCCGGAAGAGCACCGAGTGCTTGACCTTGTCGGAAGCTTCGAAGAGGATGTGCAGCTTGCCGTCCGGTCCGACGGCCCACAAGTAGTTTCCTCCGCTGGATACTGCATCGTCGAATGCCTGAGTGCCGACCTCAATGGGAGCGACTCCGGCTGCTTCTGCGTCAGCCAGCTCGCGCGCGAGCCATTCCGGGTCGTCGTACATATTCGGGAAAGTGACGTCCAAGTACGTGTGACTTGTCGAGTCGTAGTCGTCGACTGAGTCCCAGATATTCGCGGCCAGCGTCAGCGTCTCCCCGGGTACGACCGCACCTGTGTTGAACGAGCCGGGTGACACCTCGTTGTCAGACCAGGACCGTGGATCGCCGCCAGACCCCGACATCACGACATCGTCCGGTACACCCCAGACGCTGGTGTCGGCAGCCGTGCCAGCGTGTCCCGCTGCCCCTCTGGCATCACTGTGCGCCGATGCGGTCTTCCGTACCTTGGTGACGTTCTTGCGCAGCTCGGATGCGGTGGGTCGCGAGCCGCGTGTGGAAACGACCGACGCGGCACGGGTGCCGCTCGCACGGTCATGCGCGACTTCTGCGCGCCGCTGTGCCAGTGTCATCGTGTGCTGGGGTTTCACTGGACTGGGCTGCGTCTTGGCCGCGATGCCACCACCCGCTGCCGGCCCGGCGATCGCCGCGACAGGTAGCGCGGAGTTGAGGCCCACGAGGAGAGAGAGCACCACACCGGCTCTGAGCAGCCTCAATCGACGAACATTCATGACACAGCCCCCCTGGCCCGATACTTCGTGGCACCGCGACATTCAGCCGGTCATGAACATGCCGCCGAAGAAGGATTCCCGGCATGCGCACTGAGCGTCAACGCCTGACATCGCAGGTGAAGTTGATCTCGGCATTATCTGGTCAAGCATCGGCTTGATGCGGAAGGTGACGTTTCAACCCTTGCTTTTTCTGTGCTACCTGTGGCGTCGCAGGGGTTCCTTGGCTTGCCATTTGCAGGGATCACCATGAGTTGACCCTGTCGTTTCGCAAGCATGGGAATTAAGAGAGGGTATGTGACTGGACATGAGAAGCCCCGCTGTAGAGGGACTGTGCGGTAGTGCGAAAGCTGACGCGAAAGCAATGATCTGAGCCGCCGGCGACTGCTGAGGCAACAGGTTGCTGCACCGCCTCACGGCCGAAGCTGACAGTCGCTGTTCGTAGAGGCCGCCGGGCCCCTCGGCGGCACCGTCTGCAGTCCCTACTGGTCCGCCGGCGTGCAGACCTCAACGGCAGCCTGATCAACTTCCTCCCGCCCGTGAACCGGCCGAGACCAGGTTCGGCGATGGTGTCCGCGAACTCCGCGGAGATGGCCCGCCTGTCGACCCAGCAGACCCGGGCGTGATTGTTCGGCTCGCGGTTCTCGGGCTTCCTGGTCCAGTTGTGGGCGGCAAAGACAACGGTGAGGAAGCCATTGGGAGCCTCGACGCCCCAGGCGCCGTCGATCAGGTGGGCGACCTTCAGGGACTGCGGCCTCACGGTCAGGCCGGTTTCCTCGTACAGCTCGCGTACGGCGGTCTCGGTGACGGGCTCGCCGGCTTCGCTCTTGCCGGCGGGGAGGTCCCACCTGCCCTGGGCGAACTTGGAGTTCTGGCTGCGCTGGGGCAGGACGACGCGGGTGGTGGCCTTGGCGTGGACGATTACGGCGGCGAACAGCCGTGTCATGGATTCGAGGGCGGCCTTGAGGGCTTCGGGCTGGTCGTCGGTTGTCCGTTGAGCCGCTCTCAGGCCGTCCTCTCATAGGCCGTCTTCAGGTACTCCTTCACCGGGCTTACCAGCCCCTTGTAGAACGGCGTACGGGCGGCTGCCTGCAGGATCTGGACGCAAACAGTCAGTTCCGCCACGCGTGCGGCGGGGCTGTCGAGGATGTGGGCGAACGTCCGGCGGACGCGGGCGGCCGTGGCGGGGGCGTGGAGGGAGTAGAGGTAGAGCTGGGCGGCGTCGAAGGCGACCGGGGCCTGCCCCCATCCTTCCCAGTCGAGGATCGTGAGATCGGGGCCGACGAGGTTGGACCAGTGGAAATCGCCATGGGCGGTGGACCACTCGATATGACCGACATCGCATCCTGTGTATTCGGGGACGGCTCGGCGAATGTACTCCTCGCGTACGGCGATGCGTTCGGTGGCGGTTTCGGCAAGGGTGTCGAGCGCTGTCCGCAAATCGGACCACCATGTCTCGGAGAGGGCCGGATCGTTTTCGAGGACCGGTGAGCGCGAGATGACGGTGGCGTCCGTGTGCTGGTACAGCTCCGCCCGGTACGCCCAGCCAGCGTCCTGCCAGTCATGAACGTCGTGGAGGACAGGACGGGGGATCACTGGAGGAAGCAGTTCCTGGGCGATCTTCGGGCCGTCCCAGAGTTTCCCGTGCGCCTTGTCGGGCCGCTCCGCGACGACGCGGAGCCAGCCGGTGCCCTGCGCGCTGGTCACGGCGCCGGAGAGGGTCCGGCCGGCGTAGCCCCAGATGGGTTCTCCGGCGAGGTCGGTCAGCATGAGACTGGCGCATGCAAAGGCCCTGGCGGTACGCATGCGCTGGGCGGTGGCGTCGTCAGGCGCCGAGAACATCGATCACCTCGTGCAGGGTCTTGTCCGGGAGCGGAGGTAGAGCGAGGACGCGCTGGGCGGTCTCCCGGTGTTGCGCATGCCCGGATCCCAGCAGGACGTGATTCACCCCTGGGATGGACGCGGCGACGCGCAGCGTGGCCTCGGCCGGGGTGGCGCCTGGGGCAATGAGCAGGGCTAGTTCGTCCGTGACCATGGCGGAGTTCTCCGCCATGCAAGGGCGCGGAAATGAACGCGTCCGGGCCGGCTGCGGTCGCCTCAGCGAGAGGGCCGTCGCCCTCCAGAGCCTGGGCTACCGGCTTGAGCATGACCAGCGACACGGGGAGTGGGATGGCGGCCAGGTGATGATCGGAGCCTCCGCAGCGGGTGGCGATGCCGAGGAGGTCAGCAACGCTGAACGCGCCGTCGAAGCCGGTCCAGGTCGCGACACCGTAGCCTCCGATCCGTCCAGCACGCACCTCGGCTTCGAGAGCGGTGAAGGCGCTGGCGATGCCGTCATGAGGGCGGTCGGCTCGTTCGGGGTTGTGGACGAAGACGATGTCCGCCACGCGACCCAGCGCTGCTACGTTGTGGCGGCTCTGCCAGGCGACGTAGCGGTGGGTGAGGCAGTGGCCTGAAGCGGCTTCGGCTGGTGTGAGAACTCCGGCTTCCTTGGCGGCCGTAGCGATGTCCGGGGTGAAGAACCCGACCTTCGTCGACACACGCAGATCCGGGTTCCCGGCGAGCACGGCCTGGAGCTGTACCTGGGCGCGGCCTTGGTGGTAGTTGGGGGCGGTGTCGATCCAGGATGCCCCGCAGGCGACCGCGTGGACCGCCGCCTGCGGGATGTCCCGGCACCGGTACGTTCCCAGTGCGAGGTCGGGGCTCACGGCTCGCTCACCGCCGCGATGTTTGCGTTGACCAGTTCGGTGATGAGCCCGGCAACCTGTCCGACGGTGAGAGTGCTCGTTTCCGCCAGGTACCCCAGCGATGTCGAGGAGCCGTCGAGGAGTGGCGACAGTACAGCGCGTACGGACGCGGTGAACGTCCACTCTTCGCCGCCGGCGAGGAGCGCGACCTGGCCCTGATCGTTGTCGGCGAGCTGGGCTCGGGCGGTGGTGAGCCGGACGCGCAGGTCCTCTCGTGCCGGTACGGCGTCGAGGATGGGAAGTGACGGCATGGGGCGGCCCGGCTCGATGCCGTCCCTCGCGGTGAGGAAGTCTCTGATCGCGCCGTCGTGGAGGGCGTCCGTGACGTCCTTGCGGAGGAGTTCGAGGTATGCGGCCTGTTCCTGCGGCGGGGCGAAGACGGGCAGGTGCGCCCGTACGGTTTCCGAGGTCCGCAGCCGCTCCGAGAGCCAGCCCAGCAGATCCGCGCCGCTCGTGGTCTGGAGCCCGCACGTCAGGTGCAGCGATCGGCCCTCAGTGGCCGCCGCCGCGTGCCACCAGCCCCGGGGCAGGTACAGCATGTCGCCGGCGCGCAGGACGATCTCTTCGATGGGCTCGTCTGCCGGAGGATCCGGGGCCTCGGTGTCACGGTGCAGCGGGTTGGTCCGGGTCGGCCCGTACAGACGCCACCGCTTGGCTCCTTCGACTTGCACCACGATGACGTCGTGATCGTCCCAGTGGATGCCGAAGCCCTCCGTCGCCGTCCAGGAGGCGTACACGTTGATCTGGACACGGCCCCGGAAGACCCCTTCGAGGGCCTGTGCCAGGCGTTCGGCGGGCTGGTGGAGTTCATCCACCGCGTCCAGGACCAGTGAGGCACCGTCGTGGAGCTGGCCGTGCAGCCGCGAGGGCTGGATGCGCTGCCACACCACGTTCCTGCGGGTGGTGGCGGCGGTGGCGTAGCGCTGCCGGGGGATGAGTTCCCCGTCGCGGTGAAGGCGCAGGCGAGGCGGTTCAGGGCGACCCCGGCCGATGACGGTGTTGAGGTCACCCCACGTCAGGACGGAGGGGAAGTCGGCGACGCTGCGCCAGATGCGGTAGGTGCGTCCGAAGGCCCCGGTGGGGAAGTCCCCACCGAGGCGTTCGACCACCTGCGAGAAGGCGGTCACTTCTGTCGGCTCCACTCAGTCGTTGGTGTCGGATACGCCGGTCGAGCCGCCGTCGGACGGCTGCTCCGCACGGGAGCGGGCGGCGGCGATGGACTTCCGGGAGACGATCAGCCCGTCCTCGGCGGGCTCCATGACGACGTTCTCGGGCATCGTGCACTCCTGTTTCTCTCGGCTTCCTCCCGCTCAGTCAGAGCGAGAGGTTTTGGGCAGATCCGCTGTGCCGGTTGCAGTCAGCGGTCTGGAGCGGCGCCCGCCCACCTGGGGGGAGAGACGGGAGGACGCCGTACCGCCCGGGGCTGTCCTTCGGTACACCGGGCGGGGTCTGTGGGTACTACAGGGAGGCCCGCAGGCCCTCCGAGAGGAGCGAGAGCAGCGCCGTGTCCGGCCGGGTGGCCTCGACGGCGGCTCGCCCGTCGGCGTGCCACTGCGCCAGTCGTTCGTGCCACGCGGCCTCGGCGCGCATGACTTCGGTACGGATATCTGCCAGCGCCAGATCGGTTTCCGTGCGCAGCCGCACGAGGTCGGCGGGTGTCAGGCACAGGGTGCGGACGGTGATCCTGCCCTGCGTGCGGCGGGGTACAGCCAGCTCCACGCATCGCTCCGGATCGGTGACCTCCGCCAACTCGTGTTCTGGTAGCAGTCGCAAGGTCAGCATGGCGGGACTGCCAGCTCCGCCCAGACAGTTTTGCCCCAGCGCTTTTGGTCGTAGCCCCAGCGGTGTGACAGCGCGTCGATCAGTACGAGGCCGCGCCCAGTCTCATCGCCGCTGGCGACCGGGCCCATTTTCGGCAGGGCATGGGATTTGTCGGTGACGCTGATCCGTACGAGATCGTTCGTTACGCGTCGGACGGACACCCGAATCAGACGGCACGGGGTGTGGCGGACTGCGTTGGCCACCGGCTCGGAGACGATCAGTGTGCCCGCATCGGCCATCTCGCCTATGCCCCAGGCGTTCAGCGCGGCCGAGACGAGCCGCCGGGCACGGCGGACCATCTCGGGCTCGCAGGGGAGGGTTTCGCTGTAACAGGCCGGTCCGACTGTGGTGGGTCTCGTCATGACGCTCACGGGTCGTCTCCTCGGGGCTGGGAACGTCCCGCTCGCAACGGGGGTGCGAGCGGGACTCTCCTCCACTGCCGCCGAGGGGAGCCTGGCCTGCCCGGCGACGTCAACGACCGTACGGAGAGCCGGAGTTTTTCCTCAACGAAATTGCGGGGAATTGCGCAATGTCATCCGAGGGAGTCGATCGCCGTGTTGATCAGAGCGCGGGTGGCGTTGCCGTGGACAGCCATCCTCGCCAGCTCACCGAACGCCTTGCGATAGTCGGCAAGTTCGCGCGGTTGCACCACGTTGACCTCGGCCGTGAGGGTTTCCACCACGCTGCGTGTGCCGTCATGGAGGTAGAACGCCTCCAGCGGCCACATGGTCCTCTGCACGGTGAAGGGGATGACGCCCAGGGAGACGGAAGGGAGCGGCATCACGGCCAGCAGATGCCTCAGCTGTCCGGCCATCGTCTCGGCGTCGCCCACGCGGTAACGCAGGACGCACTCCTCCATGAGCACGATGAACCGGTGTCCGCCCTCGTACAGGAACCGGCTCCGGGCGACGCGGGCCGCGACGGCTTCCGAGACATCGTTGGGGGTCCCTTGGAAGTCGGTTATGGCCTCCATAAGGGCCGTGGCATATGCGGGGGTCTGGAAGAAGCCGGGCACGACGTTGGAGACGTACGCGCGTGTGACGCCGGTCTGCGCGTAGAGGTCGTAGAAGTGCTCCTGGGTCTTGCGCATGCCCATCCGATGGCTTCCGCGCCACTCCACGTACATCGAGTCGACGGCGCGGGCCGTGGCAATCAGGTCGTCGGCCTGGTCGGCGGCGCCACAGGCAGCGCACCAGGCGCGGATGTCCACGTCGGTGGGCTGTACCTCGGCCTTCTGGATGCGGGTGGTTTTCGCGGGGTGCCAGCCGCACCGGGCGGAGAGTTCCTTCCCGGTGAGGCCGGCGTCCTTGCGCAGGTGAGTCAGGCGCACGGCGAGCGCTTCACGGGCCGCCTGAGCGCTGGACGAAGGAGAAGCGGGCATGGGGAGGAGCGGCGGTCAGACGGTGTACTTCTCGTGGTCGACGGCGCGCTCCCACACGGCCTCGAACGCGTCGGAGCACAGCTTGACCACAGTGGGGTCCTCGCTGAATTCCTTGGGCGGATCCGCCCAACCCCCTTCTCCGGTGAAGATGTTGAACTGCACCAAGCGGTCGTCGAACAGCCAGAAGTCGGCTCCAGGCAGGGCGATGTCCACGGCCCGCCGACGGGGCAGCCAGCGCACCAGTTCACCCGCCTCGACGTTCAGCGGGGTGGCGGCATGCTCCCAGCGGATGTAGTCCGTCACGGGCTCGGAGACGATCCTGGCCCGGCGCATCACCACGCCCCGGCCGACGGCCTCCCGCACCATGCCCAGCCAGCCAGGCCACCACCGCGCCGTCGGATCGAAATCGACCTGGCCGGTGCGCTTGAACTCCTCGAACTCCTCAGCCTCGTCACCGACGCCGTACGCGTCGCGCATCTCCAGATGCACGGCGCTACGGCGGGTACCGGCAAGCAACTCAGCGAAGCTCGGCACGTCGCTCTGCGACATCGCACGCCTCCCTCAGAATCGGCACCATGCGGGCCGGAATGCGGATCACCGTCTCGTGGGCGGGGATCCCGACCGCGTGACCGGCGGCCCACTCCGTACCGCTGACCAGTGCCTCCAGCGCTTCCTCAGCCTTGACGCCCTGGAGGACCAGGTCAGCCGTCTCCTCTTCCACCCACACCGTCGGCGACCCCTCGCCCCCGGTGTTGGGGTCGATCCCGATGAACTGTAGGTCCACGATGCCCCCCCAGATCAAGTCGGTTGCGCCTTCTTGCGTGCGACGCTTCCGAAGTGGACGAGCGTCGTCAAGGGCACAGGGTCGGTTCGGTGTGACGTTGGCTTGAACGCACCAACTCTCATTCACAGAAGCTGCGGGGCGCACGGCGAAACCACACGGCGCCTACCGGTGCTTTCGATGCTGCTGTTCGGTGGGGGTCGCCGCCACCGAGAGCTGGGGCCTCCTGTTCTGCTGGGTGGGCGTCGAGGCTGCGATGGCGGAGCGTCGGCGGGCTGCTTCGGCGCGGCGGTTGGGCGCCGGGTTTCGGCCCGTGTGCTGGATGCGGGTGATCAAGACTCGGGCAGGTTGGCGGGCGGTGGTCAGCTCGCGTTGGGCGACGGCCTCTTTGAGGAACTGGTGGGGTTGGTGGCCGCGGGCTTCGGCGTCGGCGAGGACGGTGGCGAGCGCAGGCCGGGCCGGGTCGGCGAGGATCCGTTCGGCGCAGTCGGGGACTGCTGCCCGTATGTCGTTCGCGAGAACGCGGCGGGGCTGGTCCCTGGGCAGGCGGGCTGTGAGTTCGGCGAGCGTCGGGGCGAGGGCACGGTCTGCGGCTGTCTGGAGGTGCTGGGCGGCTTGGCGAGCGGCATCGGCTTGGTGGGCGTGGTTCTTCGCTTCGTGCCCAAGGACGAAGCTCCGGAAGCCCAGGTCGAGGCAGAGGAGGCGGAGGCGAACGTGCCGGACGGTGCTGATCCGTCCGGAGAAGTCTCGGGGCCTGGCACGCCGTCCGCTCACGCACCGCTCACGCAAACGGCCCCGGACGAGGAGTCCGAGGCCGAGTAGGGTCTCTCCCTGGGGGAGAAACCCCAGGTCAGAGCGGTAACGCGTTGTGCCCCCGGCAGGATTCGAACCTGCGACACCCGCTTTAGGAGTTTTCTCTGATCAACGTCGTGACCTGGGGGAACTCCGCCATGACCGCGTTTGACCTGGAGAAACATGTCTCGGTGGTTCTTGCATGTTCCCAGGGTTTCCCGGCCTCATGTGTGCTGAATCCGTTCCGGGCCGACTGCAGGGGGGGCGACCTCGTGCCACAGGTCGCGGGCGCGCGCGGCGTGGCCAGGGGAGGCACAAGACGCGGAGGAGTACGCGCCCGTGTGGTGGATCATCACCCCGTTCACGGGGCCCCAGTTGCCGTGCTGGTCGCGGTTGTGGGTGCGCCAGGATCCGTGTTCGACAACGCCAAGTCGTGCGCTCTTGAGGACGGACAGGAACTTGTCCGCGGACAGAGGGGTGGCCACCTTCGCTTCACCTTCACCCGGTGCGTCAGGGGCGGTCGGCCGTGCCCGGGGCGCCGGACCGGCCCCTCGAGGACGAAGGGCACTTCGCTGCCGGCGGAGGGCCGTCCTGACAGCGGCCGGAGTCTAACGGCTCCCTGCGGCTTACCCACCTCGTCGGATCTGCTGCCAGGAGGGCCAAAAACAGGAGATGGCAGGACGAAGGCCCACAAGGCCGAGTACGTTCGACTCGGCCCGCTGGCTGCCGGACGGCATCGGGGTTACGCCGGCCGTCTCTCGCCCTCGCGACAGGAGTCGTTGCCCCATGACCTACCGGTTCAACCCGCCGCCCACCTGGCCCGCCCCGCCGGAGGGGTGGAGCCCGCCATCGGGCTGGGAACCGGATCCGGCATGGCCCACACCTCCCGGCTGGCAGATCTGGATCCCGGAAGGGGCCGCGCCGCAGCCGAGTGCACCCGTTCCTCAGCAGTCCCCCTACGGTCCCCAGGCGACGGTCCCGGCCACAGGTGGGGGTCTGTTCGGCCGGCGCCGTAAGCAAGCGGAGTCCGAGGCGGCGCGTCTGGCGGGCGAGCTGACGCTGATGGAAACACAGGTACGCGGACTACAGGAAGACAACCGTCACCTGACGGAGCAATTGAGTCGTCTCATCGGAGCCGACAGCGCTCAGATAGCCGCCGAGCAGCAGCGACTGCGCCGCGCGCACGAGGAGAAGCTCCAAGAGATCGGACGGATCGACGCTCTCCTCGACGAGAAGATAGAGCACGCCGCCGAGAGCGCCGCGCAGTCCCTGGTTGACGTGCGCCGCCAAGCCGACGACATGGCTCGCCAGACGGCGGAGGCCGAACAGCGCCTTACGGCCGCGCGCCGGGATCTGGTGCTCACCGATGAGACGCGGATGCTGCAAGAGGCAGGCATTTACGAGTACCGCCATCCGCTCGCCGACGCGCTCGCCTACAAGGACCGGCTCGACAATCTCAAGACCCGCTACAAGCAGTTGGCGAGGGACGACCGGGCAGTGCTCGGGAACCAGTACTGGATGGTGGACGGCTCAGCTGCCAAGGGCCGCAAGATGGTCCGTGACTTCTCCAAGCTGATGCTGCGCGCGTACAACGCCGAGGCGGACAACGCAGTGCGCGGCATGAAGCCGCACCGGCTCGACTCGCTGATCGACCGGCTCGGCAAGACGCGGGAGTCGATCGCCCGGCTCGGCGCCACCATGCAGATCCGCATCGGCGATGACTACCACCAGCTGCGGGTCCAGGAGTTGGAGCTGACGGCGGACTACCTGGTGAGGAAGGAGACCGAGCGGGAGGAGCAGCGAGAGCTACGAGCCCAGCAGCGCGAGGAGGAGCGCCTGCAGCGCGAGATCGAGCGCGAGCGGCAGCGGCTGGAGAAGGAACGCAGCCACTACGAGGGTGCCCTGCGCCGCCTGCGCTCCGGCACCGGCGATGAGGCCGCCATAGCTGAACTCGAAGGGAAACTCGCCGAGTTGGGTGCCGAACTGGAGGCGGTCGAGGCCCGTGAGGCCAACATCCGGGCCGGATACGTTTACGTCATCTCCAACGTCGGAGCGTTCGGCGAACGCATGGTCAAGATCGGTATGACCCGGCGCCTCGATCCCATGGACCGCGTGATCGAACTCGGGGACGCGTCCGTCCCCTTCCGCTTCGACGTACACGCCCTGATCTTCAGTGAGGACGCCGTTGACCTGGAACGCCGCCTGCATCGGGAGTTCGAGTCCCGCCGCGTCAACCGGGTCAACCTACGCCGGGAGTTCTTCTACGTCACACCGGCAGACGTACGCGCCGCCCTGCAGCGGCTCGCCGGACAGCACCTCCTGGAGTTCCAGGACACGCCCGAGGCTCCTGAATGGAGGGCCAGCCAGGCCGCTGCCGGGCGGTGACGGGTTCGACTCAGTCAACCTCGTCGGGTGCGTCCAGATGGCAGGCGGCGCCATCCAGGCTGATCCAGGTGACCGCGGAGGTACTTCCCGCCGCGAGGTGAGCGGTCACTTCTCCGGTTAGGGTGATCGCGAGCCACACGGACACCTACACCTCGCTGATGCCCCCAGTTCGAGCAGGAGGCCGCCGACGCCCCCGTGGGGGTCAGTGGAAAACCCCGTAACCAGGACGTCGCCTAGCGTTACGTCCCCGCACACACGAAAACAACCCCCCTCGGAGATCACTCCGAGGGGCTCACGTATCTCACCGCACTGAGCCAGACGCCTGCAGATTCTTTGTGCGAGGGGCGCTGAAGGGGCGGGCAATTGATAGACGTATCTGTGGCGGACGGCTCGCCGGCACGCGCCGGGGGTTGTGACAGTGAAACTCGTCCCCTCTCCGCCCTGGGGACCGCCGCGAATGCGGGAACGTCCCGTTGTCAGTGGTACCGCTTATCGTGTTGCTCAGGTGAAGTAACGGCGCAGACCGTGAACTTCAGGGGGCGTGGGCCCAGAGGCCGAAAGCGGGGCAGCAGTGGCACAAGGGGACAGCAGCCGGATGGCGCCGGACGACCTCATACGGGACCGCGAGGTCGACAGTACCCAGAGTGACCGGTTGGCTCACAGTCACATCGCCGATCAGCTTTACGACGTAGTGCTGTCGGTGCCCACGCCGACCAACATCGCGGTGTGGGGCCCTTGGGGCTCCGGCAAGTCAGGCGTGGCTAATCTCCTGAAAGGGGTGCTCGACAAGCGGGAGGATGTACGGTTCGTCCGCTTCGACGCCTTCAAGTATGCGGAGAACCCACTACGCAGGAACTTCATCATCGCGGCCGCCACTGCCTTGGGGATCAAGGATGCAAAGTTCCACGAGGAGCTGTACGGCGGACGGGTCGCCGTCAAGCTTCAGTTTGGGCGGAACGACGTAGGGCGTCTTCTGAGGATGTTCGGCCTGACCTTTGGAGCTGTTGTCGCCTTCTTCGGCGCCGCCATGGCGCTCTTCGCTTGGCTGCACGGAGGGGCGTTCCGGCCCACGTTCGCCAACATGGCGGCCGGGGCGCTGAAGGCGGGCATTGCACCGGCGGCCCTGTTGACCTCCCTGATGGTGTTGGTCTCGCGCACCCTCACCCGCGAGCACAAGACGGACGCGGCTGACAGCGACGAGCAGTTCGAGAGGATCTTCGCCGAACTCGTCGCGCGTGCGGACGTGGAGCGGCTCGTAGTGTTCGTCGACGAGCTGGACCGGTGTAAACCTTCCGACGTCGTGGCCACGCTGGACGCTCTACGCACGTTTTTGGGGGTTGATGGTTGCGTCTTCGTTGTCGCCGCTGACCAGCAGGTCCTGGAAGAGGCACTCACACGCGCCCTGGAGCAGGCCACGCCCGCCGACGCCGTCAACCCGTACTACAGCAGCGGAAGCGGCTATCTGGACAAGGTGTTCCAGTACCAGCTCAGTCTCCCGCCCCTGCTCGTGCCGAAGGTAACCAGCTTCGCCGCCGACCTGGTCCGCGGGCGGAGTGGCGTGTGGGCGGCCATGGACATCAACCTGGTGGTGAGCATCCTTGTGCCCTCGCATGTGCGCAGTCCCCGCAGAGTGAAGGCGCTGCTGAACACGTTCGCTCTGACCTACCGGCTGGCTCAGCGGCGGGCAGCGGACGGGCTGCTGGAGACCGACCCGGCGACGCGGGTCGAGGAGATCGCCAAACTGGTTTGTCTCCGGGTGGAGTTCCCCCTCTTTGCCAGGGACCTGCTGCTCGACCATCGGCTGTGCGAGTACGTACTTGCCCTGGATGCCGATCCCCGGGCTGATCTGGGATTCCACGTGGGAGATCAGGTCAAGCAGGCCGCGCGCAGGTACGCGAAGCTCGATGCTGACGTAGACCAGCGTCTCAGCGACCCAGAAGACCCTGGCGAAGGCGAGGAGGGGGAAGCGAAAACGGCTAACGTACGAAAGCACCACGGTCAGCAGCTCGTGGCCTATCTCAAGCGAACACGGAAGGTGCCGGGCCCAGGCCGTGACCTGATCTTCCTGGAGACCAGCGGCAGTGTGTTTGGGCTGCCGGCCGTCGTGGCCGAGACGCTGGAGCAGCAGGCCCAGAACGCTGAGCTGGACGAGGTGCTGGCGTCCATCGGCGGCCTCTCCGTCGAAGATCGCCCCGCCGCGCTGGCCCTCCTGACGCAACAGGCCCGGGATGCGATCGGCCTGGAGGAGGAGAACGTCGCCTATACCGTCCTGGCGGTCTGTGGTGACGCATCGATCCCGCTGAACGGCACGGCGGACACCGCGGTCGAGACACTCACACCGATCTTGACCAACTCCTCGCACCCACTGCCCGACGAGGTGCTGGCTGGATGCTGGCGGCTGGCACTGGCGAGTGACCGGCCGGCAGCACTCGAGATGCGCACGATCGTCCTACGACATTCCTCGGTCAGAGAGAGTGCTTCGGTAGCCGCCATGGTGATGCGCCACGTCGGGCCCGCATTGGCAGCAGACCCCGGCCTCGTACAACAGTTGGTGTCCCGCCATCTTCTGGGTGAGGAGGAGGACATGGCGGACATGCTCGCCGACCTCTCCTCCCTGGAAGCCGCAACTCTCATGACGCAGGTCGGTCCCCTCGTAGCGAAGGAACTGCGGGCGCTGATTGAGCAGCACGAAACATGGAAGAAAGCCAAAGCTCAGTCGGGTGCCGTCGCGGCGGACTCCTCAACAGAGCCGAGGTCTCCCGACGAGGCGCTGCAGAGACTGGAATGGCTTCTCGAGCACTGGTGCGAAGAGGGACCCGAAGCGGCACACGCCGTCGCGGAACTGCTGTTGGCGTCGGACAGCCAACTCTGCCGGACCATCGTGGAACGGAACACGGGCAGGATCCCCATGGTCAGGGAAACGGCCCTGGCGCGGACGGTACTGTCGAGCGCCTGGCGACGTTCGACCGACCGGTGGCCAGACTGGCTGGGGATGCTGGACCCGCGGTCATCCATCGGCGACATGACCGAGGAATTCGACAAACTACTGGAAGTGCTGTGGGAGAGAGCCAGCAAGAGTGACGACGCTCTGGAGCCCGAAGTGGTCACCCGCGCCGCGGACAGCTTCATGCGACTCTTCGACAGCCAGCCCCCGGACCGCTATCCGCACATCACGCCGTTCGTTCTGCCGTCGCTGTCCCGACCCTCGACCGACGAGGAAGCCGCCGAGCAGCTACGGCTGCTCGGCGTGCTTCAGCCGCTAGAGAATGGCGGCCTGTTGAAGCGCACAGACTTCGTCCCCCATCAAGCGGCAGCTCTCACTGAGCTGCTCGCCGACGGAGACGATCTCGTCGTTTCGCAGGACGGCGCGATCCTGGCCTACGTTGAGTCACTCCTGAGCGACTGCCTGCGTGACCTGGACTCTCCCGGAACAGCACCGCTGAGTCCCGAGAAAGCCCGGGCTCTGGTGGAGTCCCTCGACAACGGTGGCTGGCTCCCGGGACTTGAGCACACCCGACTACGGGTGCGCGCGCGTCATCTGCTTCTGATCGGCGGCGTCGACGGGGACAGTCTTCAGCCATTGCCGTCAGCGGCGGAAATGGCCGCCCACGCCCGTAGTCGCCCCAACCGTGTCGGCGAAACGCTGGCTGCCTGGGTCGCTCTCGAAGGGCCCTCGGCTCCGGAGCTGTTCACGGCCGTCTCGGCAGGTCTGCGGCAACAGTCGCCGCTGCAGACCGACGCGGCGCTACTTCAGGCAGTGGCCTCACGGCTGGCTGATCTGCCCGCTGAGGTCCAGGCCGGCTTCTGGAGGGATCTGCTGGGAGGCCCGGGCACTCGCCTGCCAGAGCAGACGCTGGCCACGGCCGGATGGCTGTCACTCCCAGACGCCTTCACAGCCGAGCTGCTGATAGACAGGTATAGCCGCGCCTCCAAGAATCCCGACCGTCGAGCCGTCCTCGACCTGTGGAAGGCTGCGGACGTCAAGTCTTCGGCTGCACGCCGCGACCTGATCCAGCAAATCCTCATCCCCATGCTCGAGGCGAACCAGGGAGCAGCCGAGCTCGCCATCCTCTATCTGCCGCAGCTGATGCAGGCGGTTCCCAAGGGGATGGGGAAGGCGGTGCGCGAGGCCGTCGAAGCAAGTGCCACGAAGTGGAGCAACCTCGCGCAACGTGGCACCAAGGCCCTCAAGTCCGTGGGTTACTCCACCGAACGCGCGGGCCTGCTGAGATTGCGCGAACGCATCAGCCGCAGCAACGACGACTGAGAGGTCAGGGGCGCAGTTACCCAGGTGCCACCACGGCCAACCGTGCCTTCGCCGATCCCGATGACCTGATCGCTGCCGTCCGGCGCGGCCTACGCCAGCTCCAGTACCGCCACAACGTTCTCGACAAGAGCCTCCGACGGCAAACACCATGGTGGCACCACATATTCGAGGTCAGTAGCAACTCGGCGAGACCTCCGGCTTGTGTCCTCGTTCCCACGCAGGGCCTCTTTCCGATAGTTGCTCGACCCGAATCCGGTGAAGCCATAGTCTGTAAGGCTGACGTGCGTCGGCCGTGCGGACTGAGGGGGAACATGAGGGTTTGCTTCTTCGTGGAAGAGGGCTGGCGAGATGGCGAAAACTGGGGATGGCCTACCTTGCGGGAGCGCTTTGTGCGCACCTACATGGATACCGTCCCCCGCCACCGGCGACATGCCCGATTCGATATCGGATCCCTCTTTCTGTGGAAGGTTTACGAAGGCTCCGGTGGAGTCGAGCGAGGGGTGGAGAGGCTCCTTGGTGAGCACTGGGCGGTCTGGAGCACGTTCTATGGGCCAGAGCTGATTGAGAGGGCGGCGGCGCAGAGCAACCTCGCCGGCATCGCGGTGGACTCCCTGAACCCCGCAGATGCGCGGGCCCTCCACATCAGGTTGAAGGGTGAGCCCTGGTATGTGGGTGCGATGCAAATTCTCCCGGAGATTCCCCTGCACGTCGCGCTGTTCCTGGGGTCGCTGCCGCCTACCTTCCGGGTCTTCGAGGACTCCCTCTATCTCTTTCACCGAGGCTATGAGGTGGCGGTTGAGGACAACCGGGACTACGTGGAGTTCGAGAGCTGGGAGGCGTCTCGGATCTTCGGGGCTGTCCACTGGGAGGACATCGGAGTGCGGGGAACCATTTGGGACCCGTATCACGACCCCGAATATTTTCGGCGGCTTGGCGAACTTGATGGACTGCTACAGGGACAGCTTTCCTCTGCGCTCGACGAACTACTGATCAGGTGTACCGATGTTGACCCTCGACTCACGGATAAACTCCATGGGGCCATCAAGTCGTTCGAGAACCACGAATCGCCTGAGGGGTTGGCGCACGTCTCGCTATCGTGCAGAAGATTCTCGGAACAGTTGGCCGACTGTCTCTATCCGCCTCGGGAAGAAAAGGTCAATGGGAGAAACGTCGGAAAGGAGGCTTATCGAAATCGCCTGTGGGCCTATGTCGCGGAGAACTCGATTTCCAGTACTACGCGAAAACTCCTGGTGGCCAACATCGAAGATCTAGGGAACCGAATCGACACGCTTGACGCTCTTTCCAACAAAGGGCTCCACGCCCAGGTTTCCACCTCGGATGTCAACCGACTGCTTCTGTCGCTGGTGGTTGTGGCGCACGACCTCCTCACGTTGCGTCCCCCAGGCGGAGCCTTCCGGTACGACGCTTACGCGGAGCACATCCACAATGTGACGCGGGAGGGCCTACGCCGGAGGCGCTGAGAGGGGAGTGAGGAGTTCGCGGCCTCCGTGACCGCCTGGACCTCTGCCGCATCGCTATACGATCGAGCACGACATCGATGCGCTGCCGGGGCCGGATCGAGGCTACGCCCGTGGAGAGTTCGAGTATGCGGCCGGTGGTCACGGCCGCCTGCTCGACCTCGCCAGCTGTGAGGTAAGCCTCGGCAAGACCGGACCACCTCCTTCCCCCCTCCACGGCGATGGGGAGGAGGCGGAGGGCGTAATACTCGAGAGTGTGCTGCACCCTGCGAAGTTTCGGTACAGCTGGGGTGGTAAAGCCCGCTAGGAGCCGGCAGGTCTCTCCTTGCCTTCGATCGCTACTCTGCCGCCGACAAAAGCCACAGCGAGGGCGGCTACAGCGAAAACAAAACCCAACTTCTTATTGAGTGCCCCACTCAAGAACTTCTTATTCTCGCTATCATTCTGGAATGCCATTTTGGAATTTTCCTGAATTTGCTTGAGGATCTCCACTCTCTCTTCCCGGCCCAGGTCGTCCCTATCGAGTTCGCCCCTGAGGATCTCCCTCTCCTCTTGGAGGGCCTGATAAACATGCTCCTGGCTTTGCGTGTTGGCTGAAAGTGTGGACTCATGCGCTGTCGTTATCGCATCCAGAGCATCTTTGGCGAAATCCTTGAAAGTGGGGAACTGCTCCACGATTTTAAGGGCAACCTCAGTGCCCATGTCGGGCATCATGGCTACGAACTTCATCATCTTGTCTTTGGAGAGGTGTCTCCAAGTCTCGATCCCAAGTTCCTGCTTGATCTCGTCTTCGTCCTTGTAACCCATACGTGGAACGTCCCCCATCCTCCCTTGTTTCCCCAGATCGGAGCTACTGGTCTTGAATATGTGTTGCCGTCATGGTGTTTGCCGTCGCGGGCCGTCCCCTTCATGCGGTTGCGCCGTTCGAAGAGGGCGGGTCACCGTAGGCGCCGGTCAGCGGGTGGCTCGGATCATCACGGTGAGGATCGGCGAGGCCGGTGATGGCTGGCTCTGCCCGATGTCCTCGTAGCCCCACGATCCGTAGAGCGCGTGAACTTTTCCGTCGCCAGCTGCCGGGTTGACCATGAGTGTGACGTACGGTTCGTCGCGTGTGGCGAGGAAGGTGTCGTGGATACGTCGGGCGGTGCCAGTCTTCCGCCAGGCTTCCCGGACGCCGATCTCCTTCAGGGCCACGGCCGGACGCTCGGTGTACATCTCCGCCGGCGCTGGGCTGGTGCGCTGCCAGTACCGGTCGCCGTGCTCGATGGTGTTGCCGTAGGCGTAGCCGACCGGGTGCCCGTCCGCGTAGGCGAGGACGGCCGTGAACCCCGGCTCGCCGCAGTGTCGGTCCAGGCGCTCACCGAACGCGGTGACCGCGTAGTTCGGAAGGTGGAGCAGCGGGGCGCGCACATCGGCATACACGTCGAGGAGATCGCCGCGGACGGTGTCGAGGGCAGTGAACGTGCGCAGTTCGATGGCGGGCGCCGTGGTCATGCGGCCATCCTCCAGGAGGCGGTGTGCTCGGTCCAGGTCTGCGCGGTGGAGCTGCCCGGCGCGGTAGCGCGTAGCGCAGCCCCGAACTCCTGCAGCATGCGCGATACCCGGGCGTGCTGGGTGGCGGCCTCGGCGGGGACTTTCATCGCGGTGGCCGTGGCGGCGTCGGCGGCCCCCTGCGCGAGCTGGGCGTGCGCGAGCCGGGTCGTTGTGATGGCCCGGGACCGGACCATGTGGGGCCGCAGCGCGGACAGGCAGCGGTGGGCGTGAAACTCGGCGGTCGCGTAGTCGCCGAGCGCCAAGTAGGCGGACAGTGCCAGGGAGTCCAACTCGGCCTGGTCGTAGAACGCGAGCATCCACACCGGCCGGTACTCGGCCGGGTCGGCGCGCAGCATGGCGTCCTGTGCCTGATCGAACGCGCGGCGGATGCCAGTGCGATCCTGCGCCGTACCGTGAATCGCCGCCTGCCGGGCCAGACCCAGGGACGCGAACAGCGGGTCACGGCGCGTGATGTGCAGGTTGCGGGCCACGTCGTTGGCGGCGAGCGCGTCGGCGGGCCGGCCCATGTGCCGGTACATGGCCCCCGCGTGGCTCCAGATGCGGAATTTGATCGCCTGGTCGCCGGACATCTCAGCGAGGGCCTGGGCCTCACGCATGTGAGCCTTCGCGACGTCGTAGCGGCGACCGTCGATCGCGGCCCACATCGCTGAGGAGCGGAACGCCGCTGCGGAGGCGTAGAGGCTGCTGCGTACGCGCTGGGTGGCGCTGCCGGCGTTCTGGAGGTTCAGGGCTTCGTCGGCGAGCGCGGCAGCCTGCTGCTCGATGCCGAGTTGTCCGCCGTGGCGGTGGTCGCTGGCGATGATCTCGGCGAAGCGCGTGTTCAGGCGGTTGACGTCGCTCATGCCGATGCGTCGCGGGGATGCGGTGCCGGGTGCGGCTGCTGCTACGGCGGCCGCTGCAATGCCGCCGACGAGGGTACGACGCTTCATGTCGGGGTCCTCCTGCTGCGGTGGGGCTGGGCTGGACGGAGTCCGGCCCCGTGGCACGAATCCTAGAGCGACGGCGGGCAGGCCACTGACGTCCTCGAGTGCCTTGCGGGTAGCCGATTTGGGCCACGTGACCCGCCCTGCCTTCCAGGCCCGGACCGACGAGCCGTCGAGGCCGCCAGGCCGCCCGGTCAGCCGCTCTAAGGCGCTGTTCACAGCGTCAGCAAGGCTGTTGGAGCTGTAGCCGTGTTCGGCCATCCACGCCTCAAGAACCCTGTTGCGCGGGGTGTCCATGCACGCACGGTAGCTCTCACACCCCCTCACCCACCAGGTAAAGGGAAGGTCAAATCACCCTAGGTCTTTCTTCCGGGTGGATGGCTAATCGCCCTAATCACCTGGCTGCAAAAGGGAGTTGTCTGGTTGCTGGTCGCTCGCCGCTCCCTCCGGTGCGGGCGGCTGTTGACGGCCCGGCCCGCCCCTGGCGCCTTCTCAGGGGTGAGTCGGGCGCCGAGACAACGCGAAGGCTCAACCCCAATGACGAGTCTCATTAAGCCACTTCAGGCCGCCCCCACCGGCCATCCCGCCTACAGCCAGACCTTCCCGTGCAAGCCGGCCACGGCCGAGATCGGCCGCCAGCTCGTCCGTGACGCCCTCGGCGTATGGCACCTCGACAGCCTCGCCGACGTTGCCGCGCTGATCACGTCGGAGCTGATTGCGAACGCCGTCAGGCACACCTCGTGCCACTCGATCCGGCTGATCGTTGGGCGGCCGAGCGAGATACGGGTGCGTGTCGGGGTGGTGGACCGGGCACCCTTGCGCCTGCCGGTTCTCGGTCAAGCTGGTGACGACGACGAGTCAGGCCGTGGCCTGCTCCTGATTGACGGCATCGCCGACCGCTGGGGCTATGACCTGCACGGCCCGGACAAGCGTCCATGGGGCAAAGAGGTCTGGGCCGAACTCCTCATAGGGGGCGGCGAGTGAGCACCCCTGCCACGGTGACCTCACCCATCCCGGACGTGGCCCGCCTCCGGCCCCGACAGCAGATGGCCATGGAGTGCGCCCGCTGCGCCCGGTACCTGGGGGCGAACGGCGAGGTGTTGGGCGATGTGCGTCATCGGGGCCTGCTGTTCCGGCTCTGGGTCTGCGGGCCCGCTTGCCGGTCGCCCACCCCCAGGCAGCAGAGAGGAGCCGAGGCATGAGCTCGCGTGTGGACGAGCGCTGGGTCACCGGTGACTGTTGGCTCGGGTGCGAGCGCACCGGAGTGCCGGTGACCTGGCTGGGCCCGCTGCAGTGGGACGGGCAGCACGCCCCGGTCTACACCTGCAAGCCGTGCCTCGACCGGCTCAAGGCTCGGGCACTCGCCTACTTCATGCAGCGGCGGCCAGTTGCCGTCTAACCAGACTCCCGCTCCCGGTCGTGCGGTGCCGTGCCGTACGGCCGGCGGCGGGCACCACCGCACAACAACATCCCATCCACTCAGAGGAGTTGGCATGACACGCAGCACCGTAGTACCGAGCAGCACTCAGGTCAGGCAGCAGACCCCGGGAACGTCGGACGGCTTCGACCTGGACGTCTCCCTCATCGAGGTGGCCGACCCGTCGGGTCTGGTCAACCTGACCGACGACAACTGCGGAACCACCTGCGGCGCTTGCACCACCAACGTCGCCTGACCTGAGGCTTCGCATCTCTACGGGCTGGTGCCGTCGCGCCCTGCGGCGTGGCGGCACCAGCCGCCCGTCCCTCACCTACGGAGGTAGTGGTGGCTGTTCCGCGCCCAGCGTTCCGAAGCGGCACGACCGCGCTCGTACGAGCCGTTGCCCGGCCGACACTGCCGTGTCCTCCGCTCCCTGACCTCGACGATCGCTCTCCCAACGGGTCGGCCACCTGTATCGCGTGGCTGCGCGAAGTATGGGCGAACAGCAGCGTCGCCGAGGCTCTGGAGCATGCGAGCCCGACCCTGGCCGCGCAGGTACGGACCGTGTGCACGACCCATGAGCCGTCATCGCGTGACGTGCGTCGTACGGCGCTGTCCGTGGCCCGCTACCTGCTGCGTTCCCAGCACCGTGCCACGCCGTTTGGGCTGTTCGCCGGTGTGACCACTGCGGAGTTCGGTCCGCAGTCGGGGGCATGCTGGGGTGTGGAACACGTGGCTGTCAGCCATGCGGGCGCAGAGTGGTTGGCCGCTGTCGTCGAGCAGATGGAGTCCTTCCCCGACCTCCTCGAACGGCTGCCCGTGGTCGTCAACAACACCGTGACGAGTCGCGGAGACCGGCTCATCGTGCCGTTTCAATCCGACGCCCAAGACGATCGGACTCACGCGGTGGAGGCGTCCCTGGCCTTGACCGAGCCCGTGCGCGCGGTCCTCGTCGCGACGCGGGCACCGATCCGGTTCGGTGCACTTGCGGACAAGCTCCGGGCGGAGTTCCCCATGGCTGGGCCGGAGAAGGTACGCCGGCTGCTGGTGGAGCTGATCCAGCGGCGCGTGCTGATCACGAGCCTGCACGCACCGAGTACCGAGACCGACGCCCTCGGGCATCTGCTCAACCAGCTCGACGTGATCGAGGCCGATACCCTCCCCACGGTCGGGGAGACGGTGCGCGAGCTGAGGGCGATCAAGACCGGCCTGCAGGAGTGCACTTCGCGCGGCGAGCGGGACAGCGTCGCAGCGCGGATGAGGGTCCTCATGCCGGGCCTGCGCCGCCACCCTGTTGCGCTCGACCTGCGCTTGGACGCGCAGCTCGTACTGCCGGATGCGGTCGCCCGCGAGATCGAGCGCGCCGCGCTGATCCTGACCCGAGTCAGTGCCCGCCCGTACGGCACCGCGGCGTGGTGCGCGTACCACCAGCGGTTCTACGAGCGGTACGGCATCGGCACGATGGTGCCGCTCCAGGAAGTCGTCGCGGACAGCGGCGTCGGCTACCCCGACGGCTACCCGGGCACCGCGCCTGGCGCGCGCCGGCCGCGCCTCTCCGCTCGGGATGACGCCCTTGTACGGCTGGTGCAGACCGCCGCGCTCGACGGCCGCGACGAGGTGGTCGTCACCGACGAGTTGATCGACGCCCTGGACGTAGGGCCCGACGTACCTCGGGTGCCGCCGCACCTGGAGGTGGGGGTGCGGGTTCACGCCGCAAGCGTGCGCGAACTGCAGGGCGGGCGGTTCCTGCTGGAGGTCGTGAGCGTGTCTCGCGGCGTCGGCGTCTCCTCAGGCCGATTCCTCAGCGTCCTGGCCCCCGCCAACCGGGAGGTCCTGGCCGCCGAGCTGACTGACCCTTCAACTGCTGACAACAACACCCTGCCCGCGCAGCTCTCCTTTCCGCCGCTCCTGCCCGAGAGCACGCACGTCACGCGTGCCCCGCGAATCCTGCCCACCGTGATCAGCCTCCAGGAACACCGAGCCCCCTCCGAGGATGTCCTCACACCTGCGGACCTGGCGGTGGGGTGCGACGGCCGCCGCATGTACCTGGCCGCCCCCGAGCGCGGCCAGCGCATCGAGGCCGTCGGGATGCACGCGCTGAACCTCCACACGCACACTCCGCCGCTGGTGCGATTCCTGACCGAGCTGTCCCGCGCGCAATGCGCGCAGGTCACCGTGTTCGACTGGGGTGCCGCAGCGGCGATGCCGTTCCTGCCACGCCTGCGGTACGGGCGCACAGTGCTCGCCCCGGCCCGCTGGCGGCTGGAGGCGTCCGAGCTGCATAGCCGCGTATGCCCTCGGGCGGAATGGGACGCCGCCCTCACCGAATGGCGGGACCGTCGGCGGCTACCTCAGCGGGTCTACCTCGTGGAGGACGACCGGCTCCTCTTCCTCGACCTCGACCAGGCCGGCCACCGCATGCTGCTGCGCCACCACCTCGACCGAGAGGGCCGGGCCGTGCTCGTCGAGGCCGCGGAACCGGAGGCGTACGGCTGGTGCGACGGTCGCGCCCACGAGGTAGTGGTGCCGCTCAAGGCGACCCGCCCGCCGGCGTGGCCCGCATTGCCCGCCCCCACCCCGGCCCGCGCCCTCTCCACAGCCCAGATGCAGACGCCGGCCACTTCGTCCGTGCTCCTGGCCACCCTGTACGGAGACGCTCGCCGCCAGGACACCGTGCTCACCCGCCACCTGCCCGATCTTCTCGAACGGCTCGGCGACCCGCCTTGGTGGTTCATCCGCTTCCGCGACCCCGAGCAGCACCTGCGCCTGCGCATCGCGCTCCCCGCCCCAGAGGCATTCGCCGAGACGGCCCGCACAGTCAGCGTGTGGGCCGACGAACTGCGCGGCGCCGGTCTGCTGGCGGACCTGCGTTACCCCACCTCGTACCGGGAGATGGGCCGCTGGGGCTCCGGCGCCGCATGGGACGCGGCCGAGGACGTGTTCCGGGCGGACTCGCGCGCCATCCTGGCCCAAATCTCCCAGCCACGGCGCCCGCACGAGCGCACGCTGGTGGCCGCCCACACCGTCGCTATCGCCTCCGCGTTCCTCGGCAGCACCCAAGCCGGAATGCGCTGGCTGATCGACCACATCCCGCCCACGGCTCCCGTGCCCGTACCGCGCCCGCAGTTCACCGACGCCGTACGTCTGGCCGACCCGGGCGACGACGGGGCGGCACTGCGCGGCGCCCCGGGAGGAGCGGCCATCGTGTCGGCGTGGGCCGATCGCGACGCGGCGCTGGCCGCCTACCGGCGGCACCTGCCAGGCCCCCAGACGCAGGGCATCGCCCTCGATGACGTCCTGGCCTCGCTGCTGCACGTCCACTTCGTACGGCACATCGCGGTGAACTTCCCCGAAGAAGAGGTCTGCCTCTACCTCGCCCGCGCTGCCGCCCTGGCCTGGACCGCCCGCACCACCGGGAGGACACCGTGACCGCACAGGCCGCGCAAGACCTGGCCGACGCCGTCGCCGAACAGCTTGCCGACCCCAGCACGCTCCTCGGGCCGGCGGCACGTCGGCAGCACCTTGCCCACGGCCTCCCCGGCATCGCTCTCCTGCACATCGAGCGGGCTGCGGCCGGCCTCGGACCGTGGCAGCGCGCCCACGACTGGCTCGCCGCCGCCTCCAGAGAACCGCTCACCAGCGGCCCCGACAGCCACCCCTTCTACGGGGCGCCCGCCTTCGCGCACGCCCTGGCCTGCGCCGCCGACCACCTCCCGGGCGGCTACCAGCGCGCTCTCGACACTCTCGACCGGCAGATGACGGCCGATGTGCATCGCCGCCTCGTCGCCGCTCACCACCGCATGGACGCCGGACGCCTCCCAACGCTCGCCGAGTTCGACACCATCCGAGGTCTGACCGGCTACGGCGCCTACCTCCTGCGCCGCAACCCCGGCGCCCCCGCCCTGCTCGCCGTCCTCGACTACTGCGTACGCCTCACCCAACCGATCACCCATGACGGAGAGACGCTGCCGGGCTGGTGGACGGACACAGGGCCCTCGGGCCGCCCGGACGACCGTTTCCCAGGCGGACACGGCAACAGCGGCATGGCGCACGGCATCGGCGGCGTACTCGCGCTGCTGGCCCTCGCCGCCCGGCACGGCACCTTCGTCGACGGCCACGACGAAGCACTGGGTCGGATCCTGGCATGGCTGGACCACTGGCAAGAGGACACTGGCCGAGGGCCGGCCTGGCCTTACTGGGTCACCCGGGGCGAGCTGCGCACCGGACGCCTCGCCCCGTCCGCGCCACGGCGGCCGTCATGGTGCTACGGCACCGCCGGTCTCGTCCGAGCGCAGCAACTCGCCGCGCTCGCTCTCGGCGACACCCGCCGCCAGGCGGATGCCGAGACCGCGCTCGTGGCCGCCCTCACCGACCCCTCCCAACTCAAGGCCACGACGGACAACGCCCTATGCCACGGCTTCGCCGGCCTCGCCCACGTCACCGCCCGTGCAGCCGACGACGCCCATCCCTCGACCGTCGGACAGCTCCGCGCCACGATCCCGGCACTCCTGGCCGCAGTCCACCCGCCAGGCACCGACCCCGCACACGCCGCCACGACGCTCATGCAGGACGAGGAGCGCGGCCCCGGCCTCCTCGACGGCGCAGCCGGCATCGCCCTGGCCCTCCTCGCGCCAAGCACCGCAGCACTGCCCCGATCCGCCTGGGACGCCTGCCTGCTCATCGCCTGATCCCATCGAACGAAGGACACCGCATGCCCCCGGACCGCTGGCAGCAACACAACATCACCTTCGCTGACCGCGAGAGCGCCCAGCGGGCCATCGCCGAACGCATCGCTCCTGTCCTCCTCGCGGCCGAAGAGGGCGGGCAGCTCACCGGCTGGTGGTTCATGAACAAGCAGCCCTGGCCCCTGCGGTACCGCGCTCACGAGCCTTCACCTGCCGTCGAAGCGCTGCTGAATGACCTCGTCCAGGACGGTACGGCCGTGTCCTGGCTGCCCTGCATCTACGAGCCCGAGACCGATACCTTCGGTGGGACCGAGGCCATGGATGTCGCTCACGAGCTGTTCCACCAGGACAGCCGCCACCTGCTCACCTACCAGCCTGGCCCGGACAACCTTGGGCGCCGGGAAACCGCCGTGCTGCTGACGAGCGCGATGATGCGGGCGGCCAGCTTGGAATGGTTCGAGCAGGGCGATGTGTGGGCGAAGGTCGCCGCGCTCCGACCGGCGACTGGCCATCTGTCCTCCGAGCGGGCCGCCGAACTGGCGCCCGCGATGCGGAAGCTGATGACCGTCGACACCCACGACCTGTGTCGTCCGAGCGGCCCGCTGGCCGGGCATGACGGGTGGGTGGCTGCCTTCGAGCGGGCGGGTGCCGCGCTGGCTTCCCTCGCCAATCGTGGTGCCCTCACGCGCGGTCTGCGCGCCGTCATTGCCCACCACGTGATCTTCCACTCCAACCGCGCCGGTCTCCCACGGGGTGACCAGAGCGCTGTGTCCAACATCGCACGAGAGGTAGTCATGGGAACGAGTGACAACACCGCGCTGACCGGCACATCAGCAGCTGACGCCGATAGCGTCAGCGCGGTGAACACCGACACGATCGCCACACCCACGGCGGACGCCGAGCGTCTCCGCAACGCCCTGGTCGACCAGCTTCGGGCGGACGGGCACGCCCGCACGCCCGCCGTCGAGACCGCCTTGCGCACGGTTCCCCGCCACGTGTTCGTGCCCGATGCGTCGCTCGAAGACGCCTACGCCAACGCCCCGGTGCACATCAAGTACGACACTGACGGCACATCGATCTCCTGCGCCTCCCAGCCGGGCGTCGTCGCCCTCATGCTGGACCAGCTCGACGCCCAGCCCGGTGAGCGCATCCTCGAACTCGGCGCCGGCACTGGCTACAACGCCGCTCTGCTCGCCCACCTGGTCGGGGAGAGCGGACACGTGACCACCCTCGACGTCGACGACGACCTCGTCGAGGGTGCACGCGCGCACCTCGACGCTGCCGGGATCATCAACGCCAAAGCGGTGACCCGCGACGGGGCCCTCGGCTATGCCGAAGGAGCGCCGTACGACCGGATCATCGCCACTGTCGGCGCGCACGGCGTACCGCACGCCTGGTTGGAGCAGCTGGCGCCTGGCGGACGGCTCCTTATCCCTCAGCGCCTCAAGGGCACCGTGTCCCGCTCCATCGCTTACGAACACCGCGACGGCCGATGGGTGTCCCTCAGCAGCGAGATGAACACCTTCATGCCGCTCCGTCGCGGCATCGCCGACGACGACCGCCGCGTCGTCCCGCTCAGCACGGACGGCACCGTACGACTCCAGGCCCCCGCTGGTCAGAATGTCGACGCCGAGGCCCTGGCCGGTGTCCTGGACCAGCCGCGCACCGAGGAGTGGACCGGCATGACGGTCCGCGCCATGGAGTCGCCCGAGTGGATGGAACTGTTCGTCACCTGCTCCCTTCCCTCCGGCCTGATCCGGATGCTGTTCCCCCAGAGCGCCAAGGGCACTCTGCTGTCCGAGGACCCCTACCCGTCCTCGACCGCGGCCGTCGGTAAGGGCGCCGTCACCTACCTGGCCCGGCGCCTGTCAGAGAAGAAGACCCCCAAGGGCGGCAAGCTCTGGGAGTTCGGCGTCATCGGCCACGGCCCCGGCAGCGACGAGCTGGCCGCGAAGGTCGCCGACGCCATCCGCACCTGGGACCGGGACTACCGCGACCGTGAGGCGACGTTCGAGATCCAGCCCCTCGACGCCCCCGCCATCGAGCAGCGCCCCGGCCTCTTCGCCCTCGACACACCGCTGAACCGCATCGTCGTCGACTGGCAGTGACGCCCCACGCGTAGCGGACGGTGCCCGCGGGTCACGGCTGGCGGGCACCGTCGTCTCAGCAGTTCTCACTCTCGCCCGGGGGACTCATGGACCCGCACGGACCCATAGCCCAGCGCTTCCCGCTCGTCGCTCGATTCCGACCCCCTTGCCTGCCCTTGCCCGTGCGCGTGCGCGGTCTCGTCGACCTTGCCGACACGGCGGTGAAGAAGAGCGACCAAGGGCTGGCATCGGCCGTCTACAACCAGGCCGCGCTCATCGCCTCCGATCTCGACCTCCCCGACCTCGCCCGCGAGATGTGCCACCAGCACGCCGCCGCCTACCTCCACGCCTGCCCCCTGTCCGGCATGAGCGCAATCCGGGGACTGGAACCGGTCGTCAACCTCGCCCGCCTCCAGATCCGCGCCGGCCACGCAGACGAGGGACGACAGCGACTGCTTGACCTGTATACGGCGGTCGAGGCAGGCACCGCCGCCCAGTTCGAGGATGTCGCCGTACCGGCGGACCTCACCGCGACCGACAAGGACCAACACGAGGTCCGCGCGTGGCTGTGGCGTGTGCTCCTCGCCGACGGCACACGCACCCTCACCACCACAGGGCGTTGGGCCGAGGCCAAGGCACACATCGAAGCTCACCGCGGCGTAGGCAAACGGATGCTGGACGGGCGTCAAGTCGCCGTACTCGCTGCTCTCGTTGCGGGTGACACTGCGTGGGCCTCTGTCCTCCTTGACGACACGACGCCCGGTGAGCCGTGGGAGCAAGCCGTCACGGCCTGCCTGACGGTCCTGTGCCGACGCGGCGCCGGGCAGCCGGTCGACGGCCATCTGGCGGACCTGGTGACGGCCTACTCCGGGCGCGAGACCAAACCCGGGATGACCGTCTTCGACATCCGGCTCGGACTTACCATCCTGGACTCGATCGGTTCCGCCGAGGCGCCTGCCGCGCACCGCATCGTCGAGGATCTCCACCGCAGGACGACGGACGCCCAAGACGGCTACGCGGCCCGCGAGAACCTGGCACACACTCTGTTCACCGCGATTGCCACAGACCGGCAAACGCAAGACTGCCGCATTCTGGTGCGCGCCTGCGCCCTCGGGGCAGAGGCCATCCCGAACGAGCTGCAAGGAGAACTGGCGGCGGCTTTGCGCGCCAGCGACAGCGTGATCCGGGCGAGTCTCGCCCGGCCATTCGATCTGGGACGTACGTCCCCGATGGAGAGATCCTGACGATAGCGCGGACCTGGGAGCTCGTCGTGCGGCTGCGGGGCGCAGGCGTGCTCCCACATTGCCCGTGCGGTCGTGATCAGCGCCGCCGTGCTTGTGGCGGCTGCGGGACCGGGGTGGCTGCTGCCGTGTGGTCTGGAGCGTCGGGTCGCTGTGTCGCGCTGCCGACTCGTGCTGTGCTGCGGGCCTGGGCTGCGCGGGCTCGTGCGCTGGGTGCCGGCCTTGCGCTGAGGCGTTGGATGCGCCAGGTCAGGACTCGTGCGGGGCGGCGCGCGTCGTCCAGGGCGCGCTGGTCGGCGACCTGTTGGAGGAGCCGCTGCGGGTCGTGTCCGGCTGCTTCTGCCTCGGCGAGGGCGGCGGTGAGAGCCGCGAAAGCGGGGTCTTCGATGACCTGCTCCGCGTGCTCCGGCACAACCTGGCGTAGGCGGCGGATCTGCCGCTCCACGGCCTGCTGGGGCGGCTGGCGCTGCGCGAGAGCGGCCAGCGGTTCGGCAGCTGCTTGGTCGTAGGCGGCCTGGAGGTGGAGCAGGGTCTGCTGGGCGGCGGCGACTTGCTGGTCGTGGTGGCGCAGCTGGTGCCAGCGGGCGGCGGCGATGACGACGAGGATCGCGGCGTCCAGGAACATCGCCAGGATGGCGCCGTCCTTGGGAGCGGGCTCGCGGACCATCGCCCGCACGGCGCCGCGCAGAGCGCGGGCGTGGTGATGTTCGGCCCGGATGCGGGAGCGAGCGGCACGCTCGAACGCGGTTGCTGCCTCACGAAGTTGGGGCCGCAGTGCCTGGGGTGCGAGGAAAGGCAGGGCGTCGAGGGCTTCGCCGAAGGCGGCGAGGTGGGCTTGGGAGGCTTCGTCGTCGGCCTGGTCGAGGTGGTGGGGGATGCGCTCGGCGGCGGCGGTTGCCTGGTGCCAGGGGTTGGGCCTGCGCCGGCCCGGCTGCCCAGCGGGCTGCGGGTCGATATTTTCCAAGCGCGCTCGGATCTTGGGGAAGGACAGGTCGGGGGCGAGTTCGGAGCCGGAGAACCAGACGGGCTCCTTGCCAGCGGTGGTGGTGTCTTCGGCGGCGACCTTGTAGCCGCGCACATCGCCGGAGGGGAAGTACACGACTTCGACGAGCACGCCGTCGATGTGGCTGAGCAGGTGGACGAACTCCTCCATGCTGGAGGCGGCGGCTACGGTGGTGCGCACGGTGGTGCGCAGCCGTTCGCGGGCGGTCTTGTCCTGGCCGGTGCGGAGGGCCTTCTCCTGCTCGGCGCGGGTGGGTCGCTTGGCGGCGGTGCGGTCGCCGCGGACGACTTCGAGCAGGCCGTATTCCTTCTCGATGGCGGCGAGTTCGCGGTCGGCGGTGTGGTAGTCGTTCCAGTGGCGTGCGGTGCGCAGGTCGGCCCGGACCTTGGTGGCGGCGATGTGGATGTGGTCGGGGGCGTGGCGGACGGCGACCCAACGGCAGCCGTCCGGGTTGCCGTTGGGCGCGATGCCGGTGGCCGCCACAACGCGGCGGGCGATGTCGGCCCACTCCTCGTCGCTGAGGGTGCGGTCTTCGGGGGCGGCGCGGATGGAGCAGTGCCATACGTGCTGCTCGGGGGCGCGGCCGAGCCGCCCGGCCTGCTTGACGTGCAAGTTGAGGTCGGCCACGAGGAGCCTCCTGGTGGCGTCGAAGTCGTCACTGCGGCCGGGGTCGGGGGCGAAGCCGTCCCAGGAGGCGACCAGGCGCGGGTCGGTGTGGTCCTTGGCCTTCTTCGTGTCGAACAGGTACCGGATCAATCCGGCGGTGTCTTTGCCGCTGCTGATCTTCGCGATCACCGGGCCGCCTTGTTGGCGACGGCCTGGTTCGCGGCTGCGGCGATGTGGCGGACGGTGGTGCCGACCGCGGTCAGGGTCCGTTCGGCCTGGGCCAGGACAGCGGTATCGCCAGGGTGTGGATGGCCGCCGGAGTTGAGCTTTTTGGCGATCTGGTTGATGTTGTGGCCGATCTTGGCGACCTCGCTGCGCAGCGCGGTCAGCTCGTCGATGTAGTCGTCGAGCGGGGTGCGCTGGCCGGGCAGGGACAGGTCGCCGTGGACGTGGGCCATGACGACGGCGCCGACGTAGTGGGCGCCGGCGATGTTCAGCAACCGGGCCATGCGCAGGATGTCGTCCTTCTCGTCGACGCTGTAGCGGGCGTCGACACGCTCCTTGCGCTGTCCGTTCGGGTCGGGCTTGCGGCGTCGGGCGACGCGGTGCAGCGCGGCGGCTTCGGCGGCACGCGGCAGCGCAACGGCGGCGGTGTCGACGGGCTGTCCCCCCACCTCGGGCGCCCCCTGGTGCCCGAGTGCCTCCGCCACCCCCGGGGCGGAGGCATCCCCGCTGCGGCCGTACTTGGACGGTCCAGCGGGATACCTTGCTGCGCGTGTGACGGGAGTGGTGGCCATCTGTTCCTGGGGCATGGGGTGTTCGGGGTGCGGGTCGCGCATCGGAGTGCTCCGGTGGTGAGGGGGCGGTAGGTGTGTCACGTGCGTCGCATCCGTCCCATGCCTGGTCAGCACAGGTACGGACACTCGGGCAGGTACGGAGAAGTCCGTCCCGGCGAGTACATCCGTCCCCGCGCTGACCTGCGCGGGGACGGATGCGACGCAGTGATACGGACCCAGGGGGAGGCGGGTCAGCGGGCGCGGTTGGGGCCGGCGAGGCCGCCGGGCGGGCCGATGGGCAGCTGGCCCGCCGGGGCGGCGGGCGGCTTGCCCTGGGCCGGGGGCGCGGGCGTGGCGTCGTGCGCGGGGGCGGGCGCGGTCTCGGTGAGGTCGGGGCAGTGCCGGGCCCAGCTGTCGAGGAACCGGTTACGGGCGTAGCCCTTGGCCTGCCTGCCCTTGTCGAACCGGTAGTTGGCCGGGCGGATGTCGAAGTCCCGCAGCAGTCTGCCCAGGTGGTAGACGCTGAGTCCCTTGGTGCCGTGTTCCGCCCAGGGGGCGTCGGGGTCCTGGAGCAGGGTGGTGACCAGATCCAGGGATGACAGGGCCTCGGGGTTGCCGTGTGCCTGGAAGATGCGGTGGATGTCGCGCAGCAGCCGCGTCTTCAGGTTGGTCTGCTCGTCCTGGACGGCTTCGTAGCGGGTCATCGCCACGCAGGCCGCACGGGCATGGGCGGGCCAGTGGCCGCCTGCCAGGTCGGCGATGATGACCAGCGGTTCCCAGGTGTCCGCCGCCCGGTCCTCCACCGGCATGGTCGGCGCCATGCGGCCGGCCGTGGCGCCCAGCGGTTCCAGCCAGGCGGCCAGCTTGTCCCGCAGCGCGTTCAGTTCCGGTGTGGCGTAGCGCGAGCGGAACGGGGTCACCTTCTCGCCCGGCTTGCGCTTTTGCATGCGGAGCACGACCGCCCGGTCCGTGATCGTGTCGGGCAGGTCGCCGATCGAGGCCAGCGCGGCCATGGCGAAGGTCGGATACGGGGTCGGCTTATGCTCAGGACCGGAGATCCGCCAGGCGGGCCGGTTGCGCTGGTGTCCGGCGTTCAGCAAGCCGCGCAGTTCCTCGTTCTCGCCCGCCTTGCTGAATATGGTGTCGGCCTCGTCCACCAGGATCGTGCGCGGGTTCTTGCCGATGACGCGGAAGAGCACCGCCGTGGACATGTTGACCGTCATGATCGGCTGGTGCACGGTCTCGTGGAGCACGTCCAGCACCCGGGACTTGCCGCAGCCCTTCGTCGGGCCGACGACCGCCAGACGCGGCGCGTGCTGCAGAACGGTCTGGATGTGCGTGGCCGCCACCCACAGCGTGACCGCTGTCAGCGCCTCGTCACTGGGCAGCACGACGTACTTGCCGATCGCCGCCCGCAGCTCATCCAGCAGGTCCGCACCCTCACCGGAACCCTGTTCCCCGGGGTCTGCCGGTCCCCGAGGAGGCCGGGGACTGACCTCCTGGTCCGGTCCCCGTGCGTCGACGGGATCGCTTTCCTCCTGCGTGGCGGTTCCCGCCACGGGGTTGTCGGTCCCCGGCGACTGGCGGGGACCGTGCTCACGGTCCCCATTGCGGTCCCCTGGTGCAACTGCAGCCTCTTGGGGACCGGTCCCCATTTCCACGCCGCTGGCCTGCGAGTTTGCACCGGATTTCGATACGGGGACCGGGACGTGTGGGGACCGAGCACCGGGCAGGTCGCGGGGACAGTCCCCAACAGCAGCACCAGCAGACGGCTGGGGACGGTCCCCGTGTGCTTCCGCATCCGCCGGGTGTTCGACGGTCCCCGGCGCGGGGGACGGTGTGTCCGCCTGATCCCGGCGGCGCCAGGGGATGCCTTTGCCGGGGACGGCGGCAGTGGGCCAGTCGGTGGGGGAGGTGTTCGTGGTGCTGGGGGACGTAGAGTCCTCCATAGGCGTTCCTCTCCGGTGAGAGGCAGGATGGGCAAGATCCCGCCCCACACCAGCTCGTTCGTTCAGGGATGGGCAATCGGCAGGGGAGTCTTCGGCCCTCGGCGTTGGCGCGCCGGGGGCCGCTTCGTTGTCCGCGCTGGGCGCGAGGTCAGGCCGTGAGCTCGTACGACGTCTGGGCGTCCAGCCACGCGTCCACCTCCCGCCAGCGGTAGCGCAGGTGACGGCCGACCTTGTGGACGCTGGGGCCGATGCCCCGGTACTTCCACTGGTAGAGGGTCTTCACCGGCACCCCGAGATAGGCGGCCACGTCGGTGGGAGTGGCGAGCTGGTCACGCTCGGCGCCGGCAAGGCGCGGGGAATGGTTCGGCAATGAGGTCTCCATATCGGAATCAGGGTTCTGGATGGCAGGCGTGGACAACACAGCCACGCCATCCGTTGAAGCGTCCGGGCTGGATTCTGAACCCCCGGCTACTTCTCTCGGCGTCGCCGGGGAAGACCAGAACAGTAAGGGCGGATCCCCGGTTGCCGAAATCGCTCCCGCGGAATCGGAAATTTTCTGTGGAGAAGCGACCGTCTGAGGTGCCGGAATTCGATACCTCGGCAGCTCAGAGGTGTCGTCCTACGGTCAGAAGTGACGCGGCCAGCTCGCCGGGCACTGCATCCGATAGCCGCTCAAATCGCCCATAGTTTTGGCGCGAAGGGAAGGTAGCACAACCTCCCTGCTGAAACGGATCGTGATGTATCGGAATTCGGGGTGACGAACACCACTTCGCCCTCGCGTGTCTTTTGGAGAGTTTAAGAACTAACTCTTGCCATGACGGTCGGGCGCGAGTTACAGCTATCTGTCATGCCCAACCGACCTGTCGAAATAGGCCACGCCGGCCTTCACGCCGCCCGCGCCATTGAGCACCTACGCCTCGTGCGCGGCCTGACCCAGCACCAGCTCGCCGCCCGCTGCACCGCGCTGGGCCACCCGATGGCCAACACCGCCCTTAGCCGCACCGAACGCGCCCGCCGCCGCTGCGACATAGACGACCTCGTCGCCCTCGCCACCGCGCTCGGCGTTTCTCCCACGACCCTGCTCCTGCCGCTCCCGTCCGTGTCCGGTGATGACCGGAGGGGGTGCTAGTTGGCGCGGGTCTGGATTGAGGACCGCATAGGGCATGCGGCGTACGTGCGCGCCGTGGCGGAAGCCAAGAGTGCGGGGCGTACGCCACCGGGGCGCTACCGCGTGCGCTGGTACGACCCCGACGGCAAGCCGAAGATGAAGACCTTCGCCCGCAAGGTCGACGCCGAGGCGGAGCGCACCAGGATGGAGTCGCGTCTCAACGACGGCTCCTACCGCGATCCCGCAGCCGCGCGGGTGAAGTTCGCAGAGGTGGCGGAGTCCTGGCTGGCGGCGCAGCTCCACCTTAAGCGCTCAACCCGGGCTCGCTACCGCGGCGTTCTCGACGTCCACGTGATCCCCAAGTGGGGCACCACCCAGTTGGACCGCATCCACTTCGAGGACATCGCGGAGTGGCTCGCGGATCTGCTGTCCGGTGAGGCGACCGGCGGCAGGAAGCTCAGCCCCCGGTCGGTCCGCAAGGCGTACGTCGTCCTCAGCCGCGTTCTCGGCTACGCGGTCAAGGCTCGTCGTCTGGCGGCCAACCCTGCTGTCGGCGTGCCCCTGCCGAAGGCGATGCCCGCTGACCACGTGTACCTCGACGACATGCAGGTCGACGCGCTGGCCAACGCGTCAGGCGCCTACCGGGTGTTCATCCTGCTGCTGGCCTACACCGGCCTGCGCTGGGGCGAGGCGTCCGCGCTGAAGGTGGGCCGCGTCGACCTGGACGCCTGCCGGGCCCACATCGTAGAGGCGTACGCCGAGGACAATGGCAAGCTCTACCTCGATACCCCCAAGAACCACGAGCGCCGGTCGGTACCGATCCCGCGGTTCCTGGCCGAGGAGTTGAACCCGCACGTCCGGGGGCGGGGAGATGAGCAGTTGCTCTTCACAGCCCCGCAGGGTGGACCGCTACGGGCACGCAACTTCCGTCAGCGGTTCTTCGCGCCGGCGGTCGTGAAGGCCGGGCTCGGGCATCTCAAGGTCACCCCGCACAAGCTGAGGCACACGGCAGCCTCGCTCGCCATCGCCAGCGGTGCGGACGTCAACGTCGTACAGACGATGCTGGGCCACAAGTCCGCGACGCTGACCCTGGACACGTACGGGCACCTCTTCCCGGACCGTCTGGACGAGGTCTCGAAGAAGATGCACAAGCGCCGCTCCAAGCAACTCGCCAAGGCGAAGGCCAAGCTGGAGAAGGCGGAGCGGAAGGCCCGTGAGGCCGCCGAGGCAGTGGCCACCCTGGAGGATGATGCCGCGTGATGTGTGCCTGATCCGTGCCGGGGAGCTGTAACCGGGGCGCCGCCCCACCGTGCTGATGCGGTGGGGCGGCGCCTTGCGTTTCCGCCGATCAGGTCAGCCGCGCGGCCGGTGGCTTTCCTGCCGGGCCCGGTCGATCGCGGCAGCGGCTGCATCTCCGGCCAGTCGCTCGATCTCCTCGGGAGCCTTCCGCTCGTCGAGGACGAAGAGCCGGTCACCGACGAGACGGGTGGTCGTCTTCCAGCCGAGACGCCGTCCAGCCTCCCTAGCGGCACGCTGGACGTCCTTGAGCTCGCCCATCTCCGCAAGATCGTCAGCGCCAAGGATCAGCTGCCCGTAGTACCCCTCGTACTCGGGCTTCAGCGCGGCCCGCATCAGCGACTCAAGCCGGTCGACCAGCTTCTCGTACCGTCGCCGGGCCAGCTCGTCCTTCGCGGGCATCTCGCACAGCTCCCCACCTCCGCCCGCAGCCGCATGTGTGCCATATGTGTGCCGCGAGTACGAAGGCCCTCCCGCCCGACGGACGGAAGGGCCTCTGACCAGGTGTTTCCCTGTGCCCCCGGCAGGATTCGAACCTGCGACACCCGCTTTAGGAGAGCGGTGCTCTATCCCCTGAGCTACGAAGGCAAGGCGGCTGAGATCCGGCTCCCGGAGTCCGGCGTTCGCCCGGTGTGCCACCTGGGTGGTGGTGCACCGCGGTCAGTCTAGCGGGTGTGGCGGGGCGGTGAGGGGAGTCGGGGTGGGCGGTTGCAATCGTCTGGTTGACGATAAGTCGGGGGGTGTGCCAGGCTGGCGCGGCGTCGGGGGCGTGGGTGTTCGGTGTTCGGCTTGCGGGAGGGCTCATGGGGCGCGTAGGGGGAGGGCGTCCGCTGCTGGATGCTCGGGGGATCGATCGGGCTGCCGGGGTGTTGCTCGGGGCGGGCGTGGGGGACGCGCTGGGGGTGCCGTACGAGTTCGAGGCGACCCTCGGGGGCGACCGGGTGCCGCGGATGGTTGGTGGTGGGCTCGGGCCTTATGAGCCCGGCGAGTATTCCGATGACACGCAGATGCACGTGTGTGTCGCCGAGGTGGCCGCCACCGGGGTCGATCTGCGGAGTCCTGGGGCTCTGGACGCCGTCGCCGTCAATTTCCGGCGGTGGCTGGACGAGGGGGCCAGTGATGTGGGGGCGCAGACTCGGGCCGTGCTGGGCGCCGCCCGGTGGGCCTCGGGAGGCGCCGGAGGTGCGTTGCGCGCGGCCGCCCGTGCGTATGCCGGGCGGCATCCCCTCAGCGCCGGGAACGGGTCGCTGATGCGTACCGGGATCGTCGCCCTCGCCCACCTCGGCGATCCGGCCGCGATGGCCGAGGCGGCCGTCGCCGTCAGTGCGCTCACCCATCCGGACCCCGACTGCGCCGACGCCTGCGTGCTGTGGTGTTCCGGGGTCCGTACCGCCGTGCTGGAGGGGCACTTCGGCGGTGTACGGGCCGGGATCGAGCTGCTTCCCGTCGAGCGCCGGGCCCTGTGGGCCGAGCGGCTGGACGAAGCGGAGGCCCGACCTCCGCACCACTTCTCGCCCAACGGCTGGGTCGTCACCGCTCTTCAAGCCGCCTGGTCGGCCATCAGCCGTACCCCTGTACCGGAGTTGGACCCCGCCGAGGGGCGTTATCCCGCCCAGCAGCTGCGGCTCGCCCTGGAGGCCGCGGTCCGGGCCGGGAACGACACCGATACCGTCGCCGCGATCGCGGGCGCCCTCCTCGGAGCCCGCTGGGGCTGCTCCGGTGTCCCGCTGGAGTGGCAGCGGGCCGTGCACGGCCGGCCCGGTCTCACCGGGGCGGACCTCGTGCGGCTGGCCGTGCGTACGGTCCGGGGCGGGCAGGACGATCGCGACGGGTGGCCCTCCGGCGCCCGTGTGCCCGTGCCGGCCGGGGCGCCGCCCGGGTTCGCCGTTCCCCATCCGCGCGACCCCGGTCTGCTCCTGGGCAACCTCGCCCTCCTCCACAGCGGTGAGGGTGCGGAAGACGTCGACGCCGTCGTGTCCTTGTGTCGTATGGGGACCGAGGTCGTCCTGCCCGCGGCCGGTGCCGATTCCGCGGTCGGGGCCGGGGCCGGGGCCGGGGCCGGGGTCGAGCATGTTCGGGTCTGGCTGGTCGATCGGGACGGGGACAACGCCAATCTCCACTACGTCCTCGACCAGGCCGCCCGGGAAGTGCTGCGGCTGCGCCGCGCGGGCAAGCGGGTGCTGCTGCACTGCGCCTTCGGGCAGAGTCGTACCCCGGCCGTCGCCGCCGTCTACGGTCATCTGGCCACCGGCGTCGACGGCGAGACCGCCTTGTCCGAGCTGCGGGAGGCGCTCGGGCCGCAGGGGTGGCGGCTGTCCGCGCACGTCGAACTGCGCGATGCGGTGCTGACGTTGACCGGTGGGGCCGCCGATTCGGGGCGAACCGTGCGCACCGTGCGCACCGCGTGTGCGGTACGTGCGGTGCGTACGGCAGCGGGGATGCCTCGGTCGGCCGTAAGCGGTGGCCCGGCGGAGCCGGCGCGGGGTGAGGTGCTGGGGGAGAAGGGGTTCCCCTCCCGGGTGCGCGGGCTGCTGCTCGGGCTGGCCGTGGGGGACACGCTGGGGGCGGCACGGGGGGCGCTGCCGGACGGTGTGGCGTTGCGGGCCGGGGTCAGTACCCAGCTGGCCTGCTTCACCGCCGAAGGCACCATCCGCGCCCTGGTGCGGGGCGACCACAAGGGCATCTGCCATCCGCCGTCCGTGCTGTGGCACGCCTACTGCCGGTGGGCCGCCTTGCAGGGCATCGAGGTGGAGCGGCTGCGGCGGCGCTGGGTGCCGTACGGCGACCGGGCGTGGCCCGACGGCTGGCTCGCCCGGGTGCCGGTGCTGGCCCAGCGGCGCGGGTCGGCGCCGGCGACCGTGGCCGCGCTGTCCAAGGCCGAGCAGGGCACCGTGGAACAGCCGGTCACCGCCAGCCGTGGCTGTCACGCCCTCACCCGTACGCTCCCCGCCGCCGTCGTCCTCGCCGGCGGGAAGCCGGGGAGCGCGGTGCCGGCGGCCCGCGAGATCGCCGCGCTCACCCACGGCGACCCGGCCGCCCAGGCCGCCGCCGCCCACGCGGCCGTGCTGCTGGGGTACTGCCTGACCGCGGGCGAACGGGTCGGTGTGCGGCGGGTGTTGTGGGGCGGCGTCCAGGCGCTCGCCGACGCCGACGCCGAAGCCGATGCTGGCGCTGGCGCCGATCTGACCGACGCGGTACGTGCGCAGCTCCCCGCCGCGCTCCGGCAGGGCGAGGAGCATCCCGCCGACGCCGCCCGCCTCTCCCGTCTCGCACCGGACCCCACCGCGCCCGCCGCGCTGCTCGGCGGCCTGTACGTCGCCGCGTCCTTTCCCGAACGGGGCCAGGTGGAGGCCGCGCTGCGGTTCGCCGCCGGGGCGCCGGACGGGGACTCGGTGGCCTGTGTGGCCGGGGCGCTGCTCGGGGCGGCGCACGGCGCGGAGGCGCTGCCGGCGGATCTGGTGAGCCGGCACGAACTGGCCTGGGTGCTCGACGTGCTGGCCCGCGACCTCGTCGCCCAGCTCACCGACCGGCCCGGCGGCACCGAGTACACGCCCGGCTGGGACGAGCACTGGCGGAACCGTTACCCCGGCTGGTGAGCCGAGAGGGGGCACGTGGGTCGCCGCGCCGGTCAGGTGAGGGCGATCCGGGTGAAGCGGGCCGCCACCCGGAGGTCCGCCTCGATCGCCGCGGCGGTCCGGCGCAGGGCGGGGAGGAGTTCGCTCACGCACTCCTCGCGGGTGTGGCGGGCCGCGTGCGTCGCCACGTTCACCGCGGCGACCGCCCGGCCCGCCCGGTCGTGGACCGGCACCGCGATCGCCCGCAGGCCCTCCTCCAACTCCTCGTCGGCCAGCGCGTATCCGTCGGCCGTCGCGCCCGTGAGCGCCCGGCCCAGGGCCGTCACCCCGGCCGGCAGGCGGGTGCCCACCGTGAAGTCGACGCTCATGACGCGGTACGTGGCGGCGCGCGCCGTGTACTGGATCTCGTCACCGGACGGCGTGAGCACGGCCAGGGACGCCGACTCCTGGACCCGGGCCGCCAGGTCCTCCAGGTGGGGCTGGGCGATCCGGGGGAGCGAGGTGCGGGACAGGGGCGGGAAGCCCAGGGAGAGGACCCGGGGGGTGAGGGTGAAGGCGCGGGCGTCCGGCGCCTGCTCCACCAGGCCCAAATGCTCGTACGTGATCAGTGCCCTGCGGACCGTCGCCCGGGACAGCCCCGTGGCCTTCGCCGCCTCCGTGAGGGTCAGGGCCGGGCGGTCGGCGCCGAAGGCGGTCAGTACGGTCAGGCCGCGCGCCAGGGACTCGATGAACTCCCGGCCCAGTTCCCGCTTGGACGCGGCCGTCCAGGAGGCCAGATCGGTGGGGGACGGGGACGGGGACGGGTGCTGGGACTGGGGCGGGGGTGTGCGGCGGGCCCGGCTCAGGTCGTCCTCCATCGCCGTGACCGTCTCGCGCAGGCGCGGGAGCAGGGCCGTGCGCAGGCTCCGCGCGGAGTGGCGGCTGGTGTGGCTGACCACGCTCGCCACGCAGACGATCCGGCCGTCGGCCGCGTCCCGTACCGGTACGGAGACGGCGACCAGGCCCGGTTCGATCAACTGGTCGTCCACGGACCAGCCTTCCCGGGCCGCCCGGGCGGTGCGCTCCTCGAAGTCGTCCGGCGGCAGCGGCAGCAGCAGCGGTAGCGACGGTAGCGGCGGGTGCGACGCGTGCGACAGGGGCGACGCATGGGGCCGGTCGGGCCGGTCGGGCCGGTCGGGCCGGCCGGGCCGGTCGGGCCGGTCGGGCCGGTGGGGTCGCAGTGGCGGGATCGCCGGGAAGCCCGTGTGCTCCGGGTCGGCGGCACGGCGTTCGCGCCAGCGCCGCCAGTCCTCGTCCGTCCACTCGGTGGCGAACAGCGGCCCCGGGGCGGTGCGTTCGGCCGGGAGCAGGTCACCGATGCGGAAGCTCAGGGACATCGCGCGGCGCCGGGTCGCCTGGTGGATGAACCGGATGCCGTCCCGGTCGCCGACCGCCAGCGACACCGACTCGTCGAGCGCGTCGGCCAGTTCGTCGGCGCGCGCGTCGAGGAGGGCGGGCAGGCCGAGGGCGGCCAGATAGGCGTTGCCCAGTTCCATCAGACGGGGCGTGAGGACGACGTCGCGGCCGTCGAGGCGTACGTATCCCGTCCGGGCGAGGGTCGCGGTGATGCGGTCCACCGTGGACCGGGCGAGCCCCGTGGCCCGCTCCAGCGCGCTCGGGCTCAGCGTGCCGCCCGCCTCCGTCAGCCGCCACAGCACCGCGATGCCCCGCATCAACGGGGTGACCGCCTCGGCGGGGACCTGATGTGCGGACGTCGCGGACGTCGCGGGCCTCGGGGGTGTCGGAGGCGTCGGGGGCATCGGCGGGGCTCTCCCGTACGGGAAGGTGGAAGGTGGTCGTGGCGGGCCTGCCTACGGTAGTCACTCGCGTCCCGTCGCCGCCGGGGCCCCTCGGTGCGGTGCCGTGCGGCGCCCCCTCAGCAGCGCCGCGTCCTCTCAGCCGCGTACCCCGTCAGTCCCGCGTACTCCGTCAGTCCCGTACCCCGTCAGTCCCGCGTACTCCGTCAGTCCCGTACCCCGTCAGTCCCGTACGCCCTCAGCACCGCGCCCCCTCACTGCCGCGTCACCCGCACCCGGTAGTTCCCGTCCAGGTCCGCCGCCGCCACGTCGATGCGGATCTTTGTCTTCGGGTCCTTGAAGGTCTCGCCGGGGGCGAAGGGGGCGTCGGAGAGTTCGGCCTGGACGTTGGGGCTGCGGGTGCAGCCACCGGAGTGGGGGTGGGCGTCGTAGACGGTGATGGGGCCGTTGCCCGTGTCCACGTCCGCGTCGACCCTGTAGATGAGGATGCCGGGACGGCACACGGCCTCGTCGTTGCCCGCGCGGGTGCGCAGTTCGAGGGCGTAACCGGTGCTGCCGCCGAGGGGGACGAAGAGCAGCTTCGGGCCGCCCGCGCGCTCCAGCGGGGTCAGCGTGTACTCGGTCGAGCCGTGTCTGCTCGCGCAGCTCACCTGGCCGGCGTCCAGCCAGCCCAGCTTCCACTTGTGCCAGCCCAGCAGGTCGTTGTCGGCGCCCCAGTCCTCGCTCATGATGTCCCAGTGGCCGACCGCGCCGCCGCCTTCCTGGGTGTAGAGGTCGGGCAGGCCGAAGACGTGGCCGTTCTCGTGCGGGAGGACCCGGTAGCCGGTGCGGTCGTAGGAGCCGGAGCCGTCGTCCTGGCGGGAGTAGACGAACGAGGCGTTCGCGACGGGGACGCCGTCGGCGACGGGGGCGTCGGGGTTGCCGGCGAAGGTCACGGACAGGACCGTGTCCAGGGCGGAGGGCCCGGCGTTCGGCGTCATCAGCACGTTGAGCAGGTCGTAGTCCCGGAAGTTCACCGTCGGGTCGGCCGCCGCCACGATGTCCTGGACGAGCTGCCGGTAGCCGGGGTCGAAGGGCGCGCCGCGCTCGATGCCGTACGCCTTGAAGGTCTTCGGCATGCGCAGCCAGTGCGGTATCGGGGTCTCGGGACGGTAGTCGAGGCGGCCGTAGGAGGCGGTGCGGAACCACTCCTGGGTCTGCGGGAAGAACTCGTGGAAGCGGTCCATCGCCGTGCCCTCGCCGGGCGCGTCCGAGAAGTCGATCATCAAGGTCAGGGCGTGCACGGTGCCGGTGGAGCGGGCGTAACCGGTCGCGGTGGGGACGCCCTCCGTCATCTGCACGGACTGGGCGCCGCTGATCATGCAGGGGGCGAGCGCGGGGGTGCGGGCCGGGGAGAACGCTCCGGCCCCGGTCGCCGAGGCGCCCGCCGTGAGGTGCGCGGCGCCCGCGGTGCTGGCCACGAGGGTCAGTACGGTGACGGACGCGAAGGCGGCCGCGCGGCGCTTGCGTATCCGCAGGGTCCGCAGATTCCGCCGCATGCCGCGTATCCGAGACGCCCGAGGCAGCCGGGGTGTCCGAGGTGCCCGGGGTGCCCGAGGTGTCCGGCGTATCCCGTGTATCTGGGGTATCCGGCATATTCGGCATATTCGGCATATCCGGTCCATCTGGCGGCGGGGCGGCTGCTGCGGCTGCTGCTGCATGCGTGGACCCTTCGCTCCAGGCAGCCCGCCACCGGTTCGCGCCCGCGGTCACCGGTCTCCGACTGCACCCTTTCGATCACCCTGGGTCGCGGGGGTGCGGTACGCGCGCTGGGGCGGTCCGGTCGTGGGACGCGCGGCCCCATCGGGGTGACGGGCCGGCGGCGAGGCGGCGGCGAGGCGGCGGCGAGGCTCACGTCGGTCGACGGCGGGGCGGCCAGGCCGCGACGGTCGGCCCTGTGACCCAGGTCACCGGAAAACTCCCCGGTGCGGGAAATAACCGGGGACCCTTTCCCCGTTTGAACCTGTGTCCGCGCGAAACGGGGAGACCCTCCCCGGATCGCGTCCCGCGCTCACGACCGAAGGAGACCGCCGTGCCGGCCGCGACGACCGCGAACCCCGCAGCGCGCAAGGTGACCAGGCCGCGCGCCGACGCCCTGCGCAACCGCGAGCGGATCGTCACCGCCGCCCGCGAGATGTTCACCGAGCACGGACCCGAGGTCCCGCTCGACGAGATCGCCCGCCGGGCCGGCGTCGGCAACGCCACGCTGTACCGCAACTTCCCGGAGCGCGACGCCCTCGTCCGCGAGGTCGTCTGCTCCGTGATGGACCGCACCGCCGAGGCGGCCGAGCAGGCGCTCGCGGAGACCGGCGACGCCTTCGAGGCGCTGTCCCGCTTCGTGCACGCGGCCGCCGACGAGCGGATCAGCGCGCTGTGCCCGATGGTCGCCGGCACCTTCGACCAGCACCACCCCGATCTGGTGGCCGCGCGCCAGCGGGTCGAACACCTCGTCGAGGAGGTCATGGACCGCGCCAAGGCGGCCGGGCAGCTGCGCACCGACGTGGGTGTCGGCGACCTGATGATCGCCGCGGCCCAGCTCAGCCGTCCGCCGGCCGGTACCGGCTGTCTCAGCCACGACCGCTTCGTCCACCGCCATCTCCAGCTGTTCCTGGACGGGCTGCGGGCCCCGGCCCGCTCCGTCCTGCCGGGTACGGCCACGACCATGGAGGATCTCCGCCAGCCCTGACCTGATCGCCAGTCCTTACCCGATCGCCAGTCCTTATCCGATCACCCGTCCTGACCTGATCGCCCGTCCTGACCTGATGGAGGGGCCCGCCGGTCCGGCCGCTTCCCTCCCTCTCCATCGCCTCACCCGTCACTGATCCAACGGCCGCCCACGGCACCAGGGCGGAGCCGTCACCTCTCGCTGCCCTTTTTCCGTCACGAAGTCCCGAAGTGGGTACCTCCATGTCCAAAACAGCCGCACCGGCCTCCGGCGTCCTGCCCGGGACCGCCGCTGCCGACGCCAACGCCAACCGCTGGAAAGCGCTGGTCTTCATCGCGCTCGCCCAGCTGATGGTCGTCCTCGACGCGACCATCGTGAACATCGCCCTGCCCTCCGCCCAGACGGACCTGGGCATCTCCGACGGCAACCGCCAGTGGGTCGTCACGGCCTACGCCCTCGCCTTCGGCGGACTCCTCCTCTTCGGCGGCCGGATCGCCGACCTGTGGGGCCGCAAGCGCGCCTTCGTGCTCGGCCTGACCGGCTTCGCCGCGGCCTCCGCGCTCGGCGGCGCGGCCACGACCGGCGCGATGATGTTCGGCGCCCGCGCGCTCCAGGGCGCCTTTGGCGCGCTGCTCGCGCCCGCCGCGCTCTCCCTGCTCGCGGTGATGTTCACCGACGCCAAGGAGCGCGCCAAGGCGTTCGGCATCTACGGCGCGATCGCGGGCGGCGGCGGCGCCGTCGGCCTGATCCTGGGCGGTTTCCTCACCGAGTACCTGAACTGGCGCTGGACGTTCTTCGTGAACATCCCGTTCGCCGTGGTCGCCGCGGCCGGCGCCTACTTCGTCATCCGCGAGCCGGCCGGCGCCCGCAACCGCTCGCCGCTGGACATCCCCGGCGTGGTCCTGTCCACCCTCGGCCTGGTCGCCCTGGTGTACGGCTTCACCCGCGCCGAGTCCGCCGGCTGGGGCGACGCCCTGACCGTCTCGATGTTCGTCGCCTCCGCCGTCCTGCTGGTCACGTTCGTGCTGGTGGAGTCGAAGGTCCGGGCCCCGCTGCTGCCGCTGCGCGTGGTCACCGAGCGCAACCGCGGCGGTGTCTACCTCTCGCTGGGCCTGGCCATCATCGGCATGTTCGGCCTGTTCCTCTTCCTGACCTACTACCTGCAGATCGTGAAGGGCTACTCGCCGGTCAAGACCGGTTTCGCCTTCCTCCCGATGATCGCGGGCATGATCACCGGCTCCACCCAGATCGGCACCCGGCTGATGACCCGCGTCCCGGCCCGCCTGCTGATGGGTCCGGGCTTCCTGGCCGCCGCCGCCGGCATGCTGCTGCTGACCCAGCTGGAGGTCGGCACCTCCTACGCCGCCCTGCTGCTGCCCGCGATGCTGCTGCTCGGCCTCGGCATGGGCACGGCGTTCATGCCGGCCATGTCCCTGGCCACCCAGGGCGTCCAGCCCCGGGACGCCGGTGTCGCCTCCGCGATGGTCAACACCTCGCAGCAGGTGGGCGGCGCCATCGGTACGGCCCTGCTGAACACGATCGCCTCCTCCGCGACGGCGTCCTACATCAAGGACCACATCGCCGCCGCCGGCGCCGCGAAGCCCCAGCAGCAGCTGGTCCAGGTCCAGGGCCTGGTGCACGGGTACACCAACGCCATCTGGTTCGCCGTCGGCATCCTGGCGCTGGCCGCCGTGATCGCGCTGACCTTCGTCAACGCCGGGCGGCCGGGCAGCACCACGGTGACCGGGTCCGCCACCGGCGTGGGCGAGGGCGGGAGCGAGAGCGAGAGCATCGAGGACGCGGTGCCGGTACCGGTCATCGCGCACTGACGCGTACGGCGGTAGAGGTGCGGTACGACACGTACAGGCGCGTACAGCCACGTACAAGCGCGTACAGCCACGTACAGCCCGTACTCAGCTAGCTCGGCCGCCCGGCCGCTCAGCGCAGCCAGGGCAGGTCCGCGCCCGCCTCGTCCGGCTGGAGTCCCTCGGCGACGATCTGCATGATCTCGCCGAGGGACTTCTGCTGTTCCGGGCTGAGCCGGTCGAACAGGGCCTGGCGCACGGCGGCCACATGGCCCGGCGCGGTGCGGCGCAGCACCTCGTGGCCCTCGTCGGTGAGGACCGTGAACTGGCCCCGCTTGTCCGAGGGGCAGTCCTCCCGGCGTACCCAGCCGTTCTTCTCCAGGCGGGCGACGGCGTGCGAGAGGCGGGACCGGGTGATCTTGGCGTTCATCGCCAGCTCGGTCATGCGCAGCCGGCGGCGCGGGGCCTCGGCGAGCTGGACGAGGAGCCCGTAGTAGATGTGCGGCATGCCCGCGTCGCGCTGCAACTGCCGGTCGAGGTGGTCCTCCAGGAGGGTGGTGGCCTGGAGGTAGGCGCGCCAGACGCGCTGTTCCCCGGCGGTGAGCCAGCGCGGGTCGTCGGTGTGCGGGTGCGTGTCGGGGGCGGAGGAGGGTGCCGTGTTCATGGGTCCACTGTACGAGGCCACTTATTGAAGGTTGAACAAAAGCGGGCGTAGGCTGGAGGGTGAAGGACGCTTTAAAGTTCAAGTTGTTCGACTCCCGGCTTCGAGTACGGAGAGTCCGAGCCCAGGAAGGGGAGCCGGTCATGTCCGCCACCGCCCAGGAACACGTACCCGCCACCGCCACCGCCCAGGAACACGTACCCGCCACCGCCACCGCCCGCGCCCGCATGCCCGCCCTCTACCTCAGCCACGGCGCCCCGCCGCTCGCCGACGACCCCCTGTGGCCCGGCCAGCTCGCCGCCTGGGCCGCCGGCCTGCCCCGCCCCACGGCGATCCTCGTCGTCTCCGCCCACTGGGAGGAGGCCCCGCTGGCCCTCGGGGCGGTCCGGACGGTCCCGCTGGTCTACGACTTCTGGGGCTTCCCCGAGCACTACTACCGGGTGACGTACGCCGCACCCGGCGCCCCGGCGCTCGCCGAGAGCGTGCGCAAGCTGCTGCGCGCCCCGGGTACGCCGGTGCAGGACGTGCCGGACCGCGGCCTCGACCACGGTGCCTACGTCCCGCTCGTCGAGATGTTCCCCGCCGCCGACATCCCCGTCCTCCAGGTCTCCATGCCGACCCTCGACCCGGTGCGGCTGATGGACATCGGCCGCCGGCTCGCGCCGCTGCGCGAGGAGGGCGTGCTGATCGTCGGCTCCGGCTTCTTCACCCACAACCTGGCCGCGCTGCGGCACACCGGACCGGGCGTGCCGAGCTGGTCCGCCGAGTTCGACGACTGGGGCCGGCGCGCCCTGGAAGGCCGCGACTGGGACGCCCTGCTGGACTTCCTCGACAAGGCCCCGGCCGGGCGGTACGCCCACCCGCGCACCGAGCACTTCGCCCCGCTGTTCGTGACCATGGGCGCGGCGGAGGCCGCCGGCGACCTGGACGCGCAGCGCTCGGTGATCGACGGCTTCTGGAGTGGAATGGCGAAGCGGTCGGTGCAGTTCGGCTGAGACCGGGGTGGGTCCGCCGGGGGGCGGGGGCCCGGGGGCGGCTCGGCTGTCCCGGACGTGTGGAGAGTCTGGGAATCTCCTGAGACTCCGGGTTTGCGGCAACCTTCCGACGGTACCGCCCGTCCATGAAGGTGGGAGGGCGATTCGCCGGTGACGCCCTCCCGTGGCGAGAACTGCGGTATCCGTGTGACAGGCGTCTCACGGACGGGGTGCCGGACCGGACCCATGAGGACCGGCGGAGTGCACGGCTCCCGTCCTGACCTGCACGTCCGTACCGGCCGCCGGGGCGCCGCACGCCTCGCGGCGCGACAGGGTACTGCATGATCAGAAAAATTGGGGGGCGGGTGGGGAATTCTGTCCGGTTTCAAGTCGTTGTTCCCTTCGGATGCGGGGCACCCGAGGAGAGTCCCGAAGACAGTGCCGAGCGTCCTGTGGACCACCCGCTGACACACCATCGCAAGGGAGCACGCATGGCAACCCGTGCCGTCGCCCGTCGACAGTCCGCCACCGGCGAGACGGCCGACGCGGCACGCAGTGTTCGCGCCCATGGCGGCGAGATCGCCGATCGCGACCTGGTCGGCATGTACCTCGACGAGATCGCGCGTACGCCGCTGCTCGACGCCGCCAAGGAAGTCGAGTTGTCCCAGGTCATCGAGGCGGGTGTGTTCGCACGGCAGATCCTCGACGGGTACGAGGAGTCCCCGGCGGACGCGAGCCGCGAGGAGCTGCAGGCCCTGGTCGACGAGAGCGAGCGGGCCAAGGACGTCTTCATCCGCTCCAACCTGCGCCTGGTCGTCGCGGTGGCCCGCCGCTACCCGCGCAGCGGCCTGCCCCTGCTGGACCTGATCCAGGAGGGCAACGCGGGCCTGGTGCGCGCGGTGGAGAAGTTCGACTACCGCAAGGGCTTCAAGTTCTCCACGTACGCCACCTGGTGGATACGCCAGGCGATCACGCGCTCGATCGCGGACCAGTCCCGCACGATCCGGCTGCCCGTCCACCTGGTGGAGGAGCTGGGCCGCATCCGCCGCGTCCAGCGCGAGTTCAACCGGGAGAACGGCCGCGACCCGGAGCCCGCGGAGATCGCGGGCGAGCTGGGCTCGACGCCGGAGCGCGTCTCGGACGTCCTGGACTGGGCCCGTGACCCGGTCTCGCTGAACATGTCGGTGGACGACGAGGGCGAGACCCAGTTCGGCGACCTCCTGGAGGACACCTCCGCGGTGTCGCCCGAGCAGTCGGTCCTCACCCTGCTGCGCAGCGAGGAGCTGGACGACCTGATCGGCCGCCTCGACCAGCGCACGGCCTCCATCATCAAGATGCGGTACGGCATCGACGACGGCCGCGAGCGCACGCTGACCGAGGTCGGCAAGGAGCACGGCCTGACGCGCGAGCGCATCCGCCAGATCGAGAAGCACGCGCTGCTGGAGCTGAAGAAGCTGGCCCGCGACACGGGCTTCGACGCGGCGGCGTGACGCGGTCGGCAGTCGCGGCCGGCCGTTGCGGACGCCTGACGCGGTGCCTTGATCGGGCGCCCTGATCAGACACCTGACCGGGGGCCCGGCGGCCGGCTGTAGGGGATGGCGCGGGCCCCGGTGGCGCCGCGTGCGCCCGGTGGCGGAAGACGGCGCGAACATGGCTGTGTACCGTCGCTTCAAGGGGCGCCGGCCCGGGAACAACCTCCCCGAGCCGGAGCGCCGGGACCCGGCGGACCCGGATCGCACGACGAGCCCGAGCCCCGCGTACCCGGGCGTACCCGGCTGCGCGGCCGATCGCCACCGCCGACGACCCCGACCGTGCGGACCACCGATCTTCTGGACCCCTGACCGACGACACCACGCCGATCGCTCCACAGGGCCGATCGCTCCACAGGCGGGACCCGAACCACGTCCCGGCACACTCCCCCCGGTGCCGGGACCTCCCACGAGCCGGGCTCCGGCACCTCTCCCCCGGGGGCCGGAGCCCGGCTCCACTTCGCGCGTAGGGCGCCGGGCATGCCGAAGAGCGGGCCACCCCGGACCTGAACCCCGGGGTGGCCCGCTCAGGTGGCAGATTCTGTCACACCGGCACAGCCTGCCGCAGTGACGAGCCTCTTCTCCGCCACGAGGAGGAAGCGGTGGCGCCCTGCTACGCGGGCGCCGAACGCCGGACGGAGGCGGTCCCCGCCGCCCCGCCCGCCCGGACCAGCCGCGCCCCCAGGCCCCTTGCACCCGCCACCAGTTCGGCCGGTTCCCGTACCGTGAACTCGCATCCCAGCATCGCCAGGCGCACCGCGAGCCACTCCACGGTGTCGCTGGTCGTGGACCGCAGCACGCAGCCGCCGCCCGGCAGGGGTTCCGGCGTGCCGAGCCAGGCGGGCAGCCGGGCGGCGACCGCCTCGGCGGAGTCCGCGAAGGTCACCGTGAACGCGTACGTCTCCTGCCGCCGGTGCATCGACTGGCGCAGATACTCCGCCGCGCTCCCGGTGGGCAGCTCGCGCGGCGTGAACCGCGCCCCGGTGGCGAACGGTTCGCTGACCCGGTCGACGCGGAAGGTCCGCCAGTCGGCCCGGTCCAGGTCATAGGCCACCAAGTACCAGCGCCGGCCGGTGGACACCAGCCGGTACGGCTCCGTCAGGCGCCGCGTGCCGGTGCCGTCCCCCGCCCGGTAGGCGAACCGCAGCCGCTCGCGCCCCGCCACCGCGGACGCCATCACGGTGAGCGTCTCGGGTGCCACACTCGCACCGTCTCCGCTGGTCAGCGGGGTGGTGGCGGCCTGAAGGGTGGCGACGCGGTGCCGCAGCCGGGCCGGCAGCACCTGCTCCAGCTTGGCCAGCGCCCGCACCGAGGCCTCGTCCACGCCCTCGATCGCGTGCCCGGCCCCGGCCCGCAGCCCGACCGCGATCGCCACCGCCTCCTCGTCGTCCAGCACCAGCGGCGGCATCGCCTTGCCCGCGACCAGCCGGTACCCGCCCTCGGAACCCATGGTCGCCTGCACCGGGTAACCCAGCTCACGCAGCCGGTCGATGTCGCGCCGCACGGTGCGCCGGGAGACCCCCAGCCGCTCGGCCAGCTCGCCGCCGGGCCACTCGCGGGGCGTCTGGAGCAGGGAGAGGAGCTGGAGGAGCCGGGCCGGAGTGTCCGTCGTCATGTCGTCGAGCATGCCGCACCTCTAGGACACGATCTGGCCTACTGGCCGCCTAGCGTGAGGCCCATGACCTCCAGCGAAACCCTCGACAGCAGTAGCAGTAGCAGTAGCAGTAACGGCAGTGGTGGCAGCAGTAACGACAGTGGTGGCGGCTCAGCGCAGGCGGCCGACCGCCGTCGCTGGTTCGCGCTGGCGATCGTGATGACCGCGGCCTTCATGGACCTCGTGGACGTCACGATCGTCAACATCGCCATCCCGTCCATACAGAAGGACGCCGGCGCGTCCTTCAGCCAGATCCAGTGGATCACCGCCGGTTACGCCCTCGCCTTCGCGGCCGGACTGATCACCGGCGGCCGGCTGGGTGACATCCACGGCCGCAAACGGCTGTTCCTGGTCGGCATCGGCGGCTTCACCCTCGCCTCCGCCCTGTGCGGTTTCGCGGTCGGCCCCGAGATGCTGGTCGCCTCCCGCATCCTGCAGGGCGGCATGGCGGCGATGATGGTCCCGCAGGTGCTGTCGATCGTGCACGCCACCTTCCCGGCCCGTGAACGCGGCAAGGTCTTCGGCCTGTTCGGCGCGATCGTCGGCCTGGGCGCGGTCTCCGGCCCGCTGCTGGGCGCGCTGCTGACGCAGTGGAACCTGTTCGGCCTCCAGTGGCGCCCGATCTTCCTCATCAACCTGCCGGTCGGCATCGCGGCCCTCCTCCTCGGCCGCCGCTTCATCACCGAGTCGAAGGCCCCGCGCGCGCTCAAACTGGATCTGGTCGGGGTCGCCCTGGTCACGCTGGGCCTGCTGATGCTGCTCTACCCGCTGACCCGGGGCCGCGAGCTGGGCTGGCCGCTGTGGGGATACGGGTCGATGGCGGGCGCGCTGGTGGTCTTCGCGGCGCTGGTGGCGTACGAACGGCGCAAGGCGGCCCGGGACGGCTCCCCGCTGGTGGAACTCTCGCTGTTCCGGGTCAAGAGCTTCGCCGCGGGCATCGCGGTGCAGACCGTCTTCGGGGTCGCACTGGGCGTGTTCTTCCTGGTCTGGACGCTGTACATGCAGATCGGCCTGGGCTGGAGCCCGCTGCGGGCGGGGCTGACCGGCGTGCCGTTCTCGATCGCGGTGTCCGCCGCGGCCGGGCTGTCGGTGCAGCAGCTCGTCCCGCGCTTCGGCCGCAAGGTGCTCCAGGCGGGCGCGCTGCTGATGGTGGCCGGCGTGCTCCTCTACCTCGCGGCCTCCGACCGGTACGGCCCGCACATCGCTCCCTGGCAGATGGCGCTTCCGCTGGTCGTCATGGGCCTGGGCATGGGCCTGATCGTCGCGCCGCTCACGGACGCGGTGCTCTCCCAGGTGCCGCGCGAGCACGCGGGTTCGGCGTCCGGACTGATCAACACCGTGCAGCAGATGGGCAACGCGCTGGGGCTCGGCCTGGTGTCGGTGGTCTTCTTCGGCACGATCGGCGACCGGCTGACCCCGGCCCAGGTCGGCCCGGCCTTCGTGCACGCCTTCCAGCACGCGCTGCTCTGGGTGGCCGCGGTGCTCGGCGTCATCTTCGTCCTGATGGCCGCGCTGCCCGCACGGCCGGCCCAGCACGTGGAGGGTGCGGAGCAGGAGCAGCCGGAGCCGGGAGCGGGCGCGGGATCGGGAGCGGAGAGCGCGCCGCGGGCGGCGGAGCGGGAGCCCGAGCCGGTGGGCTGACGCTGACCAGACCCGCCATGCGGACACGCGGACACGGGTCATACGGGCCCGGTCCCCGGCACCCCCGCCAGGGACCGGGCCCTTCTCTTCCTTTCCTGTGTCCGTTCCTCTCCTGTGTCCGTTCATGCCCGATTCGCTTCCGAACCCGTTTACATTCCGCGAATCCGAGCGTAGCCTCCGACCTGAAACCACAGGTTCGGGCATCGGTCGGAGGCAAACGGACATGTACGCACCGGAGCGGCAGCAGGAGATCCTCCGGCTCGCCCGTGACGGCGGCCGGGTGGACGTCGTGTCGCTCGCCGAGGAGTTCCAGGTGACCGCGGAGACGATCCGCCGCGACCTGAAGGCCCTGGACCGGGCCGGCCTGCTGCGCCGGGTGCACGGCGGCGCCCTCCCGGCCGGCCGCCTCGACTTCGAGCCCGACCTCACCGAGCGCGAGTCCACGGCCGCCGACGAGAAGGACCGTATCGCCAGGGCGGCCCTCGCCGAACTCCCCGCCGAGGGCACGCTGATCCTCGACGCCGGCACGACCGTGGCCCGCCTGGCCGCCGCCCTGCCCCTGGAGGCGGACCTCACCGTCGTCACGCACTCGCTGCCCATCGCCGCCCGCCTCGCCGACCACCCCGGCCTCCAGCTCCACCTCGTCGGGGGGCGCGTACGGCACCGTACGCGCGCCGCCGTGGACGCCTGGGCGCTGCGGGCCTACGGCGAGATCCGCGCCGACGTGCTGTTCGTCGCCGCCAACGGCTTCTCCGCCGAGCACGGCCTGACCACCCCCGACCTGGCCGAGGCCGCGGTCAAGCGCGCGGCGATCGCCGCCGCCCGCCGGGTGGTGCTGCTGGCCGACTCCGCCAAGCACGGCCAGGAGCACTTCGCCCGCTTCGGCGGCCTGGGCGACGTGGACCTGCTGATCACCGACAGCGGGCTGAGCCCCGAGGACGCCGCCGCCATCGAGCTGGGCGGCACAGAAGTGGTACGCGCATGATCGTCACCGTCACCCCCAACCCGTCCCTGGACCGCACCTACGAGGTCCCCGCCCTCGACCGCGGCGAGGTCGTCCGCGCCACCGGCGAACGGGTGGACCCGGGCGGCAAGGGCGTGAACGTCTCGCGGGCCGTCGCCGCCGCCGGACGGCGCACGGTGGCCGTCCTGCCGCTGGGCGGCGCGCCGGGCGCACTCGTCGCCGACCTGCTCGACGCGCAGGGCATCGAGGTCGCCCCGGTCCCGGTCGCCGGGGCCACCCGCTCCAACATCGCCCTGGCCGAGGCGGACGGCGTCCTGACGAAGATCAACGCACCCGGCCCGGAACTGACCGCCGCCGAACAGGAATCGCTGCTGGAGACCGTGCGGCACCGCTCGCGCGGCGCCGACTGGATCGCCTGCTGCGGCAGCCTGCCGCGCGGCCTCGCACCCTCCTGGTACGCCGCTCTGGTCGCGCGGGCGCACGCCGTCGGCGTACGGATCGCCCTGGACACCTCCGGGCCCGCCCTGCTGGCGGCGCTGCGCGAGGGCCCTGACGTGGTCAAGCCCAACGCCGAGGAACTGTCCGAGGCGGTCGGCCGCCCCCTGCGGACGGTCGGTGACGCGGTGGCGGCGGCCGAGGAGCTGCGCGCCCTGGGCGCCGGCGCCGTGCTGGCGAGCCTGGGCGCGGACGGGCAACTGCTCGTGGACGGCGCGGGCGTCTGGTTCGGCGGGGCGCGCGTGGACGCCGTCCGCAGCAACGTCGGCGCCGGGGACGCCTCGCTGGCCGGCTTCCTCCTCGCGGGCGGCACCGGCCCCGGGGCCCTGGCCTCGGCCGTCGCGCACGGCGCCGCCGCCGTCCGGCTGCCGGGCAGCGTCATGCCCGTACCGGGCGACCTGGAACCGGCCGCGGTGACGGTCACCGCCGACGTACCGGCCGCCCGCGCCCTGACGGAGCCGGTGGAACGCCCCCTGCCGGAACCGGTGTCATGACCGCCCGCGCCCTCGGTCCCGTCCCCGCCCGTGCCTCGGCCCAAGATTCCGTCCCCGTCCCCGCCCTCACCCCCGCCCATGTCGCCGTCCGGGCGATACGCGCGCGAAGGAGCCCGCGATGAGCGAGATGATCACCGCGGATCTGGTCGACCTCGACCTGTCCGCCGACACCAAGGAGGCGGCGGCCCGCGCCCTCGCCGAACGCATGGTGGCCCAGGGCCGGGTGACCGACCTGGAGGGCTTCCTCGCCGACGTGGCCGCCCGCGAGGCGCAGTTGCCCACCGGCCTGGACGGCGGCATCGGCATCCCGCACTGCCGCAGCGCCCATGTCAGCGAGCCGACGCTCGCCTTCGGGCGCAGCGCCGCCGGGATCGACTTCGGCGCCCCGGACGGCCCGGCCGACCTGATCTTCCTGATCGCCGCCCCGGCCGGTGCCGACGACGCCCATCTGACGATCCTGTCCTCGCTGGCCCGGCAGCTGATGAACGCCGAGTTCACCGCGGCGCTGCGGTCGGCGGGCGACACGACGGCGGCGGCCGCGCTGATCCGGGGCGAGCGGGTCCCGGCCGACGAGCCCGAGGCAGCCCCCGCAGGCACCACCACCTCCGAAGACACCGTCGCGGCGCCGGTGGCGGCCTCCGCCGGCGCCGCGGCGGGCAGCGCACCCGCCGAGACCGGCCCCCCGTTCCGTATCGTCGCCGTCACCTCCTGCCCCACCGGCATCGCGCACACCTACATGGCCGCCGAGTCGCTGGAGAACGCGGGCCGTGCGGCGGGCGTCGAGGTGGTCGTGGAGACCCAGGGCTCGGCCGGTTTCACCCGGCTCGACCCGGCCGTGATCGCGGCGGCGGACGGCGTGGTCCTCGCGCACGACGTCCCCGTACGCGACAAGGACCGCTTCGCCGGGAAGCCCACCGTGGACGTCGGCGTCAAGGCGGGCATCAACCGGCCCGCCGAACTGATCGCCGAGGTCCGCCGGAAGGCCGCCCGCGGCGAGGTCACGGCAGCGGGCGGCCCCGGGGACACCAGGGACACCGGGAGCACCGGGGCCGCGCCGGTCGAACGGGCCGGCGCGGCGGGCGACGGCTACGGCACCAAGCTCCGCACCTGGCTGATGTCGGGCGTCAGTTACATGGTCCCGTTCGTCGCCGCGGGCGGCCTGCTGATCGCGCTCGGCTTCGCGATCGGCGGCTATCAGGTCAACAAGGCGCCGTCGGTCATGGACCACTTCGTCTGGACCCGCTCCGATAGCTGGGCGGCGCTCCTGTTCCAGATCGGCGGCGTGGCCTTCGCCTTCCTCGTCCCGGTCCTGGCCGGCTACATCGCGTACGGCATGGCCGACCGCCCGGGCCTGGTCCCCGGGTTCGTCGGCGGCTCGATCGCCCTCACCGTCAACGCGGGCTTCCTCGGCGGCCTGGCGGCCGGACTGATCTCCGGCGCCGTGGTGACGGCGATCCAGCGGGTGCGCGTGCCCGCGGCGCTGCGCGGCATCATGCCGGTGGTGGTGATCCCGCTCCTCTCCTCGGCGGTGGTCGGCTTCCTGATGTTCGTGGTGATCGGCAAGCCCATCGCCACCGCGCAGAAGGCCATGACCGACTGGCTGAGCGGCCTCGGCGGCACCAACGCCGTCCTGCTGGGCGCGCTGCTCGGCCTGATGATGTGCTTCGACCTGGGCGGCCCGGTCAACAAGGTCGCCTACGCCTTCGCCACCTCCGGCATCGCGGTCTCCGACCCGAGCGACTCCGCGATGAAGATCATGGCCGCGGTGATGGCGGCGGGCATGGTGCCCCCGCTCGCGATGGCCCTGGCCACCACCGTGCGCGGCCGGCTCTTCACCCGTACCGAACGCGAGAACGGCAAGGCCGCCTGGGTGCTCGGCGCCTCCTTCATCTCCGAGGGCGCCATCCCGTTCGCGGCGGCCGACCCGCTGCGCGTCATCCCCGCCTCGATGGTCGGCGGCGCGCTGACCGGCGCCCTGTCCATGGCCTTCGGCGCCACGCTGCGCGCCCCGCACGGCGGCGTCTTCGTCGTCCCGCTGATCGGCAACCCGCTGCTGTACCTCGTCGCCCTCGCGGCCGGCGTGTGCGTGGCGACGGCGCTGGTGGTGGTCCTCAAGACGCTGCGCAAGCCGGCGCCGGGCGCGACGGCGGGACCGGGGACGGGGCCGGGGACGGGCGGCACCGCGGACGAGGGCGCGCGGGGCTCGTCCGCGGAACACACCGAGCCGGTGGCCGCCTGACGGACCTGACGGTCCGGAAGGGTCCGGATGCGGACGGCCGGTTTGCGGTGCTGTGAGTAGTTCACGTCACCTGCGAGATACGTCACGGTCCGGGGCCGTCGTCCCGGGCCGTGGTGTTCACTGGAGGACATGCCTGAGCATGTCTCGATCCTGATCTGGTGCGGCGTCATCCTCCCCGCCGCGCTGGTCATCGCCTGCGCCATCGGCCTCGCCGGCTACCGGTTCGGCCTCCGGTTCGAGATCCGCCGCCGGCCGCAGCTGCCGGCTCTGCCGGCCCAGCGCGGCTCCGGCCCCCACCGGGAGTACGTCGAACTCACCCCGGCCGAACGGGCCGCCTTCGCGGGCCTGGTACGCCGCCTCGGCGACACCGGCTGACCCGAGGGACAACGGCGTCCGGCCCGAGGGACGGCGAGGGCTACGACAGCTGCGCCGCCCGCCGTTCCATCGCCTCCCGGGCCGCCTCCTCCGAGGCGTACACCTCGCACATGTGGCGGCCGTCCGGGGTCGCCGTGTGCTCCACCTCCCACAGGGAGGTCTCCGCGCCGTCGTTCAGCAGGAACGCGTGCTCGTAGAGCGAGAAGCCAAGACCGGCCCGCCCCGCCCGGCAGGGACGGCCGAACGCCTGCGTGATCCGGTGCCCCGACGCCTTCTCCAGCAGCGCGGCGACGTCTGCGTCCGGCCGGTCCGTGTTCTCCGCGCGCCGCAGCAGCCGGCGCGCGTGGTCGGCCGCCCCGGCCGTGGCGTACGCGGGCCGTGTCTCGGGGGCGGGGGACAGGTGCACCAGCACCGGCAGTTCGAAGTCCGCGTCCGGGGCCGGGGCGTCCGGCGGGAACGGCAGCCGGCCGGTGGCCGTGCGCACCTCCTCCTCGTCCAGGTACAGCTCGTGCTGCGGCTCGCCGCCCGGCGTGGTGTTGTGCACCAGCTCCCACAGGGTGAGCGCCGAGCCGTCGGCGAGCAGCCAGGTGTGCCGGTACGTCTCGCGGTGCAGCCCGGCGCTGTGGTGCGCGGAGTGCAGCGAGCCGTCATGCGCCAGCGCGCAGTCGAGCCGGCGTATCGTCTCGTCCGGAAGCTCGAAGGAGTTCAGCGCGCGGCCGAGGAGTCGCGCGAGATGCTCCTCCGGAGACTCGGGCGACTCGCGTGGTTCGTACGCTGCCGTCTCGTACGGAACGCTCAAGGTTTCTCCCGGCGTCGCTGCATGTCACCTGGTGGGTGCATACCGTAGCCCCTCGGTGGTGCGTCGTGTCCAGGAACCGGGAAAACGTACGCCGGAAAAACGGCCGGGCCGCGCGAGAAGTTCCCGCACGGCCCGGCGAGGGGTCGAAATCCGCTGCTCAGCGGCGCCTTGGGGGCAAGGCGTCAGCCGGCCGAACCCGCGGTCCACTCGCTCCAGGACATGTTCCAGCCGTTGAGGCCGTTGTCCGGGGAGACGGTCTTGTCGGGGGAGTTCTTGACGATCACGACATCGCCGATGAGCGAGTTGTCGTAGAACCACTTGGCGGTGGTGTCGCCCTGCGCGCCGCGCACGTCCGCCATGCCCACGCACCCGTGGCTGGTGCCCTCCTGGCCGAACGGCGGATTGCCCTGGTTGTACCAGTAGTTGCCGTGGATGAAGGTGCCGGACGTCGTCAGGCGCATGGCGTGCGGCACGTCGGCGATGTCGTACTCGCCGCCCAGGCCGACCGTCTGGCTGTTCATGCGGGTCTGCGTGAACTTCTCCGAGATCACCATCTGCCCGTTGTACGTCGTGTGCTGCGGGCTGCCGGTGGAGACGGGGACCGACTTGAGGGTCCGGCCGTCCCGCACGACCGTCATCTTCTGCGTGTTCACGTCCACCGTGGAGACCTGGGCGCGGCCGATGGTGAAGGTCACGGACTTCTTCTGCACGCCGTACAGGCCGTTCGCGCCCTGCACGCCGTCCAGGTCGATGTTCATCGTGACCTTGGAGCCGGCCTTCCAGTAGTCCTGCGGGCGGAAGTCGAGCCGCTGCGTGCCGAACCAGTGGCCGACCACCTGCTGGCCGCTGCTGGAGGTGACCGAGATGTGCGACTGCACGGCCTTCTTGTCGCTGATCGCCTTGTCGAAGGTGAACGACACCGGCATCCCGACGCCCACCGTCGCGCCGTCGTCCGGCGTGTACGTGCCGATGAAGCTGTTCGTCTTGGAGACGGTGGTGAAGATGGAGTTGGCGGCCGCCGGAAGGCCGCCGGCGTCCTTCGCGGTGGCCGAGATCTGGTACTTCGTGCCCCGGTCCAGCGCCTCCTTCGGCTTCCAGCTGGAACCGTCCGCCGATATGGAACCGGGTACTTCCTTGCCCGAGCCCGCCTCGGTCATCTTCACCTCGGTCAGCTTCCCGTCGCTGACCTGGACGCCGGTGGCGTTGATCGAGGCGCCCGTCGAGCCGTCCTTGGCCGAGATCGCGATCTTGGCGCTGGAGTTCTTGACGGCGTCCTTGCCGCCGCCGCCCTTGCCCGAGTCGCTGGCCTTGGCGTCGCCGCCGCATCCGGTGAGGGTGAGGGTGCCGACCATCAGGACGGCACAGGCCCCCAGTACGCGCCGCGCTGCTATGTCCGGCCTTGTCACGGGCTGCTCCAGGTTCGTGTGAAGTGAGTGATCCACTGCGGTGTGTGGGTGAAGAGGCACGGGGGCCCGCGCGGGGTTCCCGCCGGCCTGCCGAAAGACCGTCACGTGACAGAACCGGGACAATCGCAGCCGCGCCGGTACCGGAGCCGGGTCAGCGGGGGCGCTCGTACAGCTCCCCGTACAGCTCTCCGTACGCCGGCCACGTCCCGCCCGGCCCGTCCACCGACCCGGCGGCGCGCACCGCCCGCACGATCGCCCGCGTCACGACGTCCGCGCCCGCCGCGAGGACGTCGTTGAGCGCGAGCGGGCCGCCGGCGGCGTCGAGCGGCTTGGCCCCGGTGGCCAGCGCGAACACCGTGTCACCGTCGTTGAGCAGATGCACCGGGCGCACCGCGCGGGCGATGCCGTCGTGCGCGGTGCCGGCGAGTTTCTGCGCCTGCGCCTTGGACAGCTCCGCGTCGGTGGCGACCACCGCGAGCGTGGTGTTCAGCGGGGGCGGCGCGTTCCCCGCCGCGGCCCGCGCGAGCCGCTCCCGCGCGTCCGCGTGCACCGGCGGATCGGGATACTCCACCCGTCCCTGGAACAACTCCCCGTACAGCACCCCCGTCTCCGGGTCCACCGCCGACCCCGCCGCGTTGGCCACCACCAGCGCCGCCACCGTGACACCCGAGGCGAGCACCGTGCTCGCCGTGCCCACTCCGCCCTTGACCGGCCCCACGGCCGCCCCGGTCCCGGCGCCCACACAGCCCTGCGCCACCGGGGAGCCCGGCTCGCTCGCGGCGGCGGCCGCCACCGCCTCGCGCCCGGTGGCCGCGTCCGGCCGGGCCCGGAAGTCACCGCCCCGGCCCAGGTCGAACACGCAGGCGGCGGGCACGACCGGCACCACGTGCGCGGGGTCGGGGCCCACGCGCACCCCGCGCCCGCGCTCCTCCAGCCACGCCATCACCCCCGACGCGGCGTCCAGCCCGTAGGCACTGCCCCCGGTCAGCACCACCGCCTCCACCGTCCGCACCAGATTGCGCGGATCGAGGGCGTCGGTCTCCTTGGTGCCGGGTCCGCCGCCGCGCACGTCCACGGCGGCGACGGCGCCGCCCTCGGGGCAGAGCACCACCGTGGTCCCGGTGAGCCATCCCTCGCCCGTGCGGGTGGCGTGCCCCACCCGCACTCCGGCGACATCGGTCAGCGCGTCGACTGTCATGGGAGCCAGTCTCCCCGGGGCCCGCGCCGCCGAGACGTCAGGCCGCCTGCCGCGCCGCCCCGCGCCCGTCGCCGCCCGCCGCCGGGCGCGCGGTCAGGGCGACGCCGGTGGCCACCGCGAGCGCCGAGACCAGGCCCGCCGCGAGGACCGCCCAGTGGCCCAGGAAGGTGCAGCAGATCACCAGCAGCGCGGTGGTGGGCAGCACCAGCTGCTGCGCGATGCCCACCTTGTAGTGGCGTGCGTGCAGCGCCCAGACGCTGATCAGGAACAGCGCCGTCGGGAGGGTCACGGCGGCCGCCGCCGACAGGGCCGACAGCCCGGTCCTGCCGACGGCCTGTTCGACGGCCACCTCCAGGCCCGCGCCGATCGCCGCCGCCGAGGCGAGGATCAGATAGTGGCCGTACCCCCACAGGAACGACTCCCGGTTGGAGCGCAGATGCCCGTGGATGGGCACCACGAAGTAGATCCACCAGGCGGCGAAGACGATCAGCAGCCCGCCCGCCGCGATCGGCAGCAGCTCGCCCAGCGCGTCGTGCTCGGTGGCGGCCGACTTCACCGCGACCGTGGCCGCCGAGATCGTCTCGCCCAGCACGATGATGGTGAACAGCCCGTACCGTTCGGCGATGTGGTGCGGATGCCAGGAGGTCGCGTACGGCCGCTCCGCGAACACCGGCACGCACAGCTCCAGGACCGCCATCACCAGGAACACCCACGGCCGGGCCGGCTCCGGCAGCACCAGCAGGCCCAGCCAGCCGACCTGGCACAGCAGCACACCGCACGCGTACCGCAGCGCCGTCCGCCGCTCGGTGCCCCCGGCCCACCGCGCGGCCCGCAACCACTGCGTGGCCATCGCCAGCCGCATGATCGCGTAGCCGAGCCAGACCAGGAAGAAGTCGTGGCGCTCGAACCCCCGCGAGATCCCGGCCGCCAGCACCAGCACGCCCGCGATCTGCACCAGGGTGACGACCCGGTAGAGCACGTCGTCGTTGTCGTAGGCGGAGGCGAACCAGGTGAAGTTCATCCAGGCCCACCAGATGGCGAAGAACACCATCGCGTAGTTCAGGATGCCGTGGCCCGGCCGGCCCTCCGCCACGGAGTGCACCAGCTCCACGCCCGCCTGCGCCACCGCCACGACGAAGCACAGGTCGAAGAGGAGTTCCAGCGGGGAGGAGACCCGGTGCGTCTCGTGCCGCCCGCGCGCGGTGAGCGGCCGCAGCGGCCGGGGGAACCGGGACGGTGCGTCGGAGCCGGAGCCGGAGCCGGAGCCGGAGCCGGAGCCGGAGCCGGAGCCGGAGGCGGCCCCAGGCTCGGGACCGGAGTCGGGCCCGGGGCCGGAGTGGGGCCCCGGCCCGGGATGGGACTCGGGCTCGGGCTCGGGTGCCGGGTCGGCGGAGTCGGAACTGGACGTCATGGCTCCCAGCACACCAGAAAGCGACCGGGAATTCCCAGGACGGACGCGCCCGCCCGGGACCGTACCCTGGAGGTATGACCACCGCTCCCGAGCCGCGTGACCCGAAGAACGCGCTGATCTTCGACGACCCGCTGAGCCAGCAGTCCACGGACGACACCGACCGGGGCTGGGGCGAGCGCCCGGCCGGCGACTCCGCCGCCGACCTCAAGCGCTTCCTCGACGAGAAGCCGCCCCACCACCTCTGAAAACGGCGGACCGGGCCGGCCGCGGCCGTCAGAGCCTGTCGTACTCGCCGCCGCGCTGCGCGACCAGCTCGTTGCGGATCTCCTGGAGCACCTGCAGCTCGGTCACCTCGACGGCCTGCGGCGTGCCGTCGCCCTCCTTGGCCTTCTTCTTGGCCTCCTGCCGGGCCAGGAACTTCGCCATGGGCAGGACCATCATGAAGTAGACCACCCCGGCGGTGATCAGGAACTGCAGGGTGGCGCCGAGGACCGAGCCCCACATGATCTGGATGCCGTCGTCGCCCTTGCAGGTCGAACTGAGGCACGAGCTGTAGTGGTCGAGGTTCTGGGTGCCGATCGCTCCGACGACCGGGTTGATCACTCCCTTCACCACCGAGCTGACGATATTGCTGAAGGCGGCGCCGACGACCACCGCGACCGCCAGATCGACGACGTTCCCGCGCATGAGGAAGGTCTTGAAGCCCTGCCAGACGCTCGGGTCCTTCTTCGTACTCACTTGGGGGATCTCCTCGGACGTGCAGGTTGTCGAACAAACAGTTCGGCAACCTACGGGTCACCACAGGGTCACCGCCAATCGATCTGTCGCGCCCGCACCCGCGAGACGCGTCGCGGCGGACCGCGGCACGGCCAGCGCGACCAGCGTGTTCCCGGCGTCGCCGGCCCCGGCGGGGTCCTCGCCGGCGGCCATGACCGAACTCATATCCTGCGCGGTCCCGGAGCGGGCGTCACGCCTGTCCGGGGGCCGCGGGACACGCGTCACCCGGGCTCCGCGCGCGACCACCCGGGCCCGGCCGCCCGCCGCCGGGTCCTGCACCGCGATCACGTCCACCCGGTCGCCGGGCCGCAGCAGCCGGACAGTCGCCGCGTCGGCGACCCGCACGGGGACGGTCACCGTGCGGTCCGCCTCGGAGGCGCCGTCCCGGGAGCCGGGCGGCGCGCCCGCCGCCCGCGCCGGATGACCGCGGGGCGGGCCGTCCCGTACGGCGTCAGGCGTCACACGCGCCGCCGCCGACAGGGCCGTCACCGCCAGCGCGGCCGCCGTGACCGCCACGGCGGCCGCCACGGCCCGCCGGCGGTGCCGCAGCAGCCGGCCCAGCCGGTGGCGCCCGCCCGGCGCGCCCAGCGGACCGAAGTGCGGCACTTCGCGAGGCGGCGGGGCCTGTGTACCGGGCGGACCGGAGGACACGGACGGCGAGGAGGGCGAGGCGCGCGGGGACGGAGAAGAGTGCGCGGCCGGGGAAGAGTGCGCGGACGGCGAGGAGTGCGCCGACGGGGAGGCGGCGGACGGACAGGACGGAAGGAACGGGTTCGCGTACGAGTACGGCACGGACATGGGAGCCACCACCTGCGCTGGGGACCGGCACGGAACCGGCTTGCGCTGCCACGATGAGGCATCGCGCCGGACTCCGCCGGAGCCCGTGCGTTACTCACCGGTTGTGGACAACTCCGCCACCCGAACGTGCCGTTCCGCACCGCCCGTCGCCGGGCTTCCCTGGTTTCCCGGGCCTGTCGGGCCTCCCGGGCTCACCGGCCTCGCCCCGGCCGCTATGGCAGCGCGAACCCCGGGTCCATCCCGCCCAGCGCCCCCGCGCACAGGCAGTCGCGTTCCGCGGTGGCGGGCAGCGCGGCCACCGCGTCGAACAGCACGCCCCGCAGCCGCGCCACATTGGCGGCGAACACCCGCAGCACCTCCTCGTGGGAGACGCCCTCGCCGCTCTCCGCGCCCGCGTCGAGGTCGGTGACCAGCGTCAGCGAGGTGTAGCAGAGTTCCAGTTCCCGGGCGAGCGCCGCCTCGGGGTGGCCGGTCATGCCCACCACGGACCAGCCCTGCGCCTGGTGCCACAGCGACTCGGCGCGGGTGGAGAAGCGCGGCCCCTCCACCACCACGAGGGTGCCGCCGTCGACGGGCTCCCAGTCCCGCCCCCGCGCCGCCTTGAGCGCGGCCGCCCGCCCGGTGGGGCAGTAGGGGTCGGCCAGGGACACGTGCACCACGTTGGGCACGGTGCCGTCGGGCAGCGGCAGCCCGTCGAAGTAGGTCTGCTCGCGCGACTTCGTACGGTCGGCGAACTGGTCCGGCACGAGCAGGGTGCCGGGCCCGTACTCGGGGCGCAGCCCGCCCACCGCGCAGGGGCCGAGCACCTGGCGCACCCCCACCGAGCGCAGCGCCCACAGGTTGGCCCGGTAGTTGATGCGGTGCGGCGGCAGATGGTGGCCGCGGCCGTGCCGGGGCAGGAAGGCGACCCGCCGGCCGGCCACCTCGCCGAGGAAGAGCGAGTCGCTGGGCGCCCCGTACGGGGTGTCCACCTGGATCTCGGTGACGTCGTCCAGGAAGGAGTAGAAGCCGGAACCGCCGATGACACCGATCTCTGCGTTCGCCATGACCAGCACCCTAGCCGCCCGCCCCGGCACCGGGGACCGGCCCCCGCACATGCCTGGGACCCCGGCGTCGTACGACGCCGGGGTCCCGGAAAGCCGGAGGTCAGGCGGCGGAGCTGCCCGCCGAGCTGGTGGACGTCGAAGACGTCGAGGACGCGGACGACGTCGAGGACGACGAGCCCGCACCGCTCGCATCCGAGGAGGACGACGAGCCCGCCGGCTTCGACGACGACGCCGGGCTGCTGCTCGACGAGGAGCCGCGGCTGTCGTTGCGGTAGAAGCCCGAGCCCTTGAAGACAATGCCGACGGCCGAGAACACCTTCTTCAGGCGGCCGGAGCAGTTCGGGCACTCCGTGAGCGCGTCGTCGGTGAACTTCTGCACCGCCTCAAGGCCCTCGCCGCACTCGGTGCACTGGTACTGGTAGGTGGGCACTGTCTTCCTCCTGGCACTCTCACTCGATGAGTGCTAACGACGAACCATAGTGACGCATTCCCCGGGATCAGTCCACTGCGACAGGGGAGCGGTGACCGACGCCACGTGCCACCGTGCGGCTCGCGGTCCGCGCGGCGAGCCGCGAGCGCAGGGTGAACAGGGTCAGCAGGGCGAGCACCGTACCGGCCATCGGGACCAGGAAGCCGGCGCCGCCCCACAGGTGGTCCTCCAGCTGGCCGGCCGCGGTGACGGCGGCGGCCTGGCCGAGCGCGACCGCGCCCGTCAGCCAGGTGAACGCCTCGGTGCGGGCGCCCGCCGGGACCAGGCTCTCGACCAGCGTGTAACCGGTGATCAGCGCGGGGGCGATGCACATGCCGACCAGGAGGCCGAGCGCGGCCAGCAGGAGCACCGAGTGCGCGGTCCACAGCGCGGACGCGGCCACCGCGAGCGCGGTGTAGCCGACGAGCAGGCGGCGCTGCGGGGCCACCTTCCAGGCGATGGCGCCGCAGACGATGCCGGAGAGCATGTTGCCGGCGGCGAAGGTCCCGTACAGGACGCCGTTGAGGCCGGGCTCGCCGATCGACTCGGTGAACGCCGCCAGCGAGACCTGCATGCCGCCGAAGACCGAGCCGATGCCCAGGAAGGTCACGATCAGCACCCGCACGCCGGGGACGCGCAGCGCCGAGACGTGCTCCACGCGCGCGTGCCCCTCGCCCGAGACGGACGGCTGGGTGCGCTTCTGCGCGGCGAACAGCAGACCGCCGACCAGGGTCAGCGCGGCCTCGGTGAACAGGCCGGCCGCCGGGGCGACGGCCGTGCACAGGGCGGTGGCCAGCAGCGGGCCGAAGACGAACGTCAGCTCGTCGGTGACCGACTCGAAGGCCGCCGCGGTGGTCATCAGCGGCGAGTCCTTCAGGGTGACGCCCCAGCGGGCCCGCACCATGGGGCCGACCTGCGGCACCGAGGCGCCCGTCGGCACGGCCGCCACGAACAGCGCCCACAGCGGGGCGTGCGCGAGCGCCAGCGCGGTCAGGGTCAGCCCCGCCACGGTGTGCACCAGCACACCGGGGAGCAGGACGGCGCGCTGCCCGTAACGGTCGGCCAGCCGTCCGCTGTACGGCGCGAACAGCGCCATGGAGACGCCGGTGACCGCCGCGGTGGCGCCCGCCGCGCCGTAGGAGCCGGTGGTGTGCTGCACGAGCAGGACGATCGAGATGGTGAGCATCGCGAACGGCTGGCGTGCCGCGAAACCGGGGAGCAGGAACGTCCAGGCGCCGCGGGTGCGCAGCAGCTGCCCGTATCCGGGGCGGGAGGATGCCGTCGAGGTCTTCGCGGGGTCGGTGGTGGTGACCGCGGATCCCACGGCCGTGCCTTTCTGCCGCCTGGTAGCGCGGCCCCGGGTACGGGCGGCGCCGAGAGCTGTCCTCTTGCGCGGACTGCGGTAGATGCCGGCGCCTCAAGGGGCGTCCCGACCGCCATACGGTCGCGCCAGCTCTGCGTCAGGCAGAGTTGGTTCGATCAGGGTGCGCCTTCATCGTACAGGGACGGCGTCCTTGCGGGCCTGTGAAAGTGAGCACCATGGCAGGTGTTCACCTGGGTTCGGGCATCCGGTCATCCGGACGTCACGCGCCGCACGGACCGCTGCCCGTACCCCGCCGACCGCCGCCGCCCCTACCCCTTCCACACGTCCACGTCCCACACGTCCACACGTCCCCTGCCGCGTCCCTCACCGCCGGCCGTCCGCTCCGGTGCCGTTGGTGCCCAGCCAGCCCGCCAGCTTGCCGCCGCGGCCGATCGCGCGCAGGCGACGTTCCGCCGCCTCGCGGACCGGGTCGGTGGCGACCACGAGGAGTTCGTCGCCGCGCCGCAGGACCGTGGTGGGCAGCGGAACGAACGATTCTCCGTCGCGTACGACGAGGGTGACCGCGGCCCCGGCGGGCAGCCGCAGCTCGCCCACCTCCACGCCGTGCATCCGGGACCCCTCCGGGATGGCGACGGACAGCAGATGGCCGCGCAGCCGCTCCAGCGGCGCGGACTCGATGCCGAGGTCGGCGGCCTCCTGGGCGTCGCCCAGCCGCAGCTTGCCGGCCAGCCAGGGCAGGGTGGGCCCCTGGACGAGGGTGTAGACGACGACCAGGACGAAGACGAGGTTGAAGATGCGGCCGCTGGCGTCGACGCCGTTCACCATCGGGATGGTGGCCAGGATGATGGGCACGGCGCCGCGCAGCCCGGCCCAGGACATCAGGGCCTGCTCGGGCCAGGGCACCCGGAAGGGCAGCAGGCTGACCACCACGCTCAGCGGGCGCGCGACCATGGTCAGCACCAGGCCGATGACCAGCGCGGGCAGCACGTCGTCGACCAGCTCGTGCGGGGTGACCAGCAGGCCGAGCAGGACGAACATGCCGATCTGGGCGATCCAGCCGAGTCCCTCGGCGAAGCCGCGGGTGGCCGGCCAGTGCGGCAGCTTGGCGTTGCCGAGCACCATCGAGGCCAGGTAGACGGCGAGGAAGCCGCTGCCGTGCGCGAGCGCCCCGCCGGCGTAGGCGGCGACCGCGATGGCCAGCACGGCGATCGGGTAGAGGCCGGAGGCGGGCAGGGCGACGTGCTTGAGGCCCCAGGAGCCGATCCAGCCCACCGCGAGGCCGATGGCCGCGCCGATGGCCAGCTCCAGCGCTATCTCGCCCACCAGTACGTACCAGTGCTCGACCGGGCCGGCCGTGGAGAAGGCGACGACCAGGATGACGACCGGGGCGTCGTTGAAGCCGGACTCGGCCTCCAGGGTGCCCGTCACGCGCGCGGGCAGCGGGATGCGCCGCAGCACCGAGAAGACGGCCGCCGCGTCCGTGGAGGACACCACCGCGCCGATGATCAGGGACTGGCGCCAGTCCAGGCCGGTCAGCCAGTGGGCGCCGGCCGCGGTGACGGCCACGCTGACCGCGACTCCGGCCAGCGCGAGCACGGAGGCGGACGGCAGGACCGGCCGGATCTCCTTCCACTTCGTGCCGAGGCCGCCCTCGGCGAGGATCACGACGAGGGCCGCGTAACCCATGACCTGGGTCATCTCGGCGTTGCCGAAGTGGATGTGGCCGAGGCCGTCCTGGCCCATGACGATGCCGATCCCCAGGTAGACGAGCAGGCTGGGGAGCCCGCTGCGCGAGGAGATCCGCACCGCTGCGACGGCGACGAGCAGGACGAGGGAGCAGGCGAGCAGGAGCTGGTTGAGGTGCTGAACAGTCAGTGGCGGTTCCTTCCCCGAGTTCTCCGGTTCTCCGGATACTTCGTTACCTTACCTAACTCTTGACGCTTTCTTGACGCTTCAAGGGCTGGGATCGAACGTCCGTGCGCGGCCGGAGCCGACTCCGCGTCAAGTGGCACAGGGCCCTGCGCCTATGGTTGCTCCAGCACTCCAGTACCGCCTGCCGCTCGCGTTAGGACAGCAAGGACAGCGATGCCCCCCAACACCACCGCCTCAACGGGTGCCAGGCCCGTCACGTCCGGCAGGAAGAAGGGGCGAAAAGCCCGGCTGGTCGTGCTTGTCCTGGTACTCGCCATTATCGGAGGCATCTTCTACGGGGCCTACTGGTCCGTCAGCACCGTCCGCGCCTCCTTCCCGCAGACCAAGGGCTCGATCACGCTCCAGGGCCTGTCCGGGCCCGTCGACGTCAAGCGGGACGGCTACGGCATCCCGCAGATCTACGCGGCCTCGCCCGAGGACCTGTTCATGGCGCAGGGCTTCGTCCAGGCGCAGGACCGGTTCTACGAGATGGACGTGCGCCGGCACATGACCGCCGGGCGCCTGTCGGAGATGTTCGGCGCGAGCCAGGTCAAGAACGACGAGTTCCTGCGGACCCTGGGCTGGGACCGGGTGGCGAAGCAGGAGTACGACACCAAGCTGTCGGCCTCCACCAAGAAGTACCTCCAGGCGTACTCCCAGGGGGTCAACGCCTACCTCAAGGGCCGGGACGCCAAGGACATCTCCCTGGAGTACGCGGCCCTGGGCTTCACCAACGACTACACGCCGCAGCCCTGGACGCCGGTCGACTCGGTCTCCTGGCTGAAGGCGATGGCCTGGGACCTGCGCGGCAACATGCAGGACGAGATCGACCGCGCCCTGATGACCAGCCGCCTCGGCCCCAAGCAGATCAAGGACCTGTACCCGGACTACCCGGCCGACCGGAACAAGCCGATCGTGACGCAGGGCCAGTACGACGAGCTGACCGGGGCCTTCGAGGACAGCAGCGGCAGCGGGAGCAGCGGCAGCAGCGGCGGTACGGGCCACTCGTCGGGGACGGGCGGTTCCAGCGGCTCGCCGCTCACCTCCGGCGGTTCCACCGCGTCCGGCGGCTCCACCGGCACGGGCGGCACCGACGCCGCGTCCGGCTCCGGGTCCGGCTCGGGATCGGGCTCCGGGTCCGGCTCGGGCGTGCAGGGCCAGCTGATGGGCCTGGGCGACGTCATGGACAACCTGCCTGCGGCCGTCGGGGTGAACGGCGACGGCATCGGCTCCAACTCCTGGGTGGTGGCCGGGAAGTACACCATCACCGGCAAGCCGCTGCTCGCCAACGACCCGCACCTGGGTGCCTCGCTGCCGTCCGTCTGGTACCAGATGGGCCTGCACTGCCGCAGCGTGTCCGACGCGTGCCCGTACGACGTCACCGGCTACACCTTCGCGGGCATGCCCGGCGTGGTCATCGGCCACAACCAGGACATCGCCTGGGGCATGACCAACTCCGGCGTCGACGTCACCGACCTGTACCTGGAGAAGCTCAGCGGCGACGGCTACCTGCGCGACGACAAGACGGTGCCGTTCAAGACCCGTGAGGAGACCATCAAGGTCGCCGGCGGCGCCTCGAAGAAGATCGTCGTCCGCGAGACCGGCAACGGCCCCTTGCTCTCCGACCGCGACGACGAACTGGCCCAGGTCGGCCGAAGGGCCACCGTCGACACCGCGGCACCCGACCGCGGCGACGGCTACGGCGTCGCCCTGAAGTGGACCGCGCTGGAGCCGGGCACCACCATGGACGCGGTCTTCGCCATCGACAAGGCGAAGGACTGGAGCGGTTTCCGCTCGGCCGCGGCGCTGTTCGACGTGCCCTCGCAGAATCTGGTCTACGCCGACACCCGCAACAACATCGGCTACACGCTGCCCGGCCGCATCCCCAAGCGCGCCAAGGGCGACGACGGGTCCGTCCCGGCGCCCGGCTGGGACTCGAAGTACGACTGGAAGGGCTACCTCAAGCAGTCCCAGCTGCCCTCCGAGTACAACCCCCGCAGGGGCTACATCGTCACCGCGAACCAGGCGGTCGTCGACCCGGGCTCCTACCCGTACACGCTCACCACGGACTGGGGCTACGGCACCCGCAGCCAGCGGATCTCCGACCTGATCCAGTCGAAGATCGACGGCGGCGGCAAGATCTCCACCGACGACATGCGGCAGATGCAGATGGACAACAGCAGCGAGATCGCCAAGCTGCTGGTGCCCATGCTGCTGAAGGTCGACATCAAGGACAAGGACGTCCGCCAGGCGCAGAAGCTGCTCCAGGGCTGGGACTACACCCAGGACGCCGACTCGGCGGCGGCCGCCTACTTCAACGCGGTCTGGCGCAACATCCTCAAGCTGGCCTTCGGCAACAAGCTGCCCAAGGAGCTGCGGGTCAAGGGCCAGTGCCTGTGGGTCGACCCGGCCGGGAACACCGGCCCGGCGGACCAGAACACCAAGGTCCGCGAGTGCGGCGAGCGCGACGCCGACCAGGCGCAGCCGGACGGCGGCGACCGCTGGTTCGAGGTGGTCCGCAACCTCGTGAACCAGCCGGACAGCGACTGGTGGAAGACGCCGGCCTCCGGCACCCGTCCCAAGGCCGACAACCGCGACCAGCTGTTCCAGCGCGCCTTGATCGACGCCCGCTGGGAGCTGACCGCCAAGCTCGGCAAGGACATCGACACCTGGAGCTGGGGCCGGCTGCACCGGCTGTTCCTGAAGAACCAGACCCTGGGCACCGACGGCCCCGGCTTCCTCCAGTACATCCTCAACCGGGGGCCCTGGAAGCTCAGCGGCGGCGAGGCCGCGGTCAACGCCTCCGGGTGGAACGCGGCCGGCGGCTACGGCATCGAGTGGGTGCCGTCCATGCGGATGGTGGTCAACCTCGCCGACCTCGACAAGTCCAAGTGGATCAACCTCACCGGCGCCTCCGGGCACGCCTTCAGCGCCCACTACACCGACCAGACGGACAAGTGGGCCAAGGGCGAGCTGCTGCCCTGGTCGTTCTCGGCGGGCTCGGTCGACAAGAGCACCAGCGACACGCTCGTCCTCAAGCCGTGACCGGCTGACCGGCCGGCTCGGCCGGTTCGTACGACGGAGGCCCTCCACGCGCGCGTGGAGGGCCTCCGCCGCGCATGCGGGCGCCCGTCAGCCGAAGCGGCGCACCCCCGAGGGCGTCACCGCCGCCCGTACCGGCCGGTCGTGCGGCTGGTCGGGGATGCGCTCGACGACCTCGGAGTCGTACAGCAGGACCAGGAGCGCCGGCCGGGCACCGGCCCGCTCCAGGCGCGCCAGGACCCGGTCGTACGATCCGCCGCCGCGCCCCAGCCGCATCCCGCGCGCGTCGACGGCGAGCCCGGGCAGCAGGACGGCGTCGGCGGCCGTCACGGCGTCCGGGCCGAGGCGTCGCCCGGACGGCTCGCACAGTTCCATCCGCCCGCCGTGCCGCACGCGCGCGAGGGAGTCCTCGCCGGTGTAGGCGCCCCAGTCCAGGTCGTTGTCGGGCAGCAGGGCGGGTAGCAGGACGCGTACGCCCCGCGCGCGCAGCGCGTCGAGCAGCGCCAGGGTGCCCGGCTCGGCGCCCATGGAGACGTACGCGGCCACCGTGCGCGCCCGCGCCAGCTCGGGCAGCTCCAGCGCGTGCCGGGCCAGCGCGCGTGCCGCCGCGCGCACCTCGCCGTCGGTCAGCGCGGCGCGCGCCGCGAGCAGCTCGCGCCGCAGCGTCCGCTTGCCGGGCTCCGGTGCGGGCCCGCTGTGTGGTCCGGTCTGGCTCAAGGCCGCCTCCGTGCCGTCGTAGGATCCCGTCGGACCGCGTATGTCAGTGTCTGTCCGTGTACATCCGTCTATGGGGCGGAGTCACGGAATCCCTACGGAGGCAACGGATAAAGTTGCCGCCATGAGTCACGCACACCCCAGGATCAGCAAGGCTGTCATCCCCGCGGCCGGCCTCGGCACCCGGTTCCTGCCGGCCACCAAGGCCACCCCCAAGGAGATGCTCCCGGTCGTGGACAAGCCCGCGATCCAGTACGTGGTCGAGGAGGCCGTCTCGGCCGGCCTGGAGGACGTCCTCATGGTGACGGGCCGCAACAAGCGGCCCCTGGAGGACCACTTCGACCGCAACTACGAGCTGGAGTCCGCGCTCGCCAGCAAGGGCGACGCCGACCGGCTCGCCAAGGTGCAGGAGTCCAGCGACCTGGCGATGATCCACTACGTCCGCCAGGGCGACCCGCGGGGCCTGGGGCACGCCGTGCTGTGCGCGGCGCCGCACGTCGGTGACGAGCCGTTCGCCGTCCTGCTCGGCGACGACCTGATCGACCCGCGCGACCCACTGCTCCAGCGGATGGTCGAGGTCCAGGAGACCTACGGCGGCAGTGTGATCGCCCTCATGGAGGTCGCGCCCGAGCAGATCCACCTCTACGGGTGCGCGGCCGTGGCGCCCACCGGGGACAGCGACGTGGTCCAGGTGACCGGCCTGGTCGAGAAGCCGGACGCGGCGGACGCCCCCTCGAACTACGCGATCATCGGCCGGTACGTCCTGGACCCGCACATCTTCGAGATACTGCGCACCACCCGGCCGGGCCGCGGCAACGAGATCCAGCTCACCGACGCCCTCCAGCAGCTCGTGCAGGCCGACGAGTCGGCCGGGGCCGAGGGCGGCCCGGTGCACGGCGTGGTCTTCAAGGGCCGCCGCTATGACACCGGCGACCGTGGCGACTACCTGCGTGCCATTGTCAGACTCGCGTGCGAACGTGAAGACCTGGGCCCCGACTTCAGGACCTGGCTTCAGAGGTATGTAGCCGAGGAGATGTGACGACGTTGAGCAGCGCCGCGGACCACGCCGCAGACCCCGACCGCCTGTGGTCGGTGGACGAGCACCTGGAGGACGTCCTCACCACCGTCCGCCCGCTGGAACCCATCGAGCTGCAACTGCTCGACGCCCAGGGCTGCGTCCTGGTCGACGACGTCGTGGTGCCGGTCAGCCTGCCGCCGTTCGACAACAGCTCCATGGACGGGTACGCGGTGCGGGTCGCGGACGTCTCCGGCGCGAGCGAGGAGTTCCCCGCCGCCCTGGAGGTCGTCGGGGACGTCGCCGCGGGCGCCGCGGACCCGGTCCGGGTGGGTCCCGGCCAGGCCGCCCGGATCATGACCGGCGCCCCGCTGCCGCCCGGCGCCGAGACGGTCGTCCCGGTGGAGTGGACCGACGGCGGACTCGGCGAGGGCCCGGTCGGCGGGATGCGCGCCCGCAGCCGCTCCCCGCAGGACGCCACCGGGCAGGTGCGCGTGTACCGTCCGGCCGAGGCACGCGCGCACGTGCGCGCCCAGGGCAGCGACGTGCGCGCCGGCGACCTCGCCCTGAAGGCCGGCACGGTCCTCGGGCCGCCGCAGATCGCGCTGCTCGCCGCGATCGGCCGCGGCACGGTCCGGGTGCGCCCGCGCCCGCGCGTGGTGGTGCTCTCCACCGGCAGCGAACTCGTCCAGCCCGGCGAGCAGCTGGCCCGCGGCCAGATCTACGACTCCAACAGCTTCGCCCTGACCGCGGCCGCCCGGGACGCCGGCGCCATCGGCTACCGGGTGGGGGCCGTCGCCGACGACGCCGACACCCTGCGCTCCACCATCGAGGACCAGCTGGTCCGCGCCGACCTCATGGTCACCACCGGCGGGGTGAGCGTCGGCGCGTACGACGTGGTCAAGGAGGCCCTCTCGCACGTCGGCGACGAGGACGAGCCCGGCGGCGGCGTCGAGTTCCGCAAGCTCGCCATGCAGCCCGGCAAGCCCCAGGGCTTCGGCACGATCGGCCCCGACCACACCCCGCTGCTGGCCCTGCCCGGCAACCCGGTCTCCTCCTACGTCTCCTTCGAGCTGTTCGTGCGCCCCGTCATCCGCACCCTGATGGGCCTGCCCGACGTCCACCGCCCGACGACCCGGGCCACCCTGGCGGCGGACAAGGCGCTGACCTCGCCGCGCGGCCGCAGGCAGTTCCTGCGCGGGGTGTACGCCGACGGCGAGGTATCGCCCGTGGGCGGCTCCGGCTCCCATCTGATCGCGGCCCTCGCGCAGGCCGACGCCCTCATCGTCGTCCCCGAGGACACCGAGTCCGTCGAGCCCGGCAGCGAGGTCGAGGTGGTCCTGCTCGGCTGACCGCCCCCGGTTGGCGGTACCGTGTCGCGCACAGCAGGCCCACACGCCGCACCGCGCCGGGCCCGGACCGGGAGCGCCACAGAGCATGACCACACCTTCCCGGGGGCAGACCCCCCAGCCCGTGCAGGACGAGCCCGCGCGGGACCGTCCCCGAGAGCGCGCACAGGACCGGCTGACGCACCTCGACGACGCCGGCGCCGCCCGTATGGTCGACGTCTCCGGCAAGGACGTCACCGTGCGCACCGCCCGCGCCAGCGGCCGCGTCCTCGTCTCGCCCCGCGTCGTCGAGCTGCTGCGCGGCGAGGGGGTGCCCAAGGGAGACGCCCTGGCCACCGCCCGGATCGCCGGGATCATGGGCGCCAAACGCACCCCCGACCTCATCCCGCTGTGCCACCCGTTGTCGGTGTCGGGTGTGAAACTGGACCTGTCGGTCGCGGACGACGCCGTGGAGATCACGGCGACCGTGCGGACGACGGACCGCACGGGCGTCGAGATGGAGGCGCTCACCGCGGTCTCCGTCGCCGCGCTCACCGTGATCGACATGGTCAAGGCGGTCGACAAGGGGGCGGTCATCACGGACGTCAGGGTCGAGGAGAAGACGGGCGGCAAGTCGGGCGAGTGGAGGCGGGCGTGAGCGCCGGCGCCCCGGCCGGGCCGTACCGCGCGCTGGTCGTCACCGCCTCCAACCGGGCCGCCGCCGGGATCTACGAGGACAAGGGCGGCCCGCTGATCGCCGACGGCCTCACCGCCCTCGGCTTCGCCGTCGACGGGCCGCGGGTCGTCCCGGACGGCGACCCGGTGGAGGCCGCCCTGCGCGCGGCCGTCGAGGCCCGTTACGACGTCGTGGTCACCACCGGCGGCACCGGCGTCTCGCCCACCGACCGCACCCCCGAGGCGACCCGGCGGGTGATCGACCACGAGGTGCCGGGCATCGCCGAGGCGATCCGGGCCTTCGGCCGGGAGAAGGTGCCGACCGCGGCGCTCTCCCGGGGCCTGGCCGGGGTGGCCGGACGCACGCTGATCGTCAACCTGCCGGGCTCGACCGGCGGGGTGAAGGACGGCCTCGCCGTCCTGGAGCCGCTGCTGAGGCACGCCGTCGACCAGCTCCGCGGCGGCGACCACCCCAGACCGGGCACCGGCGACGGGGGTGCGAGCTGAACAGCCTGACCTGGCCCGTCGTACTGGCGGAGGGCGATGTCGTCCTCCGGCCGATAAAGCTGCGCGACCAGCGCGCCTGGCGCGAGGTGAACCGGCGCAACCGGGACTGGCTCAGGCCCTGGGAGGCCACCATCCCGCCGCCCACGCCCAGCGGGCCGGTCACCCACCGGCCGACCTACCGGCAGATGGTGCGGCACCTGCGCGCCGAGGCGCGCGCGGGCCGGATGCTGCCGTTCGTCATCGAGTACCAGGGGCGGCTGGTCGGGCAGTTGACGGTCGCCGGGATCACCTGGGGCTCGATGTGCTCGGGCCACATCGGCTACTGGGTCGACGAGGCGGTGGCCGGGCGCGGCGTGATGCCCACGGCCGTGGCGCTCGTCGTCGACCACTGCTTCCGCGCGGTGGGCCTGCACCGCATCGAGGTCTGCATTCGCCCGGAGAACGGCCCGAGCCGCCGGGTCGTGGAGAAACTCGGATTCCGCGAGGAGGGCCTGCGCCCGCGTTATCTGCACATCGACGGGGCCTGGCGCGACCACATGGTCTACGCGCTCACCGCGGAAGAGGTCCCCGAGGGGCTGCTCGCCCGGTGGCGGCGGAGCCGCGCGGAGCGGGCGCGGAAGGGGAATCGGGCCTGAAGTCACCCCTGGCCCAGCCCCGGCCTGCCACCGGTCAAGCCCTGGCCCAGCACCCGAAGGGCCGTCAGAGTCCTTACCAGCCCCGTAAATTGAATAAGTGTTCGAATTAGCGCACCGGATGACCGATCTCCGCTGTGAATTCACGGTCTTGACGGTCCGTTGATCGCATCGGTCGCAAAAAAAGTTCGAAATATCAGCCAGATCGTGCGACACACCGGCCCAATTGGCCGATGGCCTCGCGCAAACCCCTCTACCGTGTGAGATGTGAGCAGCAGCGGCCTCATCTACGCAGTCATCGTCGGGGCCTGGGCCGCCTACTTGGTGCCGATGTGGCTCCGTAGGCAGGACGAGCTGAACGAGGCCCGTCCGACGGAACGCTTCAGCACCGCCATCCGGCTGCTGTCCGGACGGGCGGGCATGGAGCGCCGTTACGCCAGGGACCTCCGGGCGCGCTCCACCGAGGAGGGGGAGACCGGCGCCGTGCAACCGGACGTCGTCACCGACTCGGTGGACGTCCGGTCCTTCGCCGTGCCCCCGAGCCGTGCCCCGGAGCGGGAGCAGGAACGGGAAAGACGGCGGGAGCAGGGACGGGAGCGGGAACGGACCCCGGCGCGGAGGCGGCCGGAGGCGGCCGGGCCCGCGGCCGGCGCGCAGCCCGGCACCGCCACCACCGGCCCTGGCCCTGGCACCGGCACCGGCCGTGGAGCCGGCCCCAGCACCGGCTTCGGTACGGAGTCCTCCGACGAGCGCCCCGCCGCGCCCGCCGGCGCCCCCGAGCGCGCCCGTGTCCCCGCGGCCCGGCGCGCCCCCGGCGCGGAAGCGGCGGCAGCACGCGCCCGGCGCACCCGGGTGCTCGCGCGCCGCCGGCGCACCACTGTGGTGCTCTTCCTCACCTTCACCCTGGGCGCGATCGTCGCGGCCGTCGGCGGCCTCGCCTTCCTGTGGGCACCGGCCGCGCCCGCGGTGCTGCTCAGCGCGTACATCGCGTATCTGCGTGTCCAGGAGCGCCGCCGCTTCGCCTACCAGATGGACCGCCGCCGCGCCGAGGCCGCCGCGCAGCGGCTGCGGGAGAACCGGCGCCAGCCGCGCCGGCGGGCCTCCCTGGAGACGGACGCGGACGAGCCCGACGCCGGACCCGAACCGGAGACCGACCCGGGACTGTCCGCGCTCGCCGCCGACCGGCGCGCCCTGGTCGAGCAGACCGACCACGCCGAGTGGCTGGACCAGCAGCGCGAGCGCCGCAGGCGCCCCGGCCACGGCGACAGCTGGGACCCGGTGCCGGTGCCGCTGCCGACGTACGTGACCGCGCCGGTCGCCCCCCGGGCCACCTCCGACGTGGACCTGGGCGCGCCGGACACCTGGAGTTCGGCGCGGTCCTCCGCCGCCGTGCCGGAGCAGGAGGCGGCCGCCGACGACGAGGAGGCCCCGGCGCCCGCGGAGGACCGGCCCGCCGCCGACGGCCGCAGCGGCGCCCGCCGCGCCGCCTCGGCCCGCCGCTCCCGCGAGCGTGGACGCACCCCGCTCTTCGACCAGTACGAGGACGGCGACCGCCCCCGCGCGGCCAACGAGTAGCCGCGCGGCTGACCAGCCCGGTAACGGATTACCGACCATCCGGATGAGGATGCTAGAGTTTCACTCGTTGCAAGGGCCTGTGGCGCAGTCCGGTAGCGCACCTCGTTCGCATCGAGGGGGCCAGGGGTTCGAATCCCCTCAGGTCCACGCAGCCCGAAGCCCCCGTCAGATCATCTGGCGGGGGCTTCGGCATGTCCGCGAGAGTCCCTACGGGCGCAGCCGCTTGGCGAAGCACATGCTCGACTCGTACTCCCGGTAGTAGCCGAACTTGACGCACGGCTCGTAACCGCTGGACGTGTACAGGGCGATCGCCTCCGGCTGCTGGTCGCCGGTCTCCAGGACCATGCGCACGCGGCCGGCGTCGCGGGCGTCGTCCTCCAGCGCGGCGAGGATCCGGCGGGCCAGGCCCCGGCCGCGCATCGACGCGATCACGAACATCCGCTTCAGCTCGGCGTCGCCGTCCTCGTGGCCCGCGCCGTTCGCGTCCTGCCGGCGCCAGCCGCCGCTGGCGACCGGGGTGCCGTCCTCGTCGTAGGCGATGAGGTACGTGCCGTTCGGCGGCCGGAAGTCGGCGGCGTCCATGGGAGTGGCGTCGCCGTCGTCGCCGTAGCGCACGGCGTACTCGGCCTGGACCTCGTCGTTCAGCTTGACGGCGTCCGGGTGGTCGTAGGCAATCGGGCGGATGAACATGTTAGACACCGTATATCAATGCGGTAGGGGCGGGCGGACAGCGGAACGGTCCCTCGCGGGACCCCGTCCAGTGTGCCGGTAAAGTGCCCGGATGCTCACTGTGACCTCCGCCAACGTCAATGGCCTGCGCGCCGCCGCGAAGAAGGGCTTCGTGGAGTGGCTCGCGGGCACCGGCGCCGACGTGCTGTGCCTCCAGGAGGTGCGCGCCGAGCCGCAGCAACTGCCCGAGCACGTACGCACGCCGGCCGGCTGGTACACGCTGCACGCGCCCGCCGCCGCCAAGGGCCGCGCGGGCGTCTCCCTCTACACCCGCCGCGAGCCGGACAGCGTCCGCACCGGCTTCGGCTCGGCGGAGTTCGACGGCGGCGGACGGTACGTCGAGGCCGACCTGCCGGGCGTGACGGTCGCCTCCCTCTACCTGCCATCCGGCGAGGTCGGCACCGCGCGGCAGGACGAGAAGGTCCGCTTCATGGGCGAGTTCCTCGCCCACCTCAAGGACCTGCGCGAACGCGCCGCCGCCGAGGGCCGCGAGGTCCTGGTCTGCGGCGACTGGAACATCGCCCACCAGCAGGCCGACCTCAAGAACTGGCGCGCCAACCAGAAGAACTCCGGCTTCCTGCCCGAGGAGCGGGACTGGCTGACCCGCGTCCTCGACCCGGCGGACGGCGGCTACGTCGACGTCGTACGCGCCCTGCACCCGGACGTGACGGGACCGTACACGTGGTGGTCGTACCGGGGGCGGGCGTTCGACAATGACTCGGGTTGGAGGATCGACTACCACGTGTCGACGCCCGGGCTGGCGCAGCGGGCCGTCAAGGGATTCGTGGAGCGGGCGGCCACCCACGGCGAGCGCTGGTCGGACCACGCGCCGGTGACGGTCGCGTACGACCTCTGAGCCCGGCCCCGCCGCCCGCCGCCCCGCGTCCCGCCGCCCCGCGACCCGCCGGCCCTCACCCCTCCTTGCGCAGCCGCCGGTCCAGGGCCATCGAGAGTTCCGCGTCGACCACGCTCTTGGCGAGGGGGCGCAGGCGGTGCAGGTCCTCCTCGGGGGCGTGGCGGGTGATCAGGTCGGTGAAGAGGGTGGCGAGGGCCTCGGCGTGGCGGCGGACCTGGTGGCCGGCGTCCAGGACCTCGGCCAGCGGGATGCCCTCGCGGACCAGGGCGGCGGAGACGTCCAGCAGGCGGCGGCTGACGTGGACGATGTCGCCGCCGTCGGTGCCGAGGTAGCCGAGGTCCATGGCGGCGGCCAGGTTCTCGGCGGTGACCTCGCCCGCGAAGTGGTCGGCGAGTTCCTCGGGGGTGAGGCGGACCGGGGTCTCCTCGGTGGGGGCGCCCACCCCGAGCAGGTCCCCGACGTCGCGGCCGTGGTCGAACGCCTCGGCGAGTTCGGCGATGCCGTTGAGCGTGTGGCCGCGTTCCAGGAGTGCCGAGATGGTGCGCAGCCGGGCCAGGTGGTGGTCGTCGTACCAGGCGATGCGGCCCTCGCGGCGCGGGGGCGGGATCAGTTTGCGCTCGCGGTAGAAGCGCAGGGTGCGCACGGTGATGCCGGCCAGGCGGGCCAGTTCCTCCATGCGGTACTCGCGCGGGCCCCCGCCCGGTCCGTCGCGTCGTCCAGCGTCTTCTGCCACACCGGAAGCCTATGTTGTACCGCCGGTAACTTTCCTCGGCCGACCCCTACCGATCGGTACGTCCCTCCTCTACGCTCCCGATTGTGCCAGTGTTCACTGGCGGAATCGCTGGCGAGTCAGGGAGGGGCGCTCAATGGCCGAGCACGAGTCCGAGCACGAGTCCGAGCATGAGTACGAGCACGTACGGGTGGCGGTGATCGGGTCCGGGTTCGGCGGGCTGGGAGCCGCGGTGCGACTGCGCCGGGAGGGGATCACCGACTTCGTCGTCCTGGAACGGGCGGACAGCGTCGGCGGCACCTGGCGCGACAACAGCTACCCCGGGTGCGCCTGCGACGTGCCCTCCCACCTGTACTCCTTCTCCTTCGCGCCCAACCCCGAGTGGCCGCGCACCTTCTCCGGGCAGCAGCACATCCGCGCCTATCTGGAGCACGTCGCCGACGTCTTCCACCTGCGCCGGCACCTGCGCCTCGGCACCGAGGTGCAGCGGATGACCTGGAACGCGGAACTGCTGCGCTGGGACATCGAGACCACCGGCGGGAACTACTCGGCCGACGTCGTGGTCTCCGCCACCGGGCCGCTGTCCGACCCGAAGGTCCCCGACATCCCGGGCCTGGACACCTTCCCCGGCAAGGTGTTCCACTCCGCCCGCTGGGACCACGACGTCGACCTGGCCGGCAAGCGGGTCGCCATGGTCGGCACCGGCGCCTCCGCCATCCAGATCGTGCCGTCCGTCCAGCCCCGGGTCTCCCGCCTCACCCTCTTCCAGCGCACCCCGCCCTGGGTGATGCCCCGCTTCGACCGGGCCATCAGCGGCGTGGAGCGCTCGCTGCACCGGGCCGTGCCGGCCACCACCCAGCTGCGCCGCGGACTGCTGTGGGGCATCCGGGAACTCCAGGTCCAGGCGTTCACCAAGCGCCCCGAGGAACTGGGCTTCGTCGAGCAGATCGCCAAGCGCAACATGGCCCGCGCCATCAAGGACCCGGCGCTGCGCGCCAAGCTCACCCCCGACTACCGCATCGGCTGCAAGCGCATCCTGCTGTCCAGCACGTACTACCCGGCGCTCGCGCAGGACAACGTGGACGTGGTGGCGAGCGGCCTCAGCGAGATCCGCGGCTCGACCCTGGTCGCCGCCGACGGCACCGAGACCGAGGCCGACGCGATCATCTTCGGCACCGGCTTCCACGTCACGGACATGCCGATCGCCGAGCGGGTCGTCGGCGTGGACGGCCGGACGCTCGCGGAGACCTGGAAGGACGGCATGGCCTCGCTGCGCGGCGCCGCCGCGGCCGGCTTCCCGAACTGGATGACGATCATCGGCCCCAACACCGGGCTCGGCAACTCCTCGATGATCCTCATGATCGAGTCCCAGCTGAACTACCTGGCCGACTACCTGCGGCAGCTGAACGTGCTCGGCGGCAGGGTCGCCCTGGACGCCCGGCCGAGCGCGGTGCGCGCCTGGAACCACAAGGTGCAGGAGCGCATGAAGCGCACGGTGTGGAACACCGGCGGCTGCACGAGCTGGTACCTGGACGCCAACGGCCGCAACACCACCGTGTGGCCGGGCACGACCACGGAGTTCCGCCGGGCCACCCGCCGGGTGGACCTCGCGGAGTACGAGGTGGTCCGGGCGCCGGGGCGGGTGACGGCCGGGCAGCCCGAGAACGTCGCCGGGTCCGCCGGGTCCGCCAAGGGTGCCCCCGCCAAGTCCGGCGAGAGCGCCCCCGCCCCGGTCGCGGAGGTGGAGGCGTGAGCCGTACGGCCCTGCGGCCCGCCGGGCCGTACGCCCCGCCCGCCCCCGCCCGGGAACTCACCGTCGTCTCCGCCGACGGCGCCCGGCTCCACGTCGAGGTGCACGGGCCGGACGGCGACGCCGGCGCGCCCGCCGTCGTCCTCGCCCACGGCTGGACCTGCTCCACCGCGTTCTGGGCCGCGCAGATCCGCGAACTGGCCGCCGACCACCGGGTCATCGCCTACGACCAGCGCGGCCACGGGCGCAGCCCGGCGAGCCCGGTGTGCGGCACGGACGCGCTCGCCGACGATCTGGAGGCGGTGCTCGCCGCGACCCTGGCGCCCGGCGAGAAGGCGGTGATCGCGGGTCACTCGATGGGCGGGATGACGGTGATGGCCGCGGCCGGCCGGCCCGGCTTCCAGGAGCACGCGGCGGCCGTCCTGCTGTGCAGCACGGGCAGTTCGCGACTGGTCGCCCGGTCGACCGTGGTCCCGCTGCGGGCCGGCCGGCTGCGCACCGGGCTGACCCGGCGCGTCCTCGGCTCCCGGGCACCGCTGGGACCCGTCACGCCGCTCGCGCTGCGCGTCCTCAAGTACGCCACCATGGGGCGGCGTTCGGCGCCGCACGTGGTCGAGGCGTGCGCCCGGATCGTGCACGCCTGCCCGCGCCGGGTGCGGCACAGCTGGTCGCAGGTGCTCGACCTGCTCGACCTCGACCACGGCGTACGGGAGTTGCGGGTGCCGGCCGCGGTCGTGGCGGGCACCGCCGACCGGCTCACCCCGCCGGTGCACGCGCGCTCGCTGGCCGCCTCGCTCCCGCAGTGCGTCGGGCTGACCGAGCTGCCCGGCATCGGCCACATGACGCCCATGGAGGCGCCCGAGCAGGTCACCGGGAAGATCCGGGAGCTGGTCGCCGCCCACGGGGGCGTACGCGGCAACGGCAAGGACAACGACGACGCACGGATCGGAGAGGGCGCATGAGCAGGTACAGCCTGGAGGGGCAGGTCGCGGTCGTCACGGGGGCCGCGCGGGGCGTCGGTGAGCTGCTGGCGCGCAAACTGTCCGCGCGCGGCGCGCGGATCGCGCTGGTCGGCCTGGAGCCGGACGCGCTCAAGCAGGTCGCGGAGCGGCTGCACGGCGAGAGCGCCCACTGGTACGCCGATGTCACCGACCATGAGGCGATGGCCCGGGTCGCGGCGGAGGCCGAGGAGCGCTTCGGCCGGGTGGACATCGTGGTCGCCAACGCCGGGGTGGCCACCGGCGGTCCGTTCGTCGACTCCGACCCGGAGTCCTGGCGGCGGGTGATCGAGGTCAACCTGCTCGGCTCGGCGGTCACCGGGCGGGCGTTCCTGCCGGCGCTGATCGGGAGCCGGGGCTACCTGCTGCAGATCGCCTCGCTCGCCGCGATCACCCCGGCGCCGATGATGTCGGCGTACTGCGCCTCCAAGTCCGGTGTGGAGGCGTACGCGCACTGCCTGCGCGCCGAAGTCGGCCACCGAGGCGTGCGCGTGGGCGTGGGCTACCTGTCGTGGACGGACACGGACATGGTGCGCGGGGCCGACCAGGACGACGTGATGCGGGAGTTGCGGCAGCGGCTGCCGTGGCCGTCGAACAAGACGTACCCGCTGGGCCCGGCGGTGGACCGGATCGTGGACGGCATCGAGCGGCGGTCGAGCCATGTGTACGGGCAGTGGTGGCTGCGCGGGATGCAGGGCGTGCGCGGGTATCTGCCGGGGGTCATCGGGACCGTGGGGCAGCGGGAGATGCGGCGGTTCGCGGACCGGCTGACAGGCATGCGCACCGGCCTGGTCGGGGCGGGCGGGGCCGCCGACGAGCAGCACCGCACCACGGCGGCCACGCACCGTAGTTGATCGACATGCGCAGGGTGAGCGCCCGTGTGAATCTGGTCGAGGCCGGTCCCCCCACCCACTGGGGGACCGCACTCACCCACACGGGAGAAACACCATGGGCATGAAGGACAAGTTCCAGGACCAGGCCGAGCAGCGGCAGCAGCAGGGCCGGGAGCGCATCCAGGAGGGCCGCCAGAAGGCAGGCCAGGCGGGCCAGGCGGGCCAGGCCGGTCAGGCCGGTCAGCGCCCGTCCCAGGAGCGTGACCGCGGTCGTCAGCACATCGACGACACGCGGGACGAGATGGAGGACCGCCTCAACGAGGACTACGACCGCTAGTCACCGGTCGGCCGGTTCCATCGCCGCTGTGCTCGGCCCAGGCCGGGAACGCGTGGGGTGCCCCGGGTGCCGGGGCACCCCACGTCGCGTGCCCGCGGAGGGCTCACGTCTGCCGCGGCGGCAGCTTCGGGCGGGACAGGTCGGGTACGTCGCTGTGGTCCGGCGGGGTCGCGGGCGGGTGGGACTCCAGCAGGCGCAGGGCGAGTTCGATGGCGGCGTCCATCTCGACGTGCCGGCCCTCGGCCCAGTCCAGCGGGGTGCGCAGGGACTCCACGTCGGGGCTGACGCCGTGGTTCTCCACGGACCAGCCGTAGGCGTCGAACCAGGCCGCGTTCATCGGCACCGTGATGACCGTGCCGTCGCCCAGCCGGTGCCGGCCGGTCATGCCGACCACGCCGCCCCAGGTGCGCTGGCCGACCACGGGCCCCAGGTCCAGCAGCTTGATGGCCGCGGTGATCATGTCACCGTCGGAGGAGGTCGCCTCGTCGGCGAGGGCCACGATGGGACCGCGGGGCGCGTTGGAGGTGTACGACACCGGCTGGGCGTCCCGGGTCAGGTCCCAGCCGAGGATGGTCCGGGTCAGCTTCTCGATGACGAGTTCGCTGATGTGGCCGCCCGCGTTGCCGCGCACGTCGACGATGAGGGCGGGCCGGGACATCTCCATGCGCACGTCCCGGTTGAACTGCGCCCAGCCGGAGCCGCCCAGGTCGGGGATGTGCAGATAGCCGCACTTGCCGTCGCTCAGCTCGCGGGCCACCGCCCGGCGTTTGGCCACCCAGTCCTGGTAGCGCAGCGGCCGGTCGTCGACCAGCGGGACCACGGCGACCCGGCGGGCCGGTCCCCGCGCCCCGGCGGGCCCCGCGGCGGACGCCCCGGCCTCGGCGGACGCCCGGGCTTCGGCGGACGCCCCGGCTTCGGTGGATCCCCCGGCTTCGGCGGACGCCCCGGCTTCGGCGGACGCCCCGGCCTCAGCGGACGCCCCGGCTTCGGCGGACGCCCCGGCTTCGGCAGACCCCCCGGCGGGTCCTGCGGCGGGCCCCTCCGCGGGCGCGGGGGAGAACGTCAGCTCCACGGTCGTACCGCCGGCCCCGGCCAGCAGCGGGTAGGGCCCGGTCACCGGGTCCACCGGGCGGCCGTCGACATGGGTCAGCACGGCGCCCTCGCGGATGCCGGTGCCGGCCAGCGGGGAGCGGGCGCGGGAGTCGGAGGAGTCACCGGGCAGGATCCGCCTCACCACCCAGCCGCACTCCCGGTGCACGAGGTCGGCGCCGAGCAGGCCCTGCCAGCGCTGGTAGTGGGCGGGGCCCTCGTTGCGGCGGGCGGCGGCGACGTAGGCGTGCGAGGTGCCCAGTTCGCCCAGCACCTCGCGCAGCAGGTCGGCGAACTCGTCGGGGGAGGCGACCCGTTCGACCAGCGGGCGGTACTGGGCGAGCACGCCGTCCCAGTCGATCCCGCACATCCGCGGCTCCCAGAAGTAGCCGCGGATCAGCCGCCCCGCCTCCTCGTACGCCTGGCGCCACTCGGCGCCCGGGTCGGCCACGTGCAGGATGCGGCGCAGGTCGATCCAGGTCGTGGAGTCGCTGTCGCCCGGCTCGGTGGCGGGCACCGCGCGCAGGTCACTCTCGTCGACGACGACCAGCCGGGTGCCGTCGCCGCTGACCGCGAACCAGTCGAGGTGGGCGACGAGTTCGGACTTCTTCGCCTTGCCGGGGGTGAAGTACTCCAGTGTCGGGCGGCCGGTGGTGTCGTCCGGGTTGGCGAACGTCTCACCCAGCGCCCCGGAGATCGGCCAGCGCAGCCAGACCAGGCCGCCGCCGGCCACCGGGGCGAGCGCCGAGTACTTGGAGGCGGCCACCGGGAACGGCGTGACCCGGTTCTCCAGCCCCGCCACCTCCACCGTCACCGCGCCGGGCTCGCCGCCCTCCTCGGCCTCCACCGGGTCGAGCCCGCCCGCGGCCGGGCGGCCCTCCGCGCTGAGCGCGAAGGGGGAGGGCGTCGCGGAGGAGAGCGGGACCAGATAGGGCTTGCAGCCCAGTGGGAAGGACAGGTCGCCGGTGTGCACGTCGTACACCGGGTCGAAGCCGCGCCAGGACAGGAAGGCGAGGTAGCGGCCGTCGCGGGTGAAGACGGGGTTCTCGTCCTCGAAGCGGCCGTTGGTGACGTCGACGACCAGGCCGTCCTTGATCCGGGCCAGCTTGATCTGCCGCAGGGTCCGGCCGATCCCGGGGTGGGACCACGTCAGCCAGGCCCCGTCCGGGGAGAAGGCGAGATCGCGCACGGGGCCGTTGCCGGAGCGGACCAGTTCGGTGACGGTGCGGGAAGGCGCGGCCGGGGTGCCGCTTCCGGCGTCCCCGGCGGCTTCGGTTTCACCGGCCCCGGCCTCCCCGCCTTCCTCCGTCCCCTCCTCCGTCCCCTCCTCCGTCCCGTCCTCCGGTACGTCGACCAGCAGCAGCCGGCCGTCGTGCGCGGCGAGGGCGAGGCGTTCGCCGCCGGGGTCGCAGACCATCTCCAGGACGCGGCCCACTTCGCCGGAGGCGAGCCGGCGGGGCGGCCGGGCGCCGCTGGCCCGGGGCAGGAAGGCGATCTCGACGGCGTCCTCGCCGTCGGCGTCGGTGACGTAGGCGATCCGGCCGCTCGCGCCGAGCATCTCCGGCAGCCGCACCCGGACCCCCGGCGGATCGGTGAGGGTGCGGGCGGGGCCGTCGCGGTGGGTGAGCCAGTACAGGGAGCCGCGGACCACGACGGCGCTGGCCCGGCCGGTCTCGTCGACGGAGAGGCCGTCCAGGTTCTGCGCGGCGGGCACCGGGTAGGGGCGGCGCCCGGCCCGCGGTCCGCTGAGCCGGACATCCAGCCGGCGCGGCTCGGAGCCGGGGGACAGGTCGTCCACGATCCACAGGTCGCCCGCGCACTGGTACACCACGCGCTCGCCGTCGCCGGCGGCGTGCCGGGCGTAGAAGGCGTCGTGGTCGGTGTGGCGGCGCAGGTCGGTGCCGTCGCAGGCGCAGGAGTAGAGGTTGCCGACGCCCTCGTGGTCGGAGAGGAAGGCGATCCGGCCGCCGACGAACATGGGGGAGGCCAGGTGGCCGCCGAGGTCGGGGAGCAGCCGCTGCCCGTGCAGCCAGAGCCGTCCGGTGGCGCCGCCCCGGTAGCGCTTCCAGGAGGCGGGTTCGTGCGGCGGGGTGCCGGTCAGCAGCAGGCTCTTGCGCTCGCCGTCGAGCCGGGCGACCTGGAGGTCGGCGACCGGGCCCCAGGGCAGCTTGCGGCCGGGGGAGCCGTCGGTGCCGACCTTGTAGGCCCAGGTGAAGTACGAGAACGGCTCGCCGTGCGAGGTGACGGCGAGGATCTCGCTGTGGCCGTCCTCCTCGGGCGGGCTCCAGCCGCACACCAGGGTGTCGGAGCTGCCCCAGTACGTGAGCTGGCGGCCCGGCCCGCCGTCCACCGGGACGAGGTGGATCTCGGGCGCGAGGCTGCGCCAGCTCGTGTAGGCGAGGTGGCGGCCGTCGGGGGAGAAGCGGGGGCGGCCGGCCTTGGTGCGGTCCACGGTGAGCCGCCAGGCGCGGCCCGCTCCGTCGAGCGGGGCCAGCCAGAGGTCGTCCTCGGCCACGAAGCACAGCAGATCGCCGCTGAGGTGCGGCAGGCGCAGATAGCTCACCTCCTCAATGCTTCGCCCGGGGCGGGACCGGAGCAACTTATGGAAAACCGACAGGAGTGACCCAACCCACGTACGAAACGGTTTCGTTTCGTTGATGGGGTGCGCTAGATTCGTCCCGTACGAACGGAGCGGGAGGTGGGAGTGATGACCGAGACGACGGCCGCGCGCCGGAGCCGGATCACGCCCGAGCGCGAGGCCGAGCTGTACGGGGCCGTGCTCGACCTGCTCCGCGAGGTCGGTTACGACGCCCTCACCATGGACGCCGTCGCCGCCCGTACCCGCTCCAGCAAGGCCACGCTCTACCGCCAGTGGGGCGGCAAGGCCGAACTGGTCGTCCGGGCCGTCCGGCACGGCAAGCCCGGCAAGCTGGAGGGGACGGACACCGGATCACTGCGCGGCGACCTGCGGGCGCTGGTGACCCGGGAGGACGACTGCGCCATGGAGCAGAACTCCGCGCTGATGCGGGGCCTGGCGATGGCGATGCACGCCAACCGGGACCTCAGACACGCCTTCCGGGAACAGCTGATCGAACCGGAGATGCGGGAGTTCCGCAGGCTGTTGCAGCGCGCCGTCGACCGCGGCGAGATCCGCGCGGACTGCCCGGCGCTGGACTTCGTGGTGCACATGCTGGCCGGCGGGTTCGCCGTCCGGGCACTGATCGAGGACCAGCCGCCGACGCAGGAGTTCCTCCGTTCGTACATCGACGCCGTGGTCCTCCCCGCCCTCGGCGTACCCACGCCGTCCTGATTCCCCGTCGGGCCTCCTGACGGGTCCCCACCCCTCGCACCGCCCCCCCCGCATCACCCCAGCACCTGACGCGACCGCTCACGTCGTCGGGCCGATGTTCCCTGCCCAGAACCACCCCACGACCTGACCGGGAGTACGCCCACGTGGCCACGTTCCTGTACAAAATAGGCCGACTCGCCTTCCGGCGACGGCACTTCGTCGCCCTGATATGGGTGGCGCTGCTGACGCTCGCCGGCGTCGGCGCCGCCTCCGCGCCCGCCGCGGGCAACACCTCCTTCTCCATCCCCGGCACCGAGGCGCAGAAGGCCTTCGACCTGCTGGAGCACCGCTTCCCCGGCGCGAGCGCCGACGGGGCGACCGCGCGGATGGTCTTCAAGGCGCCCGGCGGCCACAAGATGACGGACGCCGGCCAGAAGGCGACCGTCGAGAAGACCGTCAAGGAGTTGTCCACCGGCTCCGAGGTCGCCTCCGTCGCCGACCCCTACACCGGCCACGCCGTCAGCAAGGACGGCACCGTCGCCTACGCGTCGGTGAAGTACAAGGTCTCCGGCATGGAGCTGGAGGACGACTCCCGCACCGCCCTGAAGAATGCCGCGCAGCACGCGCGGGACGCCGGGCTGACCGTGGAGATCGGCGGTGACGCCCTCAACGCGGCGCCCGGCTCCGGCTCCACCGAGGTCATCGGCATCGCCATGGCGGCCGTCGTCCTCGTCATCACCTTCGGCTCGCTGCTCGCCGCGGGGCTGCCGCTGCTGACCGCGATCATCGGCGTCGGCATCGGCGTCTCCACGGTCACCGCGCTCGCCCACGCCCTGGACCTGGGCACCACCACCTCCACCCTGGCCTCGATGATCGGCCTCGCGGTCGGCATCGACTACGCGCTGTTCATCGTCTCCCGCTACCGCGGCGAACTGGCCGAGGGCCACTCCCGCGAGGAGGCGGCCGGACGGGCCGTCGGCACCGCGGGCTCCGCGGTGGTCTTCGCCGGCCTCACCGTCGTCATCGCGCTGGTCGGCCTGTCCGTCGTCAACATCCCGATGCTGACGAAGATGGGCATCGCGGCGGCCGGCACGGTCGTCATCGCCGTCCTCATCGCGCTGACCCTGATCCCGGCGCTGCTCGGCTACGCCGGCCGCAAGGTCAGGCCGGCCGGGCAGAAGAGCAGGCTGCTGGGCGGTGGCCGGGCCGCGAAGAAGCCGGCCCGGCCCAACATGGGCACCCGCTGGGCGAGCTTCGTGGTGCGCCGCCCGATCGCCGTGCTGCTGCTCGGCGTGATCGGCCTGGGCGCCGCCGCGGTGCCCGCCGCCTCGCTCGAACTGGGCCTGCCGGACGACGGCTCGCAGCCCGTCTCCACCACCCAGCGCCGCGCCTACGACCTCCTCTCGGAGGGCTTCGGGCCCGGCTTCAACGGCCCGCTGCTGGTCGTCGTCGACGCGAAGGGCAGCCACGACCCCAAGGCCGCCTTCCACGAGGTGACCGACAGGATCAAGGGCCTCAAGGACGTCGTCACGGTCACCCCGCCCGCGCCCAACCAGGCCGGCGACACCGCGACGATCACCGTCATCCCGAACTCCAAGCCGTCCTCCGCCACCACCGAGGACCTCGTGCACGCCATCCGTGACGCGGGCGACGGCATCAAGGCCAAGACCGACGCCGAGGTGCTGGTCACCGGCTCCACGGCGATGAACATCGACGTCTCGCAGAAGCTGAACGACGCCCTGTTCCCGTATCTGGCCCTGGTGGTGGGGCTGGCCTTCCTGCTGCTGATCGTGGTCTTCCGCTCGGTCCTGGTCCCGCTGAAGGCGGCGCTCGGCTTCCTGCTCAGCGTGCTGGCCGCGCTCGGCGCGGTGGTCGCGGTCTTCCAGTGGGGCTGGCTGTCCGGCCTGATGGGCGTGGAGCAGACCGGTCCTGTCATGTCGATGATGCCGATCTTCATGGTGGGCGTGGTCTTCGGCCTGGCGATGGACTACGAGGTCTTCCTCGTGACCCGGATGCGCGAGGCGTACGTGCACGGCGAGCAGCCGAGCCAGGCCGTCGTGACCGGCTTCCGGCACGGCGCCCGGGTGGTGACGGCCGCCGCGGTCATCATGATCGCCGTCTTCTCCGGCTTCATCGGCTCCAGCGAGTCGATGATCAAGATGATCGGCTTCGGCCTGGCGATCGCCGTCTTCTTCGACGCCTTCGTCGTCCGCATGGCCATCGTCCCGGCGGTCCTGGCCCTGCTCGGCCGCCGCGCCTGGTGGCTGCCCAAGTGGCTGGACCGCGCCCTGCCCAACGTGGACGTGGAGGGCGAGGGCCTGCGCGCGCTGTCCTCGACGGACGGCCGGGAGGACGAACGGGAGCTGGTACGCACCTGACGTACCGCTGCTGACCGGAGCCGCCGGTGAGGGTGCCCGTGGGGACGGGGCTGCACCCTCACCGGCTTTCCTTTGTCCTGGTCCTGTCCCGTGCTGTCGCGGCTGCTCCGGACGTTGTACGGGTACGGCTGCCGACGGAGGTGGAGATGCACGAGGACGTGGACGAGGCGGGTTGGGATGTGGAACCCGGGGACGAGATCGAGCCGGTGGTGCAGGCGGTGGGGCGCCTGCTGAGGGTGTGCCGGGAGTCGGCCGGGATGCGGGTCGCGGACCTGGCCGAGCTGACCGGCTACGGCGAGGACATGATCCGCAAGATGGAGAACGGCACGAGGATTCCCCGGCCGGAGTTCCTGGACCGCGCGGACCAGGTCACGCGGGCGCAGGGGCATCTGCGGGCGTTCATGGAGGAGATGCGGAAGGCGCGGTATCCGCGGAAGGTCCGAGAGCTGGCCGACATGGAGGGCCGTGCGGTGGAGATGCTGATGTACAGCACCCACAACATCCATGGTCTGTTGCAGGCACCGGAGTACATGAGGGCGCTGTACGGGGTACGTCATCCGCCGCTGCCTGACGACGTGATCGAGCGTGAGGTGGCCGCACGCACGGGTCGAAAAGTGGTGTTCCAGCGGGACCCCGCCCCGGCGATGAGCTTCATTCAGGAACAGGTGACGCTGGAGCGACCGATCGGAGGGAGAATGGTCCTGCGTCGGCAGCTCGAACACCTCATGGAGGTCGCGCAGCTGAGGCACGTGTCTCTCCAGATCATGCCTACGGACCGGGAGGAGCACGCCGGGATGAGGGGCCGGATTCACGTGCTGAGGTTCGCGGACGGCTCGGGGATCGGACGTTCCGCCGGCGCATTCAACGGCCGCCCGGTCGAGAGCCCCAGAGATCTTCGAGTCCTCGAATCAAGCTATGGCATGATCCGAGCGCAGGCTCTCACGCCGAGGGAGTCACTGGCCTTCATCGAGCAAGCGCTGGGGAGATTATGAGCACGTCGGAACTGCACTGGTTCAAGAGCAGCTTCAGTGACAGCAACGAGCCCGGGGACTGCGTAGAGGTCGCCACCACCTCCACCACCGTCCACATCCGTGACTCCAAGACCCCCGACACCGCCCGGCTGGCGGTCGCCTCCTCCGCCTGGGTGGATTTCCTCGCGCACGCCGTGAAGGGATGATGCTGCACGGCGGTCAGGAAAGGCGCACCCTGGAAGCAGGTGTTCCGGAGGTGATGGTCATGATGAAGACCGCCGTGGGATGGCATGTGGAGCTGGAGTTCGAGGAGGACGGCCAGCACACGCGGGCGGCGGCCCTGGTGCGGCTGCCCGACGGCAGCGAGGTCCACGGGCACGGCCGGGCCTCCCGGCACCGGATCGACTCCGATCAGCCCCGGGTCGGTGAGGAGGTCGCCGGGGCCCGCGCCCTCAACGAGATCGCCATGCGGCTGCTCACCAAGGCGCACGACGAGATCGACACGGCCTCGGGCCGCAGGTCGCAGCCGATCCACGTCTGAGGCCGGGCGGCCGCGGCCCTACGCCGCGAGCGAGGCCCGTACCGCCCGTATCAGTGCCTGCGCCCTCGGGTCCGCCGTGACGCCGGAGCGGAAGCCGTTGGTGACGTAGCCGAAGGCCAGGCCGGTGTCCGGGTCCGCGAAGCCGAGGGCGCCGCCGCGGCCCGGGTGGCCGAAGGAACCGGGGCCGTACAGCGGGGACGCGCTGCCGTGCAGCATGTGGCCGAGCCCGAACCGGGTACCCACCACCAGCACGCGGTCCGGTCCCGCGGACCGCTCGGCACGGGCCAGTTCCCGCGTGCCCGGCGTGAACAGGCGGGTGCCGCCGTCCACTTCACCGATCAGCGCGGCGTAGCAGCGGGCCAGCCCGTCGGCGGTGGCGATGCCGTTGGAGGCGGGCAGCACCGCCGCCCGGTACGCCGGGTCGTTCTCGTCGGGGGCCGGGCTGATCGCGCCGAAGGCCCGGCGGGTCAGCGAGGACGGGTCGGCGTAGGCGCCGGCGACCGCCCGCTTGGGGCGCATCCGCAGCCCGCCGGTCTCGGCGGCCGGGGGTTCGACGGAGCCCACCCGGCCCACCCGCCCGGTCTCGCCCGGCGGCAGCCCCACCCACAGGTCGGCCCCGGCCGGTCCGGTGATCTCCCGCGCGATCCACGCGCCGATCGACTCGCTGGTCACCCGCCGCACCAGTTCCCCGGTCAGCCAGCTGTACGTCTGCGCGTGGTAGCCGTGGTCGGTGCCCGGCTCCCACACCGGGGCCTGCGCGGCCACCGCCTCGGCGGCCCGCACCGGGTCGGCGGCCTCCTGCGGGGTCAGCGGGCGGTCCAGGACCGGTACGCCCGCGCGGTGGGCGAGCAGGTGCCACACGAGCGTCCGCTCCTTGCCGGCCGCCTTGTACTCGGGCCAGTACGCCCCCACCGGCGCGTCCAGGTCCAGCTCACCGCGCTGGTGCAGCAGGAGCAGCGCGGCGGCGGCGACGCCCTTGGTGGCCGAGCGCAGGATCTGCGCGGTGCCGCGCTCCCACGGCGCGTCGCCGGCCGTGCCGTCCACGTCCCGGCGGCCGGCCCACAGGTCGACGACCCGGTGCCCGTCCCGGTACACGGCGAGGGCCGCGCCGCGCTCGCCGCGCAGGGTGAAGTTCTGCCGGAACGCGTCCCGGACCGGCTCGAAGCCCTCGGCCACCGCACCGCTCACGACCACGTCCACGTCCGCGCCTACGTCCGCGCCCACGACCGCACTCCCGTCACTCACCACTCGTACCGGCCCACTGCCTGCGACAGTGAGTGGAACACGGGTGCTGTGCCTGGGATTCCTCGGGTCCTCGGGTCAGGTCCTGGTGGTCACCGAGCGCGGGTCGAAACCGAAGGGCAGCTCCAGGCGGTGGGCGCGCATCAGGGCGTCGTCACCGAGGAGTTCACCGGTCGGGCCGTCGGCGGCGATCACCCCGTCACTGAGGATCAGTGACCGGGAACACAGTTCGAGGGCGTACGGCAGGTCGTGCGTGACCATGAGCACGGTCACGTCCAACGCGCGCAGCACGTCGGCCAGTTCGCGGCGGGCGGCCGGGTCGAGGTTGGAGGACGGCTCGTCCAGGACCAGGATCTCCGGCTCCATGGCGAGCACGGTGGCCACGGCCACCCGGCGGCGCTGGCCGAAGGAGAGGTGGTGCGGGGGGCGGTCGGCGAACTCCGCCATGCCGACCCGCTCCAGCGCCGTACGCACCCGCCGCTCCAGCTCCGGCCCCTTCAGCCCGGCCGCCGCCGGCCCGAACGCGACGTCCTCGCGTACGGTCGGCATGAACAGCTGGTCGTCCGGGTCCTGGAAGACGATCCCCACCTTCTGCCGGACCTCGGCCATGTGCCGCTTGCCGACCGGCAGCCCGGCCACCGTCACCGTGCCGGCGCCGCCGCCGAGGATGCCGTTGAGGTGCAGGACGAGGGTGGTCTTGCCGGCCCCGTTCGGGCCGAGCAGCGCCACCCGCTCCCCGCGCCCGATGCGGAAGTCCACCCCGAACAGGGCCTGGTGTCCGTCGGGGTAGGCGAAGGCGAGGCCGGAGACCTCCAGAGAAGCAGTCACAGCACCCATCCCAGCAGACAGACGGCGAGCGCGGCACAGGGGAGGGCCAGTGCGGACGACCACTGCGCCCGGGAGGCGGTCACCTCGTCGATGACCGGCATCGAACCGGCGTAACCGCGGCTGACCATGGCCAGGTGGACCCGCTCGCCGCGCTCGTAGGAGCGGATGAACAGCGCGCCCGCCGACTTGGCGAGCACCCCCCAGTGCCGCACCCCGCGCGCCTCGAAGCCGCGGGACTCCCGGGCCACGCGCATGCGGCGCATCTCGTCGGTGATCACATCGCCGTAGCGGATCATGAAGGAGGCGATCTGCACGAGCAGCGGCGGCAGCTTGAGGCGTTGCAGGCCCAGCAGCAGTTCCCGCAGCTCGGTGGTGCTCGCGAGGAGCACGGAGGCGGCGACGCCGAGGGTGCCCTTGGCGAGCACGTTCCAGGCGCCCCACAGACCGCCGGCGCTCAGCGACAGGCCGAGGACGTGCACCCGCTCGCCCTCGGCCACGAACGGCATGAGCACCGCGAAGGCGACGAACGGCACCTCGATCAGCAGCCGCTTGAGCAGGAACGCGGCGGGCACCCGGGCCACCGCCGCCACGCCCGCCAGCAGCACGGCGTACAGGGCGAACGCCCACATCGCCGCGCGCGGGGTGGAGACCACGACCACGACGAACGCGAAGGCCGCGGCGAGCTTGGTGTGCGGCGGCAGCGCGTGCACCGGCGAGTGCCCGTGCCGGTAGAGCCGGTGGGCGTGGCCCGCGCCCATCTCAGGCGGCCTGCGAGGAGGGTTCCGCGGCGGCCGTGCGGCGCCTGCGCACGATCCAGAAGACCGAGCTGCCCACGACGACGGTGACGCCGACGCCGATCACGCCCGCGAGCCCGCCGGACAGCCGGGCGTCGGAGACGTCCTTGACGCCGTAGTCGGCGAGCGGCGAGTCCGCCGAGGCGTGCGGCTTCTCCTTCTGGTCGATGCCCTTGTCGTGCGCGACCTTCTCCAGGCCGTCGGGGCTGGCGGAGGCGTAGAAGCTGACGAACCCGGCGAGGACCAGGGAGGTGACCAGGCCGGTGAGCCACAGCTTGCGGTGCGACCGGGCGGCGGCGGGAGCGGCCACCGGCGCGGGCGCGGCGGCGGGCGCGTCGACCAGTTCGCCGTTCACCCGCAGCTTGAGCCGCTGCTCCAGGCCGCGCGCCCCGTACACCAGATCGGGGCGTACGGCGATGACGGCGCCGACGGTGAGCGCGGTGATCGCCGCCTCGCCGGCGCCGATGAGGACGTGCACGCCGATCATGGCGGTGGCGACCTTGCCGATCGACACGTCGGTGGTGCCGCCGGCCGCGTAGATCAGGGTGAAGACGACCGCGGCGGCCGGGACCGAGACGAGCGCGGCGGTGAAGGAGGCGATCGTCACCGAGCGGCGGCGGCGCGGGAGCACCTTCACCAGGCCGCGGAAGACGGCGTACGCCACGACCGTGGTGGTGATCGCCATGTCGGTGATGTTGACGCCGAGCGCGGTCAGCCCGCCGTCGGCGAAGAGGATGCCCTGCATGAGCAGGACGACGGAGACGCACAGGACCCCGGTGTAGGGGCCCACGAGTATCGCGGCCAGGGCTCCGCCCAGCAGGTGGCCGCTGGTGCCGGCCGCGACGGGGAAGTTGAGCATCTGGACCGCGAAGATGAACGCGGCGACCAGGCCGGCCAGCGGCGCGGTCCGCTCGTCCAGCTCCCGGCGGGCGCCGCGCAGGCTGACGGCCAGGGCGCCGGCGGCGACCGCGCCGGCGACGGCGGAGGTGGGGGCGTTGATGAATCCGTCAGGTACATGCACGGCTCGATGATGTGGCCTTTTGCGAATGATTTGCAAGAGCGTGACCGTGCAGGTGCGGGGAGTGGGCGGGATTTATTACCCCAGCAGTGTGTAAATCGGGAAGTATGGGACATTGGTAACGAAAGCGGAAAAATGCTTCGTGTCCAGGTCACCGAGTGTGAGGGGCCGTCCGATGTCCGTGGTCGAACAGCACGCGCGAGCCCGCATCGTCACCGAGGACGACCGCCAGGACGACCCCGGCGCCGTCCCGGTCGTCCTGCGCTACGACCCGCAGGACGACCCGCGCTCGGTGTGTATCGGACTGCCCGGCGCGCACGAGTGGACGTTCTCCCGCGCCCTGCTCGAACAGGGACTGCGCGCGCCCACCGGCACCGGCGAGGTGCGGGTGTGGCCGTGCGGCCGGGTGCAGGCCGTGGTCGAGTTCCACTCCCCGCAGGGTGTCTCGGTGGTGCAGTTCGAGACGAAGACGCTGGCCAGGTTCCTGCGGCGCACCTACTCGGCCACCGCGGCGCCCGCCGTCGCCGGACGGTAGGGCCTTCCACCGGACGGGTTCCGGGACCGGTCAGTCGCCCGCCTTCAGCAGGGACGCCACGATCGGGCCGGCCGTGTCGCCGCCGTGCCCGCCCGCCTGGACGACGCCCGCCGCCGCGAGATCGCCGCGGTAGGCGGTGAACCAGCCGTTGGGCTTCTGCTGCCCGTCGACCTCGGCGGACCCCGTCTTCGCCCCGTAGTCCGGGCCGAGCCCGGCCATCGCCTGGGCGGCCGTACCGGAGGCGGCGGTGTAGCGCATCAGCTCGCGCAGCTGGGCCAGCGTGGCCGCGGACAGCGTGCGCGAGGCGGTGGCCAGCTTGCGGTGGTCGGTGGACGGGGCGACCAGATACGGCTGGCGGAAGCCGCCCGTCCTGACCGTCGAGGCCACCGAGGCCATGTTCAGCGGGTTCATCCGCACCCCGCCCTGGCCGATCAGCGAGGCGGCCTTCTGCGCCGCCGACTGCACCGGCACCGCGCCGTCGAAGGACGGCACCCCGATCGCCCAGTCGTCCCGGGCCAGGCCGAAGACCTCCTGGGCCTGGCGGGTCAGGTCGTCGTCCTTGAGCTTCCCGGCCTGGCTGATGAAGGCCGTGTTGCAGGAGCGGGCGAAGCTCGCCCGGAACGTGCCGTCCTTGATCTCGAAGTCGTCGTCGTTGTGGAAGGTCCACCCGCCGTAGGTGAACGTCTTCGGGCACGGGTGCGGCTTGTCCACCGACGCCAGGCCCTTGTCGATCAGCAGCGAGGAGGTGATGACCTTCATCGTGGAGCCGGGCGCGAGGGACCCTTGCAGCGCGGTGTCGAAGCCGTGGCCGGTGTTGGCCACCGCGAGGATCTCCCCGGTGGAGGGCCGCATCACCACCACCGACGCCTTCTGCTGCTTGGCCACCTGCTGCTCGGCCGCCGACTGGAGGGACGGGCTCAGCGTGGTGCGCACCGTGCCCGGGGTGCCCTTGCTCAGCTCGACGAGGGTCTTGTCCGGCAGCTCGGCCTTCTTCGACGCCGCCCCGCGCACCACGCGCAGCTCCACGCCCGCCCGGCCGCCCGCCTTCTTGCCGTACTTCTCGCGCAGCCCGTCCAGGACGGAGGCCATCGACGGGTACTTCGCGGCGGAGAGCACGCCGCCGTCCCGGTCCAGGGCCTTGACCGGCGGGGTGCCGGACTCGCCGGTGACGAGCCGGTCGCCGTCCTTCAGGTCCGGGTGGACGACCGCCGCGTGCCAGTCGACCACCGGCGCGCCGTCGGCGGCCCGCCGTACGACGGTCAGCGCGCTGTCGTAGGCCAGCGGCCTGCTCAGGCCCTGGTACGACACGGTGGCCGTCACGGAGAAGGGCACCTTGCCGGCCCGGGGCGTGCCCTGGGTGAGCGTGACGTGCGTGAGGTGCGCGTCCTTGGCGTACGCGCCGAGCAGGGCGGCGGCCGCCGCCGCGTCGCTGGTCGCGGCCGCCGCCCGGTCCGGGGCGCCCTGCTGCCAGGCGGTCAGGAACCGCCCGGCGGTGCTCACCACCTCGGTCGCCGTCAGCGGGCCGGTGCGCACCGCCTTGTGCGCGGCCGCGGTGCGGCCCTCGGCCTGGGCGCCGCCGCCGTACAGCGCGTACGCGCCGATCCCGGCGGCGGCCACCGCGATCACCCCGCCGACCACCGCGGGTCCCGTCCTGCGCCGCTCGGCGACGCGTCTTCTGCTGCCCACTGCCCTTCGCCCTCCGCGATCCCGGCCCCCACCGCTGCCCCAACGGGCCCAACGACCGCACTCACCCTAGGGTCCCGAACGGGACGGGTGACGTGCGTCGGCTCTCCGTAGCCAAGCTGCGACATTCCCCCCGGCCGCGCACCCCCGGCGGGGCCGGTCGGCTCAGCCGGCCGCCGCGCAGCCTCCGTTCGGTCGGCCGCTGCCCGCAGTTTCCGCTCGGCCGGCCCCCGGGGTCCCGCTGAGCCGGCCGCCGGCCGCAGTGCCGTCAACCGGCCGCCGCCCGGAGTCCCGTTCGGCCGGCCGCTGCCCGCAGTTTCCGCTCGGCCGGCCGCCGGGGTCCCGCTGAGCCGGCCGCCGGCCGCAGTGCCGTCAACCGGCCGCCGCCTGGAGTCCCGTTCGGTCGGCTGCCGCCCGCAGTTTCCGCTCGGCCGGCCGCCGCCCGCAGTTTCCGCTCGGCCTGCCCCTGGGGTCCCGCTGAGCCGGCCGCCGGCCGCAGTGCCGTCAACCGGCCGCCGCCTGGAGTCCCGTTCGGTCGGCTGCTGCCCGCAGTTTCCGCTCGGTCGGCCCCCGGGGTCCCGCTGAGCCGCCCCCCCCGCGGCACCGGTCAGCCGGCCGCCCGCAGCACCGCCGCCACGATCGGGCCGGCCGCGTCGCCGCCGTGGCCGCCCTCCTGGGTCATGGCGGCCGCCGTCACGTCGTCGCGGTAGCCGGTGAACCAGCTGTTGGACCTGGCCTGCCCGTCGACCTCGGCGGAACCGGTCTTGGCGCCGATGCTGCCGCTCAGCCCGGACATCGCCGCGGCCGCGGTGCCGGTGGTGGCGGTGCGGTGCATCAGCTGCCGCAGCTGGGCGACCGTACCCGCCGACAGGCCCTGCGCCGTGGCCAGTTCGCGGTCGTCCAGGTCCGGCGAGACCAGGAACGGCTGCCGGAAGCGGCCCGTCGTCGCGGTGGCCGTCACCGAGGCCATGTTCAGCGGGCTCAGCTGGACCTGGCCCTGGCCGATCAGGTTGGCCGCCTTGTCCGGGCCGCTGACGGCGGGCACCGAGCCGTCGAAGGACGGGATGCCGGTCTTCCAGTCGTCCCGGCCGAGCCCGAAGCGGTCCTGGGCCTCCCGGGTCAGGGAGTCGTCCTGGAACTTGGGCGTGAACTTGAGGAAGGCCGTGTTGCAGGAGCGGGCGAAACTCTCGGCGAGGGTCGCGTTCTCGTTCGGCCGCATGCCCTGGAGGTTGTGGAAGGTCTGGCCCTCCCACAGCACGCTCGGCGGGCAGGGCGCGGGCCCGCTCGCCGTGGTGACGCCCTTGTCGATGGCGGTGGCCGCGGTGACGATCTTCATCGTGGAGCCGGGGGCGAGCCGCCCGAGGAAGGCCGCGTTGAAGGCGTCGGTACGGTGGTTGGCGACCGCGAGCACCTCGCCGGTGGACGCCTTGACGGCCACGACCGAGGACTCGGCGAACTTCTGCACCGCCTGCTCGGCCGCCGCCTGCGCGCCCGCGCTCAGCGTGGTCCGCAGCTTGCCCGCCCGGCCCTTGGCCAGGGTGACGAGCGGGGTGTCGGCGGCGCCCGCGTCGGCGTGGTGGACGGCCAGCTCGACGGACGGGGTGCCGCCCGCCTTGTCGCCGTACTTCTCCCGCAGCTCGTCCAGGATCGGCCCGAGCGAGGGGTACTTGTCCTTGGTGAGCACCGCGCCGTCGCGGTCCACGGCCTCGATCGGCGGCGCGGCCGACTCGCCGGTGACCAGCGTGTCGTCCTTCTTCAGCCCGGGGTACACCACCGCGGGCTGCCAGTCGACCAGCGGCCGGTGGGTGCTGGCGCCGCGTACGACGCTGAGCCGGCTGCGGTAGGCGAGCGGCGCGCTCTTCCCGCCGAAGGACACGGTGGCCTTGACCGAGAACGGCACGGCGGTGCCGGAGGCCGCCCCCGGCGTGATCTCGACCCCGGTGATGTGCGCGGCCTGCCCGTACGCCGACAGCAGCGAGGACGCCTGCGCGGGGAAGTTCGTGTACGACGCGGCGGTGGTCGCGTCGCCCTTCTCCCAGGCGGCGAAGAACTTCGCCGAGGCGTCCTTCACCTCGTCCCCGTCCGGCGGCCCGGTCTTCGCCGGCGCGGCCCGGTCGCCGGAGACCGTGTTCCCGTCGAGCGCGGAGACGATGGTGTACCCGCCGTACGACGCTCCGCCCACCAGCGCGACGAACACCCCGCCCACGACAGCGGCCCTGGCCCCCTTGCGCATGACAGCGCTCCTCCCCGTTCCCACCCCGGAGCCTTCGCCCGCGCACGTATTGAACGCGTTCAAAGACTGTTCACGTACCGCACTGTATGCGCCCGGGGTGCCCCCTGTGACGGCCGTGTCCAGAAGTTGTCCGAAGAGAGATCAGCCGGTCCGTGTCAGATCCACGTATCCAGCCACATTCGGGCCCGCCACTGGTCCATGGTGATCGTGGTGCCGGTGAACAGCGGCCAGAAGTAGATGAAGTTCCACACGATCAGCAGCACCAGGACGCCCGCGCCGGTCGCCCCGGCCACCCGGCGGGTGTCACTCGCGCCGGGCGGCCCGATGATCGCGCCGACCAGCATCGCCACGGCCAGGCACAGGAACGGCACGAACACGACCGCGTAGAAGAAGAAGATCGTGCGCTCCTGGTACAGGAACCAGGGCAGGTAACCGGCCGCGACACCGCAGGCGATGGCGCCCGCCCGCCAGTCGCGGCGGAAGAACCAGCGCCACAGCACGTACACCAGCGCGGCGCAGGCCGCCCACCACAGCACCGGGGTGCCGATGGCGAGCACCTCGCGGGCGCACTTCTCGCCGGCGCCCGTCGGGCAGCCCGAGGTGCCGGGCGAGGGCGACTCGTAGAAGTACGACACCGGGCGGCCGTCGACGATCCAGCTCCACGGGTTGGACTGGTAGGTGTGCGGCGAGGACAGGCCGACGTGGAACTTGTAGACCTCGTGCTCGTAGTGCCACAGGCTGCGCACCCAGTCCGGCAGCCAGGTCCAGCCGCTGTTGCGGCCGTCGGTGGCCGCCCAGTTGCGGAAGTAGCCGCCGGTGCCGTCGGTGGGGGACAGGATCCAGCCGAGCCAGGAGAGCAGGTACACGGCGAGCGCGACCGGCACCGTGGCCAGGAAGGTGAGGCCGGTGTCGCGCTTGAGGACCGCCGCGTACGGATGGCGGGCGCCGGCCACCTTGCGGGAGCCGATGTCCCAGGCCACGGCCATCACGCAGAACGCGGCCGTGATGTAGAGGCCGTTCCACTTGGTGCCGATCGCCAGGCCCAGCATCAGGCCCGCCGTCCAGCGCCAGGGGCGCCACCCCAGCCGGGTGGTCTCGGCCGTGTGCGCGTCCGGGCGGACCCGGCCGTCGGCGTCGGCGGGCAGCGCGGCGGCCAGTCTCTCCCGGGCCCGGTCGCGGTCGATCAGCAGGCAGCCGAAGGCGGCCACCACGAAGAACATCAGCACGCCGTCGAGCAGCGAGGTGCGGCTCATCACGAAGTGCAGCCCGTCCACCGCCATCAGCGAGCCGGCCAGGCAGCCCAGGAAGGTGGAGCGGAACATCCGGCGGCCGATCCGGCACAGCAGCAGCACGGAGAGCGTGCCGAGCAGCGCGGTCATGAACCGCCAGCCGAACGGATCGAACCCGAACATCAGCTCGCCCAGGCCGATCACGTACTTGCCGACCGGCGGGTGCACCACGTACGAGGCGTCGGTGGGCACCGGCAGGTGGCCGCCGCTGCTCAGGATCAGGTCGTTGGCGTTCTTGTCCCAGTTGACCTCGAAGCCGCGGTGGACGATCGCCCACGCGTCCTTGGCGTAGTACGTCTCGTCGAATATCACCGCCTTCGGGCTGCCCAGGTTCCAGAACCGCAGCACCCCCGCCACCAGCGTGACCAGCAGCGGGCCGCCCCAGCCCGACCAGCGCACCAGGCGCTCGCCGAGCGCGTGCGGGACGCCGAGGGCACCCCACAGCCGCGGCCCCGGCCGCGTGTACGGCGGCACCAGGCGCTCGCGCACATCGCCTGCGGGCTCCGCCCGGGTCGCCGCCGGGTGGCCGAAGCGGCGCAGCCGCTGCTGCCAGGCCGGCCGCTGCTCGTGCGGGGCCAGGTCCTGCCGGGGGTCCGTGGAGGACGCGGTACTGGTCACCGCGCCATCGTAGGGAACGGCGCTGTGGGAGTCCCGTGCCCGGGCGGGATGCGCCCGGTGCGGCGGGTGCTTGAGAGGATGGGGCACGTGACTGGAACCCTTGTCTTGGCTGGCACTCCCATCGGCGACGTCCAGGACGCACCGCCCCGGCTCGCCGGGGAGCTGGCCGGTGCGGACGTGATCGCCGCCGAGGACACCCGGCGGCTGCGCCGGCTCACCCAGGCGCTGGGCGTGACCCCGCGCGGCCGCGTCGTGTCGTACTTCGAGGGCAACGAGTCCGCCCGCACGCCCGAGCTGGTCGAGGAACTGCTCGGCGGGGCGCGGGTGCTGCTGGTGACCGACGCGGGCATGCCCTCGGTCTCCGACCCCGGCTACCGGCTGGTCGCCGCCGCCGTGGAGCGGGACGTGCGGGTGACCGCCGTGCCCGGCCCGTCGGCCGTGCTCACCGCGCTGGCGCTGTCCGGGCTGCCGGTGGACCGGTTCTGCTTCGAGGGGTTCCTGCCGCGCAAGGCGGGCGAGCGGCTGTCCCGGCTGCGCGAGGCGGCCGCCGAGCGGCGCACCCTCGTCTACTTCGAGGCCCCGCACCGCCTCGACGACACGCTCGCCGCGATGGCCGAGGTGTTCGGCGCCGAGCGGCGGGCCGCGGTCTGCCGGGAGCTGACCAAGACCTACGAGGAGGTGCGGCGCGGCGGGCTCGGCGAGCTGGCCGCGTGGGCCGCCGAGGGGGTGCGCGGCGAGATCACGGTGGTGGTCGAGGGCGCCCCCGAGAAGGGGGCCGAGGAGATCGGCGCCGAGGAGCTGGTGCGGCGGGTGCGGGTGCGCGAGGAGGCCGGCGAGCGGCGCAAGGAGGCCATCGCGGCGGTCGCGGCGGAGGCCGGGGTGCCCAAGCGCGAGGTGTTCGACGCGGTGGTGGCCGCCAAGCACGCGGGGTGAGGGCGCGCGAGGGTGAGGGCGCGCGGGTTGAGGCGGGCGGGGTGCCGCGGGACGGGTGAGGCGGGCGGACGCAAGTTGACGCGCGGGGCGCCGGGCAAGCCCTGTGAGACACCGCTCACACCCCCGCTGAGCAGGGCGTATCTCTCATGAGCGCGCGCCCCATGCGGGCGCAAAGCCACGTTTCGGGAAAGCAAAGCAACACCTGCCGTTCAGGGGAGCCTTGGGCAAGCGACGCCCAAATCGACTCCAACACTCGACAGGTCCGCTGCGTTCGCGCTGGTGGAGGCGTCCACTGGGAGCAAGGGACGCACCCGTCCCCGGAGTCCAGCGGACACGAGGAGCTGGCATGAGCGAGATCGCAGGGCAGACGGGCCACCGAGGCCCGGCCACCGCCGTCGTCAACGAGTCGTACTCCTTCGCCTGCATGCGCTGCGGGCACGGTTGGGAGCAGTCCTACGAGATAGAGCACCACACGGACGCCGACGGCGGCGAGTTCGTCCTGTACGTGGCGGACGGCAGCGTCGTGCCGTCGCCGCTGACCAAGCCCAGTTGCAGGAACTGCGACGGGCACCTCGTGCGGATCATGCGGGCCGGCCGGGTGTCGTCCGCGCAGAGCCACCTGCACGACGAGCACCGGCAGCGCCCGGCGGGACCCGTGGCGGCCCCCGGCTCCGCGTCCGCCCCCGGGGAGGAGGCGGCGGCCCGGAAGCACGACGGCCACCACCACTGGCACCTGTCCGACCTGCTGCACCCGTTCCACCACCGCAAGGAGGACGGAGAGGGCTGAGGCCGCGGGGCAGGGCGGCTGCCGCCAGGCGGCCGCACCGGTGAGGGCATGCCCCTTCCGCAGGATCGGGTCCGTAGGATCGGGGCATGCCTTCGAACGCCGACCAGGCCGACAGGAACGCGGCCAAGAACGCGGCGCCCCCGCTGCCGGAGCCGCTCCGGATACCGGTCGCCGACTCCCACACCCACCTCGACATGCAGTCCGGCACGGTCGAGGAGGCGCTGGCCAAGGCCGCGTCGGTGGGGGTGGCCACGGTCGTCCAGGTCGGCTGCGACCTCAAGGGGTCGCGCTGGGCCGCCGAGACGGCCGCCGCGCACGCGAACGTCCACGCGGCGGTCGCCCTCCACCCGAACGAGGCGCCGCGGATCGTGCACGGCGACCCCGATGAGGGGGCGTCGCGAAGCGACTCGGACAAGGGTGGTGGGCGACGAGCGGGACGGTCCCGGCAGGGCGCCCGGGCGGCCGGCGGGGACGCCGCGCTCGACGAGGCGCTCGCCGAGATCGACCGGCTGGCCGCGCTGCCCCAGGTCAGGGGCGTCGGCGAGACCGGGCTCGACTACTTCCGCACCGGCCCGGAGGGCAAGGCGGCCCAGGAGCACTCCTTCCGCGCCCACATCGAGATCGCCAAGCGGCACGGCAAGGCGCTGGTCATCCACGACCGGGACGCCCACGCCGACGTGCTGCGGGTCCTGAAGGAGGAGGGCGCCCCCGAGCGGACGGTGTTCCACTGCTACTCGGGCGACGCGGCGATGGCCGAGGTGTGCGCCCGCGCGGGCTACTTCCTGTCCTTCGCGGGCAACGTCACCTTCAAGAACGCCCAGAACCTGCGGGACGCGCTGGCCGTCGCCCCGCTGGAGCTGGTCCTGGTGGAGACCGACGCGCCCTTTCTGACTCCGGCGCCGTACCGCGGACGGCCCAACGCGCCGTATCTGGTTCCGGTCACGGTGCGCGCGATGGCCGCCGTCCGGGGCATCGGGGAGGACGCGCTGGCCACGGCCCTCGCGGCGAACACCGCACGCGCCTTCGACTACTGACCGCACCTCACGTCACCCCGGGTAGCCGCGCCGCTTTGGAGAGTGACGGGCGCTCCGCTAGGTTCTGGGGGCCCGATCCGGGCCCCCGGTCCTCGGCCCCCAGGAGCGTGTCGGTGTGAGCAGCTCGCCGTACGAGACGACGTACGAGCCCCACGGGACGACATACGAGCCGTACGGGACGGCGTACGAACCGTACGCGACCGTGCACGCGCCCCGTCCGGCGTACGCGGCGGCGCACGAGGAGACCCTGGCGTCCCCGCAGGCCCTGCTGTCCCCGGAGACCCTGCTGTCCCCGGAGGCGCCGGAGGCCCGGCCGTACGCGGACGAGGTGCTCGGGCAGGACGACACCTACCGGCCCGCCTACGAGAGCGCCGTCCGGGCCGCGCTGCCCCGGCAGGCGGATGGGCCCGGGGCCGGAGCCGACGGGCGGCGGGGGGCGCGGCGGCGGCGGACGGTCCGGCCCGGACGGCCGGAGACGGGCCTGCGGCGGCTGGTGCCGCAGGCGCTGGTGGTGGCGTTCCTGGCGGGCGGGACCACCGCGTTCGTCGCCACCGACAAGGCGGTCGAGCTGAACGTCGACGGCCGGCCGCGCACCCTGCACACCTTCGCCGACGACGTCTCCGGGCTGCTCGCCGAGGAGGGCGTGCGGGTGGGCGAGCACGACGTGGTCGCCCCGGCCCCCGGCACCGCGCTCACCAGCGGCGAGGACGTCGCGGTGCGCCACGGCCGCCCGGTACGGCTCACGCTCGACGGGCAGCGGCGCGAGGCGTGGACGACGGCGCGCACGGTGGAGGACGCGCTCCGGGAGTGGGGGGTGCGCGCGGAGGGCGCGTATCTGTCGGCCGCGCCCTCCCAGCGCATCGGACGCGCCGGACTCGCCCTCGACGTCCGCACCGAGCGCTCGGTGACGGTCATGGCGGACGGCCGCGCGCGCACCGTCCGCACCAACGCCGCGACCGTCGGCGAGGCGGTCGGGCAGACCGGGATCGTGCTGCGCGGCCAGGACACCACCTCCGTGCCGCCCGGCAGCTTCCCGCGCGACGGGCAGACCGTCACGGTGCTGCGGATCACCGGCAGCCGCCAGGTGCGCGAGGAGGAGATCCCCTTCACCGAGCGGCGCACCGCCGACCCCACCCTGTTCCAGGGCACCGAGGTCGTCGAGCAGAGCGGGCTGGCCGGGGTCCGCCGGGTCACGTACGTGCTGCGCACCGTCAACGGCGTGCGCCAGCGCCCGCGCCGGGTGCGGGCCGACGTGGTGCGCGCGCCGCGCGCCCAGCTCGTGAAGGTCGGCACCCGCCCGCACCCGCCCTCGGTGCGCGGCGCCGAGCAGCTCAACTGGCGGGGGCTGGCGCAGTGCGAGTCGGGCGGCCGGCCGGACGCGGTGGACTCCTCCGGCACCTACGGCGGCCTGTACCAGTTCGACCAGGGCACCTGGCACAGCCTCGGCGGCGGCGGCCGCCCCCAGGACGCCCCGGCCGAGGAACAGACGTACCGGGCCAAGAAACTGTACGTACGACGCGGCGCCGCCCCCTGGCCGCAGTGCGGCGGAGCACTGCACTCCTGACCCGGCGGCCCGGGTGACCGTCCCGCCCACCGGCTGCCGCGTCCGCCGGGTGTTCCGTCCAGGGCCGTTCCGCTGCTCGGCCGTCCCGCCCACGGCCGCCGCGCCCGCTGGCCGTTCCGCCCCCGGACCTTCCCGCTGCCCGGCCGTCCCGCCCGCTGGCCGTCCTGCTCACGGTCTGCCGCGCCCACCGGCGGCCGACTGCCCGCCCCTGGGCCTTCCCGCTGCCCGGCCGTCCCGCCCGCCGGCCGTCGTGCCCACGGTCTGCCGCGCCCACCGGCGGCCGACTGCCCGCCCCTGGGCCTTCCCGCTGCCCGGCCGTCCCACCCGCCGGCCGTCCTGCTCACGGTCTGCCGCGCCCACCGGCCGCCGACTGCCTGCCCCTGGGCCTTCCCGCTGCCCGGCCGCCCGGCCGCTCCGCCCGCCGGCCGTCCCGCCCGCCGGCCGTCCCGCCCGCCGTCCCGCCGTCGACCGCCCCGCCGTAGGCCGCCCCGCCGGCCGTACGGAAGCCGTCGCCGCGCCCCGTACCCTGGTGCGGTGAGCAGCCCCACCCCCGACACCCCCGACGCCCTGCTGGGCCCCGCCGACGTCCGTGAGCTGGCCGCGGTCCTCGGTGTGCGTCCCACCAAGCAGCGCGGCCAGAACTTCGTGATCGACGCGAACACGGTCCGCCGTATCGTCCGCACCGCCGGTGTCCGGCCCGAGGACGTGGTCGTCGAGGTCGGTCCGGGGCTCGGCTCCCTCACCCTCGCTCTGCTGGAGGCCGCCGACCGGGTCACCGCGGTGGAGATCGACGACGTGCTCGCCGCCGCGCTGCCCGCCACGATCGCCGCCCGCATGCCCGGGCGCGCCGACCGCTTCGCGCTGGTGCACTCCGACGCGATGCACGTGACCGCGCTGCCGGGACCGGCGCCGACCGCGCTGGTGGCCAACCTGCCGTACAACGTCGCCGTGCCCGTGCTGCTGCACATGCTCGACACCTTCCCGAGCATCGAGCGCACCCTGGTCATGGTGCAGGCGGAGGTCGCCGACCGGCTCGCCGCAGGCCCCGGCAACAAGGTGTACGGCGTGCCGTCCGTGAAGGCGAACTGGTACGCCGAGGTGAAGCGGGCCGGTGCCATCGGCCGCAACGTCTTCTGGCCCGCGCCGAACGTCGACAGCGGACTGGTGTCCCTGGTCCGGCGCGCCGAGCCGGTCAAGACCACCGCCACCAGGCGGGAGGTCTTCACCGTCGTCGACGCGGCCTTCGCCCAGCGCCGCAAGACCCTGCGGGCCGCGCTGTCCGGCTGGGCCGGCTCGGCGGTGGCGGCCGAGGCGGCGCTGGTCGCCGCCGGGGTCTCGCCGCAGGCCCGGGGCGAGTCGCTGACCGTGGAAGAGTTCGCGCGTATCGCCGAGCACAAGGAGTCCGGGAACCAGTGAGCGTCACCGTCCGTGTCCCCGCCAAGGTCAACGTCCAGCTCGCGGTGGGCGCCGCCCGCCCCGACGGCTTCCACGACCTCGCCAACGTCTTCCTGGCCGTCGGCCTGTACGACGAGGTCACGGTCACCGAGGCCGACGCGCTGCGGGTGACCTGCGCGGGACCGGACGCGGAGCAGGTCCCCCTGGACGCGACGAACCTCGCCGCCCGGGCGGCGCGCATGCTCGCCGAGCGCCACGGCCGCCGCCCGGACGTGCACCTGCACATCGCCAAGGACATCCCCGTCGCCGGCGGCATGGCGGGCGGCAGCGCGGACGCGGCGGCCGCGCTGGTGGCCTGCGACGCGCTGTGGGGCACGCGCGCCTCCCGCGAGGATCTGCTCGGCAGCTGCGCCGAACTGGGCAGCGACGTGCCGTTCAGCCTGGTCGGCGGGGCGGCGCTGGGCACCGGGCGCGGGGAGCGGCTGACGCCGCTGGAGGTGGGCGGCACCTTCCACTGGGTGTTCGCGGCCGCCGATGGCGGCCTGTCCACCCCGGCGGTCTACCGCGAGTTCGACCGCCTGACGGAAGGGACCGGGATCCCGGCGCCGGTCGCCCGCGACGACCTTCTGACCGCCCTCGCCAAGGGTGACGCCCACGCCCTGGCCGCCGCCCTCACCAACGACCTCCAGCCCGCCGCCCTCTCCCTGCGCCCGTCCCTGGCGGCCACCCTCGCGGCCGGCCGCACGGCCGGCGCCCTGGCCGGCCTCGTCTCGGGCTCGGGCCCCACCACGGCGTTCCTGGTACCGGACGAGGAGACGGGGGAGCGGGTGGCACAGGCGCTGCGCGCCTCGGGCACCTGCCGCACCGCCCGGACGGCGGCGTCTCCGGCGGCCGGGGCGACGGTGGTGTGAAAAGCCTTAAATCCGGTCGAAGGCCGTCAGGTCGATATCGATGTCGTAAGGTTCGGTCAGCTTCATCCGGTCTCGGTGCATGCCGACATGCACGTACGCCTTGGTGATGGGATCGAGTTCATATACGTGGATCACTGGCCCTCCTTCGCGCCCGCCCCCTTCTACGCGCCAGAAGTTCGGGATGCCTGCGGAGGCGTACTTGTACGGCTTGGTCGTGCGGTCACGTGACTCGGACTCCGGAGAGACGACCTCGACAGCGAGGACGACATCCCCAGCCTGGTACCGCGTCTTGTCGGGTCCCACCGCCGCGGCGCGGAGCACGCTGATGTCGGGTTCGGGCGCATTACGGCGGTCCAGCACTACGGTCATCTCGCGCCGGATCCGCAGATCCGCCGGTGCGGTGCGCCGCAGTTCGCTCACCAGCAGGTCCATGACGATCGAAGGAAACTCCCGCTGCGGACTGCTGTCTGCCTCTCCACCGTAGCGGTCCGTTCCCGATCATGTCATCACAAAGAGTGACGACCTTCCCACGCTCTGACCCACCCCGCGCAGGCCCTACGCTTGAAAGCTGATCCATCCCCCCGGGCAGGAGTGAAATGGCCGTCAACCTGGTCAATGTCGAGAACGTCAGCAAGGTGTACGGCACCCGTGCCCTGCTCGACGGTGTGTCGCTCGGCGTGTCCGAAGGGGACCGGGTCGGGGTCGTCGGGCGCAACGGCGACGGCAAGACCACCCTGATCCGGATGCTGGCCAAGGCGGAGGAGGCCGACTCCGGGCGGGTCACGCACGCGGGCGGGCTGCGGCTGGGCGTGCTCACGCAGCACGACTCGCTGGACCCCGCCGCCACCGTGCGGCACGAGGTCATCGGTGACCTGGCCGACCACGAGTGGGCGGGCAACGCCAAGATCCGCGACGTGCTGACCGGGCTGTTCGGCGGGCTGGACCTGCCCGGCTTCCCCAAGGGCCTGGACACCGTGATCGGCCCGCTGTCCGGCGGCGAGCGCCGCCGTATCGCGCTGGCCAAGCTGCTCATCGAGGACCAGGACCTGCTCGTCCTGGACGAGCCCACCAACCACCTCGACGTCGAGGGCATCGCCTGGCTCGCCGGGCACCTGCGCGAGCGCCGCTCCGCGCTGGTGTGCGTCACCCACGACCGGTGGTTCCTCGACCAGGTCTGCACCCGCATGTGGGACGTGCAGCGCGGCACGGTCTACGAGTACGAGGGCGGCTACTCCGACTACGTCTTCGCCCGCGCCGAACGCGAGCGCATCGCCGCCACCGAGGAGACCAAGCGGCAGAACCTGGTCCGCAAGGAGCTGGCCTGGCTGCGCCGCGGCGCCCCCGCCCGTACCTCCAAGCCGCGCTTCCGGGTGGAGGCCGCCAACGAGCTGATCCAGGACGTGCCGCCGCCGCGCGACCGCAGCGAGCTGATGAAGTTCGCCTCCTCCCGGCTCGGCAAGACCGTCTTCGACCTGGAGGACGTGACCGTCCAGGCCGGCCCCAAGGTGCTGCTCCAGCACGTCACCTGGCAGCTCGGCCCCGGCGACCGCATCGGCCTGGTCGGCGTCAACGGCGCCGGCAAGACCTCCCTGCTGCGCGCCCTGGAGCAGGCGGCCCGCACTCAGGGCGAGACGCAGCCCGCGGCCGGCCGGATCGCCGTCGGCCGGACGGTGAAGCTGGCCTACCTCTCCCAGGAGGTCGCCGAACTCGACCCGACGTGGCGGGTCCTGGAGGCCGTGCAGCAGGTGCGCGAGCGCGTGGACCTCGGCAAGGGCCGGGAAATGACCGCCGGGCAGCTGTGCGAGACCTTCGGCTTCGGCAAGGAGAAGCAGTGGACGCCGGTCGGCGACCTGTCCGGCGGTGAGCGGCGGCGGCTGCAACTGCTGCGCCTGCTCATGGACGAGCCCAACGTCCTCTTCCTCGACGAGCCCACCAACGACCTCGACATCGAGACCCTGACCCAGCTGGAGGACCTCCTCGACGGCTGGCCCGGCTCGATGATCGTCATCTCCCACGACCGGTTCTTCATCGAGCGCACCACCGACACGGTGCGGGCCCTGCTGGGCGACGGCGCCCTGCGGATGCTGCCGCGCGGCATCGACGAGTACCTGGAGCGGCGCCACCGCATGGAGCAGCAGGCCGCGACCGCCTCGGCCGCCGCCCCCGCGCCCGCCGCCGGCCAGAGCGCCGCGCCCGAGAAGAGCGCCGCCGAGCTGCGCGCCGCGAAGAAGGAACTCCAGAAGATCGAACGGCAGTTGGACCGCGTCTCCGACAAGGAGAAGGCCCTGCACACCCGGATCGCGGAGCACGCCACCGACTTCGCGAAGGTGGCCGAACTCGACGCCGAACTGCGCGACCTGGCGGGCGAGCGCGAGGAACTGGAACTGCGCTGGCTGGAACTGGCCGAGGACGCCTAGCCGTTGCCGCCCCGGGACGGGGCGGGGCGGAGCGGGTGTGAAGACGGGGGCACATGCCGCGTGAAGCTGCCGTGAAGGAGCGTAACGGAGGCATCACAGGCCGGTTCTCCCTTGGGAACAGGGGTGGACGCGGCCCGGTGGGGTGTCGTCGCCGGGTGATAAGAAAGAGCGGCCGGAGAACCGTTCCGGCCGTGTGCGTACGACTCTGGGGGCCTTCGTGAATCTCAGGGCGTGGCTAAAAATCAGTCGATGAGGGGGAAACGCGCTGATGACTCAGCCGCCCAACCAGCCGCCGCCCGGCGGCTTCGGAGCACCGGAACCACAGGACCCGCGGCAGACTCCGCCGCCCCCGGCCCAGCCGCCCCAGGGCGCCCCGCAGACTCCGCCGCCCCCGGCCCCGCCGTCCGGCCCGCCGCAGCCCCAGCCCGGCTACGGCTACCCGCAGACGCCCCCGCCCGCGGGACCCCCGCAGCCCCAGCCGGGCTACGGCTACCCGCAGCAGCCCGGCCCCTACGGCTCCCCGGCCCCCGGCCCCTACGGCGCGCCCGCCGCGCCCGCGCCGCCCGGCACTCCGCCCCCCGGCCCGTACGCCGGCGCGCCCGGCACGCCCGCGCCCGGCCCGTACGGTCAGCCCGGCCAGCAGCCCGGCCCCTACGGCCAGCCCGGCCCCTACGGCCAGCAGCCCGGTTACGGCTATCCGCAGCAGCAGTTCCCGGGCGCGCCCGGCACCCCGCCGCCCGGCGGCGGCTCCCGCAACCCCTTCAAGGGCAGACCCGCGCTGGTGATCGCCGCCGCGGTGGCCGCGGCGCTCGTCATCGGCGGCACCGTGTGGGCGGTCGGCGGCGGCGACGACGGCAAGAAGCCGGTCGCGCAGCCCAGCGGCGACGCCAAGCCCTCCGGTTCCGCCTCCGCCCTGCCGGTCAACCCCGGTGACGGCAGCGGCGACGGGGGCAAGGACTCCGACGACCTCAACGCGGACCGCAAGCCGGGCGAGGCCAAGGTGCTCTGGTACAAGGAGGCGCCGGACGCCCCGGGTTCGGGCGCGGACGCCCCCGGCATGTGGATCACGGACAAGACGGCGGTGAAGGCCGCGTACAAGCAGGTCTTCGCCTACAACGTCGGGGACGGCAACCCGACCTGGGCCCCGGTCTCCTTCCCGCAGAAGATCTGCGCGGTCACCCCGCAGAAGACGGCGGACGACAAGATCGTCGTGGCGTACATGAGCGGCGTCAGCGACCGCGCCAAGTGCAACCAGCTCCAGCAGCTCGACCTGGCCACCGGCAAGAAGGGGTGGACCGCCCAGGTCCCCGACGGGCAGCTCTTCGACAGCGCGGTGGACATCCAGCTGTCCGTCACCGGCAAGACGCTGATGGTGGCCCGCTCGCAGTCGGGCATCGCGTACAACGCCGACACCGGCGCCAAGATGTACGAGAAGACGAAGTACGGCCAGGCGTGCTTCCCGTCGGCGTTCGCGGGCGGCGCCCGGCTGATCACGGTCGCCTCCTGCGGGGCCGGCGGCAGCAACGCGCACGACGAGGTGCAGGAACTCGACCCGGCCACCGGCCGCGCCAAGTGGACCAAGCCGATTCCCAAGGGCTGGTCGGTGCAGCGGACGTACTCCGTCGACCCGGTGATCCTGTACTCGACCGACGAGGACAAGAAGCACTGGAACATCTCGACCCTGAACAACGACGGGTCCGTCCGCTCCCAGGCCGACGTCAAGGGCTCCTTCGCCCCCCAGTGCGGCTGGGCCATCCTCGACCGTGACCTGCAGGGCTGCCAGGGCGTGGCGGCCGACGCCGACACCCTCTACCTGCCCACGCAGGTCACCACCGGACCCAACGAGATCGTCGCGGTCGACCTGGCCACCGGCAAGGAGAAATGGCGCGTCAAGTCCCCCGCGGACACCTCGATGATGCCGATGAAGGTGGAGAACGGGCAGCTCGTCGCGTACGTCCAGCCGTCGTACGACGCGGGCGGCCAGGTCGTCTCGATCGCGACGGCCGGGTCGGGCCACACCCCGGCCAAGCTGCTGCAGAACCCGCAGGGCACCGCGGAGATCGAGAACGGCTTCTTCTCCCGGGACGTCGACTGGGTCGACGGCCGCTTCTACATCTCCACCACCCGGCTGAGCAGCGACAGCAAGTCGAAGGAGAAGCTGATGCTCGCCTTCGGCAAGTAAGGCGCCTTCGGCCCGTCCGTCTTTCTCGTCCCGTACCCGTCGTCGTCTCCGCCGCCCAGAGGTGTACCGCTCATGACCCAGCCGCCGCCCCCGCCGCCCCACCAGCCGCCGCAGCAGGGCGGGTTCGGCCCGCCGTCGGCGCAGCCGCCCCAGGACCAGCCGCCCGCTCAGACCCCGCCGCCCGGCCCGGACCTGGCCAAGCCGGCCCAGCCGACCCCGGGTTACGGCTACCCGCAGGCACCCCAGCCGCCCGCGGGCACCCCGCAGACCCCGCCTCCGGCAGGCGCGCCGCAGACCCCGCCGCCCTCGGCCGCCCCGCAGCCGCCCGCTCCCGCGGGCCCGCCGCAGGCCCCGCCCGGTTACGGCTACCCGCAGGCACCCCCGCCCCCCGCGGGCGCCCCGCAGCCCCCGCAGACCCCGCCGCCCGTAGGCCCGCCGCAGGCCCCGCCCGGCTACGGCTACCCGCAGACGCCCCCGCCCGCCGGCTACGGCTACCCCGGGCCGCCGGCCGCCGCGGACACCTACCCCCAGCAGCCCGGCGCGTACGGCGCCCAGCAGCCCGGTTACGGCTATCCGGGCCAGCCGCCGACCGTGCCGGTGCCGCAGCAGGCCGGACGGCCGGACCACAGCGCGCGGAACAAGCAGCTGATGATCATCGTGGCGGCGGTCGTCGCGATCGCCCTGATCGTCGGCGGCGGCGTGCTGTACGCGAACTCCTCGGACGGTGGCAAGAGCAAGAAGGACACCGCGTCCACCGGCGGCACCACCGGCGGCGGCGCCAAGGGCGGCGGCGGCCTGGCGGGCGGCAAGGAGAAGGTGCCCGCGGACACCGCGGGCAAGGTCCTCTTCCAGGTCCCGATGCCAGTCGTCGCCGACACCATGGCCGTCCACGGCTCCTGGCTCACCGACAAGGTGTACGCCAAGACCGGCGCGGCCGAGATCGACGGCTACGACCCGGTCAAGGGCGCCAAGCTGTGGACGCTCAAGCTGCCCGGCCCGATCTGCGAGGGCAGCCACCAGAGCACCGAGGACGGCAGGGCGGCGATCGTGTACGAGCCCGCGATGCCCACCAAGGACAAGCCCTCGCACGGCTGCAAGGAGCTCTCGGTGATCGATCTCGGCGCCGGGAAGCTGCTGTGGACGAAGGAGGTCAAGTCGGGCGACGACGCGACCAGCCTGGACAACGTCACCATCAGCCAGGGCACCGTGGCCGTGGGCGGCACCAACGGCGGAGCCGCCTTCGACCTGGCCTCCGGCCGGGCGCTGTGGGCCCCGAAGCCGGACGACACCTGCTACGACGCCGGGTACGGCGGCGGCGCCAAGCTGGTCGCGGTGCGCAAGTGCGGCCAGTACGAGCAGCGCAAGCTGCACATCCAGACCATCGACCCGAAGTCCGGGAAGGTGCTCTCGGACTACACGCTGACCCAGGGCATCGAGTACGCGGCGGTCGTCTCCACCGACCCGCTCGTCGTCGCGGCCGACCTCGGCGGTGACAACGGCATCTCGGACTACTTCGCCATCGACAACAAGACCGGCGCGCTGCGCTCCCACATCACGGCGCCCGGCGACAAGTACGCGAGCAAGTGCGACGCCATCGACGAACTCGACGGCTGCGTGGGCGCCGTGGTCGGCAACGACAAGCTCTACCTGCCGACCGCGCAGCACGACGACAACGGTGAGTACGGCCAGACCAACGAGATCGTCGCCTTCGACCTGGGCACCGGCCGGCAGACCGGCCAGCGCGGGGACGCCGGCGACGGCTACACGAGCTACCCGCTGCGCATGGACGGCGCCAATCTCATCGTCTACAAGCGCCCGCCCTACGACAAGGGCGGCCAGGTCGTGAGCATCGACGGGAGCAGCTTCAAGGAGACCAAGCTGCTGGAGGACCCGGCCACCAGATCGGTGCGGGCCGCGGAGACCGCGATGTCCCCGGAGTACGGGGAAATGATCTACGCGCAGGGCCGCCTCTACCTGTCCGCGAACTACGCCCACAAGACCATGGCGGCCTTCGGCACGCAGTATCTGGTGCTGGCCCTCGGCGCGGGCGGCTGACCCGCACGCCCCCTGGTGCCCCGGATCGCCGAAATCTGCGCTGATCCGGGGCACTTCTCATCGGTAGGGGCAGCGCGAGGGGGCACCAGCGTGTAGCTTCCGGGGGCATGAAGGGCGGGTGTGCCGGGGGGCCGCTCGCCCGAGGGGGCTGTCCGCGGGTGCCGGTGCGCTCCGGTGGGCAGCCATGGGGCATCCGTTGGGTCTGGGGGCTGGGGGGTTGCCGATGGGAGTGCGGCTGATGGTGGTCGACGACCACCGACTGCTCGCCGAGGCGCTGGCCTCGGCGCTGAAGCTGCGGGGGCACCGGGTGCTGGCCGCGGCGGCGCCGGCCGCGGGCGCGGCGGAGCTGGTGATCAGCCGCGCCCCGGAGGTGTGCCTGCTGGGCACGGCGGCGCCGGCCGAGCCGGGGGCGTTCGAACCGGTGGCGCGGATCAGACGGGAGCGCCCGCAGGTCGCCGTGGTCGTGCTGGGCCCGGTCCCCTCCCCGCGCGGGATCGCGGCCGCCTTCGCGGCGGGCGCCTGCGGATACGTACGCCATGACGAGCGCATCGAGGGCGTGGAGCGGGCGATCGCCAAGGCGCGGGCCGGGGAGGCGGCGGTGGCGCCGCAGCTGCTCCAGGGCGCCTTCGGCGAGCTGCTGAACCCGGCCGCCGAACCGGACGACGAGGGCCGCCGGCTGCTGCGGATGCTCACGCCCCGGGAGGTGGAGGTGCTGGTCCGGGTCGCCGAGGGGGAGGACACCCGGGTGATCGCGGCCGGCATGGGCATCGCCCCGAGCACCGCCCGCACCCATGTCCAGCGGGTCCTGATGAAGCTGGGCGTCGGCTCCCGCCTGGAGGCGGCGGCGCTGGCGGCCCGCACGGGGCTGCTGGACCGTGCGGGCCGTGCCTGACGCTCAGAGCACGCGGGTCACTCGGACTCGGACTCGGGCGCCGGCGGGGCGGCCGGGCGCAGCTTCAGCCACACCAGGAAGAACACGCCGAGGGCCAGCATCCCGATGCCGGTCCACAGGTTGATGTTGACGCCCTGCGCCTTGTCGATCGCGGCCTGCGAGTCGGTGATCCCGGTGATCGTGACGATGACGCCGTAGAGCACGAACAGGCCGCCGATGATCCGCCGCAGGTCGAAGATGCGCGCGGCGGTCGCGGACTTGCCCTCCAGCTCGGTGACCTCGCGGTGGACGTCCTGCTCGGAGTAGCCGGGTCCCTCGGGCCGCCCGGGGTTCTCAGACTGTGACATGGTCTCTCAATCCTCCCGCGATCAGAACGAGAACGGGATGTAGCAGAGGGCGGCGAGGACGACGGCGCCCCAGCCGAGCAGCGCGGGCCTGCGGTACCAGCTCTCGTCGCCGGGCGCGGGCGCCTCGGCCATGCCGGGGCTCCTGGTGCCGTAGACGAGGCCGCGCAGCTCCTGCTCCGGCTTCGGCTCGGTGAACAGCGACACGGCCACCATGACCACCGCGCCGGCGACGAACCCGGCGATCGCGGAGACGAAGTTGGCGCCCTGGTCGGTGGGCAGGTGGAGGATGTCCTTCTTGTAGAGGACGAAGTAGTTCACCATCGCCGCGGTGGTGCCCGCGAGCAGCCCCCAGAAGCCGGACTTCCTGGACGCACGCTTCCAGAACATGCCGACGATGAACACCACGAACATCGGCACGTTGAAGAAGGAGAACAGCGTCTGCAGGTAGCTCATGATGTTCGAGAACGACGACGCGAGGAAGGCCGTGCCGACCGAGGCGAGCACGCCGATCGCGGTGATGAGCCGCCCGAAGCGCACGTAGTAGGCGTCCTCGCGGTCCTTGACGACGTACTTGGCCCAGATGTCCGTGGTGAACACGGTGTTGAACGAGGACACGTTGGCCGCCATGCCGGCCATGAAGGCGGCGAGCAGGCCGGTGACCGCGATGCCGAGCACACCGTTGGGCAGCAGCTCCTGCATCAGGTACGGGATCGCGTCGTTGTACTGGAGCCCGGAGCCGGCCGTGCCGATCTTCGGGACCAGGGCGGCGGCGACCAGGCCGGGGATCATCACCAGGAAGACGATGAAGATCTTCGGGAACGCGGCGATCAGCGGGGTGCGCTGCGCGGCGGAGAGGTTCTTCGCGGACAGCGCGCGCTGCACCTCGGCGAAGTTCGTCGTCCAGTAGCCGAAGGACAGCACGAAGCCGAGGCCGAGGACGATGGTCAGCCAGTTGGCGCCGAGCGGGTTGGCGTGGCCGATGCCGGTGCCGCCCCAGGCGGTGGTGAAGTCGCCGCCGTGGGTGGCGGTCAGCTTGTGGGTCAGGCCGTCCCAGCCGCCGACCTTCTTCAGGCTGAGCACCACGAGCGGGATGAGGGCCGCGAGGATCACGAAGAACTGCAGCACCTCGTTGTAGATCGCGGAGGACAGCCCGCCCAGGGTGATGTAGGCCAGCACGAAGAAGCCGGCGACCACGATCGCCACCCACTGCGGCCAGCCGAGCAGCGCCTCGACGACGATCGCGAGGGCGTACAGGTTGACACCGGCGATCAGGATGGCCGCGAAGGCGAACAGGATCGAACTGAGCAGGTGCGCGCCTCTGTCGAAGCGCAGCAGCAGGAACTCGGGGACCGAGCGGACCTTGGAGCCGTAGTAGAAGGGCATCATCACCAGGCCGAGGAAGACCATGGCGGGGATGGCGCCGATCCAGTACCAGTGCACGGTGTAGGCGCCGTACTGGGCGCTGTTGGCGGCCATGCCGAGGATCTCGGTGGCGGCCAGGTTGGCGGAGATGAACGCCAGGCCGGTGATCCAGGCGGGCAGGGAACGGCCGGAGAGGAAGAAGTCGAGGCTGGTCTTCACCGAGCGCCGGGCGGCGAAGCCGATGCCGAGGACCACGACGAAGTAGATCGCGAGGATCGTGTAGTCGAGGGCGTTGGTCGGCAACCGCAGCTCCGCCGCCAGGTACGCGGGCGCGTAGGGAGGGGACGTGGGGGTCTGCATAAGAACTCGCTTCGTTGCGCGAACGGATCCAGCGGGGAACCTACGCCTTCGCGTTCAGTATTTGAACACTTTTGTTGGTTGTCTTTGTTTGATTGTGATGTGCACCCGGTGGTGCCCGCTGGCGTCCTGGGGCTAACCTCCGTGGTGGGTTGTGACGTGTTATGTTCGATTGTGTTGAGTGCTGGAGTGGCGGAGCTTGAGTGCGCGGGTGCCGCCCGGGCGTGGACGAGCAGGGAGTCATGACCGTGAAGAAGACCTCGACCCGGCTGGCCGACGGTCGTGAGCTGATCTACTACGACCTGCGGGACGACACCGTGCGCGACGCCGTCGACCGGCGCCCGCTGGAGCCGACCGTCACCACCTCCGAGATCCGCCCGGACGTGCTGCTCGGGGACGCGGTGGCCGTCGCCTCGCACCGGCAGGGCCGCACCTACCACCCGCCGGCCGACGAGTGCCCGCTGTGCCCGACCCAGGGCGGGCGGCTCACCGAGATCCCGGACTCCTCCTACGACGTGGCGGTCTTCGAGAACCGCTTCCCCTCGCTGGCCGGCGACTCCGGCCGCTGCGAGGTCGTCTGCTTCACCTCCGACCACGACGCCTCCTTCGCGGCCCTCACCGAGGACCAGGCGCGCCTGGTCCTCGACGCGTGGACCGACCGCACCGCGGAGCTGTCCCACCTGCCCTCGGTGGAGCAGGTGTTCTGCTTCGAGAACCGCGGCGCCGAGATCGGCGTGACGCTCGGCCACCCGCACGGCCAGATCTACGCCTATCCCTTCACCACCCCGCGCACCGCGCAGATGCTGCGCTCGCTGGCCGCCCACCAGGACGCCTCCGGCGGCGAGAACCTCTTCGACGCCGTCCTGGAGCGCGAACTCGCCGGCGAGCGGGTGGTCCTGGAGAGCGAGCACTGGGCGGCGTTCGTCCCCTACGCCGCGCACTGGCCCTACGAGGTCCACCTCTACCCGCGCCGCCGCGTCCCCGACCTGCTCGCCCTCGACGAGGCCGCGCGCGCCGAGTTCCCCCGCGTCTACCTGGAACTGCTGCGCCGCTTCGACCGGATCTTCGGCGACGCCGAGCCGCCCACGCCGTACATCGCCGCCTGGCACCAGGCGCCCTTCGGCACGCTGGCCGGGTTCGACGGTGTCCGCCGCGAGGACTTCGCCCTCCACCTGGAGCTTTTCACTATCCGCCGTACTTCCGGCAAGCTGAAGTTCCTCGCGGGCTCCGAGTCCGGCATGGACGTGTTCATCAACGACGTGCCCCCGGAGCACGCGGCCCGGCGATTGCGAGAGGTAGCGAGTTCATGAGCGGGAAGTACCTGGTGACGGGTGGCGCGGGTTACGTCGGGAGCGTGGTCGCCCAGCATCTGCTGGAGGCCGGCCACGAGGTCGTCGTGCTCGACAACCTGACGACGGGCTTCCGCGAGGGCGTCCCGGCGGGCGCGTCCTTCAGAGAAGGCGACATCCGCGACGCCGGCAAGTGGCTCGACGCCTCCTTCGACGCGGTGCTGCACTTCGCCGCGTACTCGCAGGTCGGGGAGTCGGTGGTGAAGCCGGAGAAGTACTGGGAGAACAACGTCGGCGGCACCATGGCGCTGCTCGCCGCGATGCGCGAGGCCGGCGTGCGCACGCTGGTCTTCTCCTCCACCGCGGCGACCTACGGCGAGCCCGAGCGCACTCCCATCGCCGAGACCGCACCGACGCGGCCGACCAACCCCTACGGCGCCACCAAGCTCGCCGTGGACCACATGATCACCGGCGAGGCGGCGGCCCACGGCCTGGGCGCGGTCTCCCTGCGCTACTTCAACGTGGCCGGCGCCTACGGCACCTGCGGCGAGCGCCACGACCCGGAGTCGCACCTGATCCCGCTGGTCCTCCAGGTCGCCCAGGGCCGCCGCGACGCCATCTCCGTCTACGGCGACGACTACCCGACGCCGGACGGCACCTGCGTACGCGACTACATCCACGTCGCGGACCTCGCCGAGGCCCATCTGCTCGCGCTGCGGGCGGCCGCGCCCGGCGAGCACCTGATCTGCAACCTCGGCAACGGCAGCGGCTTCTCCGTGCGCGAGGTCGTCGAGACGGTCCGGCAGGTCACCGGCCACCCGATCCCGGAGATCGTGGCCCCGCGTCGCGGCGGCGACCCGGCCGTCCTGGTCGCCTCGGCCGACGCCGCCCGCGAGAAGCTCGGCTGGAACCCGTCCCGCGCGGATCTCGCGGGCATCGTCGCGGACGCCTGGGAATTCGCCCAGCACATCGCCAAGGAGCAGTAGTGGGGACAGCAGTGGGGGCAGGGGCAGGGGCAGAGGCGGCCCGGCAGGTCCGGGACACCTTCGCCGAGCTGTACGGCGGCGCGCCGCAGGGCGTGTGGGCGGCGCCGGGCCGGGTCAACCTGATCGGCGAGCACACCGACTACAACGACGGCTTCGTGATGCCCTTCGCGCTGCCGCACGTCACCACCGCCGCCCTCGCCCGCCGCGACGACGGTGTGCTGCGGCTGCACTCGGCGGACGTGCCGGGCGGCCCCGTCGAGCTGCGCGTCGAGGACCTCGCCCCCCAGTCCGACACCAACTGGACGGCGTACCCGGCGGGCGTGGTCTGGGCGCTGCGCGAGGCAGGCCACCCGGTGACCGGCGCCGACGTGCACCTGACGTCGACCGTCCCCTCCGGCGCGGGCCTGTCCTCCTCGGCGGCCCTCGAAGTGGTGGTGGCCCTCGCCCTCAACGACCTCTTCGGCCTGGGCATCGAGGGCCGGCAGCTGGCCCGCCTGTGCCAGCGCGCCGAGAACGTCTACGTGGGCGCCCCCACCGGGATCATGGACCAGACGGCCTCGGCCTGCTGCACGGACGGCCACGCCCTCTTCCTCGACACCCGCGACCTCGCCCAGCGCCAGATCCCCTTCGACCTCGCGCGCGAGGGCCTGCGCCTGCTGGTGGTGGACACCCGGGTGCAGCACGCCCACAGCGACGGCGAGTACGGCAAGCGCCGGGCCGGCTGCGAGAAGGGCGCGGCGCTGCTCGGCGTGGACGCGCTGCGCGACGTGGCGTACGCCGGCCTGGACGCGGCGCTGGCCCGGCTGGGCGACGAGGCGGAGGTACGCCGCCTGGTCCGCCACATCGTGACCGAGAACGAGCGGGTGGAACGCGTCGTCTCGCTCCTGGAGTCGGCCGGCCCCCGGGCCATCGGCCCCGTGCTGACCGAGGGCCACGCCTCCCTGCGCGACGACTTCCGCATCTCCTGCCCGGAACTGGACCTCGCCGTCGACACGGCCCTGTCCTCCGGCGCCCTGGGCGCGCGGATGACCGGCGGCGGCTTCGGCGGCTCCGCGATCGTGCTGGCCGAGGAGTCCGACGTCCCCTCGCTCACCGAGGCGATCGAGGCGGCCTTCGCCACGGCGGGCCACACGGCCCCGCGCGTCTTCGAGGCGGTGCCTTCGGCGGGGGCACGGCGCATCGCCTGACGTCGACCGTCGCCGGCGCGGTGGCGGTGGCGGTGGCGGTGCGGTGGCGGTGCGGTGGTGCCGGGTGGGCCGGGTGGTCCGCAGCCCCCGGCACCCCCCGGCACCCCCGGCCCCCGGAGGCCGCCCGGCCGGTCCGCTCAGCGCAGCCGCTTCACCAGCGTGTACTCCGTGAGACCCGGCGGATAGTCGGGGATCACGCCGACCACCTCGTAGCCGTGCCCGCGGTAGAACTCGGGGGCCTGGAAGTCCCAGGTCTCCAGGCGGACGGCGGCGCAGTCGCGGCGGTCGCGGGCGGTGCGTTCGGCCCGGCGCAGCAGGCGGGAGCCGAGGCCCGCGCCGCGATGGCGGGCGTCCACCCAGAGATAGGTGACGTGCAGCCAGGAGGTCCAGGTGTGCCCCACCAGACCGCCGGCCAGGTCACCCGACTCGTCCAGCGCCCAGACGTGCAGCGGGACTTCGTGCGCGGCGGGGCTCCCGCGCAGCGCGGCCAGCACGGGGGAGGCCGCCGTGTTGGTGTCGCGGAGGCGGGAACGGAGCAGATCACGGCGCTCTCTGTCGACTCCTGCCTCGATACGGAACATGCGGCACACCCTAGACGCGTCGGCCGGTCAGTTCTGCGAATTGCCTTCCCCTCCCGGCCCCCGCCCGTACTCTGAGGAACGGTGCCGGTGGGGGCCGGTGCCGAGCAGGGGGCGGGACGCCCGGGTACGACGCCTGAAGCGGGGGTAGCTGTTCCGCATGGCGTCGGCCGTGCGGTCCCGCGGCCCGGAGGGAATCCCCTGCTCCCGAGCGGAGCCTGGGGTAGGGGGTTTCAGTGGTTCGTGTCCGAGTCCTGGTCGTCGACGACCACCGCATCTTCGCCGAGTCGCTCGCCGCCGCCCTGGCCGCCGAGCCGGACGTCGACGTCTCCGCGGCCGGGTCGGGTCCCGCCGCGCTGCGCTGCCTGGAGCGGGCCGCCGCCGACGGCCGCCGCTTCGACGTCCTGCTCGTCGACGCCGACCTGGGCGGCACCGTGCCCGTGGGGCGCGCCGCCGTGCCCGTGCGCGACGGCGACGCCGACGGGCTGGTGGACGGCATCTCCCTGGTGGCCGGGGTGCGCTCCGCCCAGCCTGCGGTACGGACCGTGGTCCTCGCCGAGAAGGACGACCCGCGCCGGGCCGCGCTCGCCCTGCAGGCCGGGGCCTGCGGCTGGGTGGCGAAGGACTGCTCGCTGTCCCGGCTGCTCACCGTCATCCGCGGGGTGCTGCGCGACGAGACCCATCTGCCGCCCGCCCTGCTCACCGGCGTCCTGCGCGAGCTGACCGCCGCCCGCAGGCACCGCACCGAGAGCGAGCAGCTCGTGGAGTCGCTGACCCCGCGCGAGCGGGAGGTGCTGCGCTGCATGGTGGCGGGCCTGGGCCGCAAGGCCGTCGCCGAGCGGCTGTACCTGTCCCCGCACACCGTCCGCACCCATATGCAGAACGTGCTGGGCAAGCTGGGCGTCCACTCCACCCTGGCCGCCGTGGCGCTGGCCCGCCGGGCGGGGGTCGGCCCGGCCGAGCTATCCGGGGACGTTGTCGAACGGGGCGGTCAGCTGGCGTAGCAGCCCGGCCAGTTCGGCGCGCTGCGCCGAGGACAGCTCTCCGAGGATCGCCCGCTCCTGGTCCAGCAGGCCCGCCAGGGACTGGTCCGCGCGGTCGCGGCCCTCGTCGGTGAGCCGGACCAGCACACCGCGCCGGTCACTCGGGTCGGGCAGCCGCTCCACCAGGCCCTTCTTCGCCAGCCGGTCGATGCGGTTGGTCATCGTGCCCGAGGTGACCAGGGTCTGGGTCAGCAGCTGGCCGGGGGAGAGCTGGTAGGGCGAGCCCGCGCGCCGCAGCGCGGTCAGCACGTCGAACTCCCACGGCTCCAGGCTGTGCTCCGAGAAGGCCAGCCGCCGGGCGCGGTCCAGGTGCCGGGCCAGCCGGCTCACGCGGCTGAGCACCTCCAGCGGCTCCACGTCGAGGTCCGGGCGCTCCCGGCGCCACGCCGCGACCAGCCGATCGACCTCGTCCTCCATGCGATCAGTGTAGTGGTTGTGTCGACGTGAAGTCTCTTGATATCAACTATCTCGGTATCGAGATATTCCGCAGACCCGGTGCCGCGGCACTCCGCGGCGCTCCGAGGAGGCAGCCGTGCCCGCCGACCAGCCCCACAGCCCCACCTGGGACCCCGCCCAGTACCTGCGCCACGCCGGCCACCGCGCCCGCCCCTTCACCGACCTGCTCGCCCGGGTCCCCGCGCTGCCCGCCGGCACACCCCGCATCGCCGACCTCGGCTGCGGCCCCGGCAACGTCACCGCGCTGCTCGCCGGCCGCTGGCCCACCGCGCGCATCACCGGGTACGACAACTCGCCCGAGATGCTCGACCGGGCCGCCGTCGAGCAGGAGGGCCGCACACCCGGCGGGGGACGGCTCGACTTCGCGCCCGCCGACGCCCGCACCTGGACGCCCGCCGAGCCGTGCGACCTGATCGTCAGCAACGCCACCCTGCAGTGGGTGCCCGGCCACACCGGCCGGTTCGCGGACTGGATCGCGGCCCTCACGCCGGGCGGCACCTTCGCCTTCCAGGTCCCCGGCAACTTCTCCGCGCCCAGTCACCGGCTGATGCGCGCCCTCGCCCACTCCGCCCGCTGGCGCGGCCGCCTCGGAGACGTCCTGCGGCACGAGGACGCCGTCGGCACGCCCGGCGCCTACCTGGAGCGGCTGACCGGGCTCGGCTGCGCGGCGGACGTGTGGGAGACGACGTACCTGCACCTGCTGACCGGCGAGGACCCCGTCCTGGACTGGGTGAAGGGGACCGGGCTGCGGCCCGTGCTGACCGCGCTCGCGGACGACCCGCAGGCGTGCGAGGACTTCCTCGCCGAGTACCGGGCGGCCCTGCGCACCGCCTACCCGGCGGGCCCGCACGGCACCCCGTTCCCGTTCCGCCGCGTCTTCGCGGTGGCCACCAAGGAGGCGTAGCCGGTGCTCACGTCCGTAGACCACGTGGAGTTCCTGGAGCCGGCCGGTCGATCTCAGGAGGGGGTGCGGCCCAGGTGGGTGACGAGGATCTGGACGACGGCGGACTCGATGACATACAGAACCCGGTAGTCACCGACGCGCAGGCGGCGCAGATCGGGCGACCCGTAGGGCGTCGACCCCGCCGGGCGGGGATCGTCCGCCAGCTTGTCGATGGTGTCCAGGAGCACGGTGAGGCCACCGGGGTCCTCTTCCAGGAACCGCGCCGCGGCGTCGAGGGCGTGCGGTTCGAAGACGATCTCGTAGGTCACTTCTGTTCGAGCCCCAGCCGCTTGCGCACTTCCGCCATCGGGATGCCCGGTCCGAGCGTCCCCTCGGCCTTGCGCCGCTGGTAGTCGGCAACGGCGAGGGCGTCCTCCAGATCCTCTATCACCTGCGGGGACACCAGCAGCGCGGCCACATGCCCGTGGTCGGTCAGGGCGATGGTCTCGCGGCTGTGGGCGGCCCGGCGGACCAGGTCGCCGAGCTGGGAACGGGCAGCGCTGATCGCGATCTCAGTCATGCCGAGAGGATGCCACAAGATGCACCTTGCGGTCGATTGATGTCACTCTTTCGAGTGCACTCAGCTCTTCCGATGCCCTATCAGCCGAGGCTTCGCCTCCAGCCCGTCCAGGCCGTGCCACGCCAGATTCACCAGATGCGCCGCCACTTCCGCCTTCTTCGGGCGGCGGACGTCCAGCCACCACTGGCCGGTCAGGGCGACCATGCCGACCAGGGCCTGCGCGTACAGCGGGGCCAGCTTCGGGTCGAAGCCGCGGGACTTGAACTCGCGGCCGAGGATGTCCTCCACCTGGGTGGCGATGTCCGAGATGAGGGACGCGAAGGAGCCCGTGGACTGCGGGATGGGGGAGTCGCGGACCAGGATGCGGAAGCCGTCCGTGTACTCCTCGATGTAGTCCAGGAGCGCGAAGGCCGCCTGCTCGCACAGCTCCCGGGGATGGCCGGCGGTCAGCGAGCCGGTCACCATGTCCAGCAGGCACCGCATCTCGCGGTCCACCACCACCGCGTACAGGCCCTCCTTGCCGCCGAAGTGCTCGTACACCACCGGCTTGGACACCCCGGCCTTCGCCGCGATCTCCTCCACCGACGTGCCCTCGAAGCCCTTCGCCGCGAACAGGGTGCGACCGATCTCCAGCAGCTGCTGGCGGCGCTCGGCACCGGTCATACGGGTGCGGCGCGCGCGCCGCGGCTTGTCGTTGCTGGGGGTGCTGGAGTCGGTCGCCACGGCGTCAATCATGCCGCCTCGGCGGTCTCCTTCCGGCGCCGGGAGCCGCGATCACCGGTGTTGCGCCGGGAATCGATACGCGAGCGTGACGGCCAGCGCACGTCGTACGCCCAGCCGAGCTGTTCGAACCAGCGGATGATCCGCGCCGAGGAGTCCAGCTGGCCGCGCTCCACCCCGTGCCGGGCGGAGGTCGGGTCGGCGTGGTGCAGGTTGTGCCAGGACTCGCCGCAGGACAGCACCGCCAGCCACCACACGTTGCCCGAGCGGTCCCGCGACTTGAACGGCCGCTTGCCGACCGCGTGGCAGATCGAGTTGATCGACCACGTCACGTGGTGCAGCAGCGCCACCCGGACGAGTGAACCCCAGAAGAAGCCGGTGAACGCGCCCCACCACGACATCGTCGCCAGCCCGCCGATCAGCGGCGGCAGCGCCAGCGACACCACCGTCCACAGCACGAACTGCCGCGAGACCGCCCGCAGCGCCGGGTCCTTGATCAGGTCCGGCGCGTACTTCTCCTGCGGGGTCTGCTCCTCGTCGAACATCCACCCCACATGGGCCCACCACAGGCCCTTCATCAGCGCCGGTACGGTCTCGCCGTAGCGCCACGGCGAGTGCGGGTCGCCCTCGTGGTCGGAGAACTTGTGGTGCCTGCGGTGATCGGCCACCCACCGCACCAGCGGGCCCTCCACCGCCATCGAGCCCGCGACGGCCAGCGCGATCTTCAGCGGCCGCCTGGCCTTGAACGAGCCGTGTGTGAAGTGCCGGTGGAAACCGATGGTGATGCCGTGGCAGCCGAGGTAGTAGAAGAAGACCAGCAGACCGAGGTCCAGCCAGCTCACCCCCCACCCCCACGCCAGCGGCACCGCCGCGACCAGCGCCAGGAACGGAACGGTGATGAACAGCAGCAGCGTGATCTGCTCGATCGAACGCTTCTGCTCACCCCCCAGCGTGGCGGAGGGCAGCGCGCCGGCGGCCGCCTCCTGGGCGTCGTCGATCACGTCGGAGGAGCTTGTGGTCATGGGCGTCCCCTGTGGGGTCGAGGGTCGGGACAGGGCGCCGGGGGCTCCGAAACCTTCAGCTCCCTACGGTTCCGTAACCTACGGCGACGTAAGTATGGCAGTGCGTCGCCGCGCGGCAAGAGCCCCTGGCCTGCGCGTCCCACCCGCCACCTAGACTTGGTGTCGGTCGGACAGCGCGGTCCGCTGAAGAAGATTCCTTCCCGGATGCCCGGCCCGTATGCGGCTCCCGCCGCGCGGCACCCGTCCGGGTACCTCCCAGACGACCCCACCCGTCGCCCACCACCGCCCTTTCAGGGAGTCGCTGGCGCGACACACCTTCTGAACACTGCAAGGAGCCGCACCTGTGAGCAGTGCCGACGATCAGACGACGTCCAGCAGCGAGCTGCGCGCCGACATCCGCCGACTGGGTGACCTCCTGGGGGAGACCCTGGTGAGGCAGGAGGGTCCCGAGCTTCTCGACCTGGTCGAGAGGGTCCGCCGCCTCACCCGGGAGGACGGCGAAGCCGCCGCCGAGCTGCTGCGCGGCACCGAACTGGAGACCGCGGCCAAGCTGGTCCGCGCCTTCTCCACCTACTTCCACCTGGCCAACGTCACCGAGCAGGTGCACCGCGGCAAGGAACTGCGCGCCCGCCGCGCCGCCGAGGGCGGCCTGCTCGCCCGCACCGCGGACCGGCTCAAGGACGCCGACCCCGAGCACCTGCGCGAGAGCGTGCAGAACCTCAATGTGCGCCCCGTGTTCACCGCGCACCCCACCGAGGCCGCCCGCCGCTCCGTCCTCAACAAGCTCCGGCGCATCGCCACCCTCCTGGAGACCCCGGTCATCGAGTCCGACCGCCGCCGCCTGGACATCCGGCTCGCCGAGAACATCGACCTCGTCTGGCAGACCGACGAACTGCGCGTCGTCCGCCCCGAGCCCACCGACGAGGCCCGCAACGCCATCTACTACCTCGACGAACTGCACGCCGGCGCCGTCGGCGACGTCCTGGAGGACCTCACCGCCGAACTGGAGCGCGTCGGCGTCACCCTCCCCGACGACACCCGCCCCCTCACCTTCGGCACCTGGATCGGCGGCGACCGCGACGGCAACCCCAACGTCACCCCGCAGGTCACCTGGGACGTGCTGATCCTCCAGCACGAGCACGGCATCAACGACGCCCTCGACATGGTCGACGAGCTGCGCGGCTTCCTGTCCAACTCGATCCGCTACGCCGGCGCCACCGAGGAACTGCTCGCCTCCCTCCAGGCCGACCTGGAGAACCTGCCCGAGATCAGCCCCCGCTACAAGCGCCTCAACGCCGAGGAGCCCTACCGGCTCAAGGCCACCTGCGTGCGCCAGAAGCTCGTCAACACCAAGCGCCGCCTGGCCCGCTCCACCGGCCACGAGGACGGCCGCGACTACCTCGGCACCGCCGAACTCCTCGCCGACCTGCGCCTGCTCCAGGACTCGCTGCGCCGGCACCGCGGCGGCCTGTTCGCCGACGGCCGCCTGGCCCGCACCATCCGCACCCTGGCCGCCTTCGGCCTCCAGCTCGCCACCCTGGACGTCCGCGAGCACGCCGACGCCCACCACCACGCCCTCGGCCAGCTCTTCGACCGGCTCGGCGAGGAGTCCTGGCGCTACGCCGACATGCCCCGCGAGTACCGCGCCAAGCTGCTCGCCAAGGAACTGCGCTCGCGGCGGCCGCTGGCCCCGACCCCCGCCCCGGTCGACGCCGCCGGCGCCAAGACCCTCGGCGTCTTCAGCACCGTCAGGCGCGCCCTGGAGGTCTTCGGGCCCGAGGTCATCGAGTCGTACATCATCTCCATGTGCCAGGGCGCCGACGACGTCTTCGCCGCCGCCGTCCTCGCCCGCGAGGCCGGGCTGCTCGACCTGCACGCCGGCTGGGCGAAGATCGGCATCGTGCCGCTCCTGGAGACCACCGACGAGCTGAAGGCCGCCGACACCATCCTGGAGGACATGCTCTCCGACCCGTCCTACCGGCGCCTGGTCGCGCTGCGCGGGGACGTGCAGGAGGTCATGCTCGGCTACTCCGACTCCTCCAAGTTCGGCGGCATCACCACCTCCCAGTGGGAGATCCACCGCGCCCAGCGCCGGCTGCGCGACGTCGCCCACCGCTACGGCGTGCGGCTGCGCCTCTTCCACGGCCGCGGCGGCACCGTCGGCCGCGGCGGCGGCCCCACCCACGACGCCATCCTCGCCCAGCCCTGGGGCACCCTGGAGGGCGAGATCAAGGTGACCGAGCAGGGCGAGGTCATCTCCGACAAGTACCTCATCCCCTCCCTGGCCCGGGAGAACCTGGAACTGACCGTCGCCGCCACCCTCCAGGCGTCCGCCCTGCACACCGCCCCCCGCCAGTCCGGCGAGGCGCTGGCCCGCTGGGACGCGGCGATGGACGTCGTCTCCGACGCCGCCCACGCCGCCTACCGCAGGCTCGTGGAGGACCCGGACCTGCCGGCGTACTTCTTCGCCTCCACCCCCGTGGACCAGCTCGCCGACCTGCACCTCGGCTCCCGGCCCTCGCGCCGGCCCGACTCCGGCGCCGGACTGGACGGCCTGCGCGCCATCCCGTGGGTGTTCGGCTGGACCCAGTCCCGGCAGATCGTCCCCGGCTGGTTCGGCGTCGGCTCCGGGCTCAAGGCGCTGCGCGAGGCGGGCCTGGACACCGTGCTCGACGAGATGCGCGAGCAGTGGCACTTCTTCCGCAACTTCGTCTCCAACGTCGAGATGACCCTGGCCAAGACCGACCTGCGCATCGCCCAGCACTACGTCGACACGCTCGTGCCCGACGAGCTGAAGCACGTCTTCGACACCATCAGGGCCGAGCACGAACTCACCCTCGGCGAGATCCTCAGGATCACCGGCGAGGGCGAACTCCTCGAAGCCCACCCGGACCTCAAGCAGACCTTCGCCATCCGCGACGCCTACCTGGACCCGATCTCCTACCTCCAGGTCGCCCTGCTCAAGCGGCAGCGCGACGCGGCGGCGGCGAGCCAGGAGGCCGACCCGCTGCTCGCCCGCGCCCTGCTGCTCACCGTCAACGGCGTGGCGGCCGGCCTGCGCAACACCGGCTGACCGCGCACGCGGACACGACGGCGGCCCCGGGTTCGTACGGCACGAACCCGGGGCCGCCGTCGTCACGCCACGTACGCGCGCCGTGCTCCCGTACGCCTCACAGCGCCAGGAACGCCGCCGTCAGCAGGGCGCCGCCCAGAGGGGCCCAGGCGTACGGCACTCCGGCCGGACCCGACCGCGGCACCTCGCCGGTGCCGGGCTTCACCACCACGCCGTACGTGTGACCCCTGGGCACCGCCACCGCGTCGATCTCCACCCGGGCGCGGGCCGCCGAGCCCGCCGAGCGGGGCGTGTACGGCCCGCCCCACACGTCGTCACCGCACCGCGTCACCGCGACCGTCCCGCGCCGCCGAGGGGCGGGCCGTCACGAGTTGTACGTGCTCTGTGTCCGTTCCAGGCCCTCGGCGAGCAGGCACTCCACCGCGTCCGCCGTCCGGTCCACGAAGTAGTCCAGCTCCTTGCGCTCCGCCGACGAGAAGTCCTTCAGCACGAAGTCCGCCACCTGCATCCGGCCCGGCGGGCGTCCGATCCCGAACCGCACCCGGTGGTAGTCCGCGCCCATCGCCTTGGTCATCGACTTCAGGCCGTTGTGCCCGTTGTCCCCGCCGCCCAGCTTGAGCCGCAGCGTGCCGTAGTCGATGTCCAGTTCGTCATGGACGGCCACGATGTTGCCGAGCGGCACCTTGTAGAACTCGCGCAGCGCGTTCACCGGGCCGCCGGACAGGTTCATGAACGACATCGGCTTCACCAGCACCACCCGGCGGCTGCCCGGGCCCGGCGGGCCGATCCGCCCCTCCACGACCTGCGCCTGCGCCTTGCCCGCCCGCTTGAACCGGCCCCCGATGCGGCCGGCCAGCAGATCCACCGTCATGAACCCCACGTTGTGCCGGTTCATGGCGTACTCCGGTCCGGGATTGCCGAGGCCCACGATCAGCCAGGGGGCGTTCGCGGAAGTCGCCGGGGTGGTCACGTCCATCTCTCCTTGATACGCGCCGGCCGCCGCCCCCCGCACTCGACGTGCGGGCAGCGGCGGCCGGCGGAAACGAACGACAGGCCGAGGATCAGGCCTCGGCGGCCTCTTCGCCCTCGGCGGCCTCGTCCTCCGGGGCCTCCTCGGCCTGCGCGGCCAGCACCTGCAGGACGACGGCGTCCTCCTCGACGGCCAGCGTCACGCCGTTGGGCAGCGTGATGTCCTTGGCGTGGACGGAGGCACCGGCCTCCAGGCCCTCGACGGAGACCGTGACGGCCTCGGGGATGTGGGTGGCCTCGGCCTCGACCGGCAGCGCGGCCAGGACGTGCTCCAGCAGGTTGCCGCCGGGGGCCAGCTCGCCCTCGGTGTGCACCGGGATCTCGACGTTGACCTTCTCGCCGCGCTTGACCAGCAGCAGGTCGACGTGCTCAAGGAAGCCCTTCAGCGGGTCGCGCTGCACGGCCTTCGGGATGGCCAGCTCGTTGGACTTGCCGTCGATGTCCAGGGAGATCAGGACGTTCGGCGTACGCAGGGCGAGCAGCAGCTCGTGGCCCGGCAGCGTCAGGTGCAGCGGCTCGGTGCCGTGGCCGTAGAGCACACCGGGAACCTTGTTCTCACGGCGGACCCGGCGGGCGGCACCCTTGCCGAACTCGGTACGCGTCTCGGCGGACAGCTTCACCTCGGACATGCTCTTCACTCCTCGTAGAAAAATCAGGGGGTCTGTGGTCACCCGGCCATACGAACGGCCTGCTACGAAGAGCGCGTCGATAACGGACCGCCGCACCCGTTCGGAAACGGACACGGCCTCCCTCGCCGAGCAACTGCAGCAGTCTACTCGGCAGGGGAGGCCCGAACCAAAACGATCGTTACCGAGTGATCGTTACTGCTCGTCGAAGAGGCTCGTCACCGAACCGTCCTGGAACACCTCGCGCACCGCGCTCGCGATGGTCGGCGCGATCGACAGCACCGTGATCTTGTCCAGCTCCAGCTCGCCCGGCGTCGGCAGCGTGTCCGTGAACACGAACTCGCTCACCTTCGAGTTCTTCAGCCGGTCCGCCGCCGGACCCGACAGCACACCGTGCGTCGCCGTCACGATGACGTCCTCCGCGCCGTGCGCGAACAGCGCGTCCGCCGCCGCGCAGATCGTGCCGCCGGTGTCGATCATGTCGTCCACCAGGACGCAGATCCGGCCCTCGACATCACCGACGACCTCGTGCACCGTGACCTGGTTCGCCACGTCCTTGTCCCGGCGCTTGTGCACGATCGCCAGCGGCGCGCCCAGCCGGTCGCACCACCGGTCCGCCACCCGCACCCGGCCCGCGTCCGGGGACACGACCGTCAGCTTGGCGCGGTCCACCTTGCTGCCCACGTAGTCCGCGAGCAGCGGCAGCGCGAACAGGTGGTCCACCGGGCCGTCGAAGAAGCCCTGGATCTGGTCCGTGTGCAGGTCCACCGCGAGGATCCGGTCCGCGCCGGCCGTCTTCATCAGGTCCGCCACCAGACGCGCCGAGATCGGTTCACGTCCGCGGTGCTTCTTGTCCTGCCGCGCGTAACCGTAGAACGGCACGATCACCGTGATCGACCGGGCCGACGCGCGCTTCAGCGCGTCGATCATGATCAGCTGCTCCATGATCCACTTGTTGATCGGAGCGGTGTGGCTCTGGATCAGGAAGCAGTCGGCGCCACGGGCCGACTCCTGATACCGCACATAGATCTCACCATTGGCGAAATCGAACGCCTTGGTCGGGACGACCCCGATCCCCAGCTGGTGGGCGATTTGCTCGGCAAGCTCGGGGTGGGCGCGGCCGGAGAAGAACATCATCTTCTTCTCGCCGGTCGTCTTGATCCCGGTCACAGCACTGTCTCCTCAGAGGGTGTACGCAGCTGGATGTCGAGCAGACCTCGTCAACCGTGTCAACCGTGCGCGAGAGGCCGTCTCAGCTGGTGGGGTGCGGATGTGCACTTATCACGGTACGCCGTGTTCGACGCACCTGTTTCCGGTCAGTCCTCGCCCTGCCCCTTCGGGGCCACCGCCTCGGCCGCCTTCGCGGCCGCGCTCCCGGGGCGCTTGCGCGCCACCCAGCCCTCGATATTCCGCTGCTGGCCGCGGGCCACGGCCAGCGAACCGGGCGGCACGTTCTTCGTGATCACGGACCCGGCGGCGGTGTAGGCGCCGTCCCCGATCGTGACAGGAGCCACAAACATGTTGTCCGAACCCGTCTTGCAGTGCGAGCCGACGGTCGTGTGGTGCTTGCTCTCCCCGTCGTAGTTCACGAACACGCTCGCCGCGCCGATGTTCGTGTACTCACCGATCGTCGCGTCCCCCACGTACGACAGGTGCGGCACCTTCGTGCCCTCGCCGATCCGCGCGTTCTTCGTCTCCACGTACGTGCCCACCTTGGACCCCGGCCCCAGCCGGGTGCCCGGCCGCAGATACGCGTACGGCCCCACGGACGCCTCCGGGCCCACCACGGCGCCGTCCGAGACCGTGTTGTCCACCCGCGCCCCGGCGCCCACCCGGGTGTCGGTCAGCCGGCTGTTGGGGCCCACCGTGCTGCCCTCGGCCAGGTGCGTCGCGCCGTGCAGCTGCGTGCCCGGCAGCACGGTGACGTCCTGCTCGAACGTCACCGTCACGTCCACCCAGGTCGTCGCCGGGTCGACCACGCTCACCCCGGCCAGCATCGCGGCCGTCAGCAGCCGCTCGTTCAGCGCCCGCCGGGCCTCGGCGAGCTGCACCCGGTTGTTGATCCCGGCGATCTCCCGGTGGTCGCCGGCCACGCACGCCCCGACCCGGTGGCCCGCCGCACGCAGGATGCCGAGGACGTCGGTGAGGTACTCCTCGCCCTGGCTGTTGTCCGTCCGCACCTGCCCCAGCGCCTGGGCCAGCAGCCGCCCGTCGAACGCGAACACCCCGGAGTTGATCTCCCGGATCGCCCGCTGCGCCTCGGTCGCGTCCTTGTGCTCCACGATCGCGGTCACCGCGCCGCGCTCGCCCTCGCGCACGATCCGGCCGTACCCGGTGGCGTCCGGCACCTCGGCGCTCAGCACGGTCACCGCGTTGCCGTCCTCGTGGTGGACCGCGGCCAGCCGCCGCAGCGTCCCGCCGGTCAGCAGCGGGGTGTCGCCGCAGACCACGATCACGGTGCCCTCGACAGCGCCGCCCAGCTCCGCCAGGGCGGTGCGGACGGCGTGCCCGGTGCCCTTCTGCTTCTCCTGCACGGCGGTACGCGCCCCCGGGTCCGCCTCGGCCAGGTGCGCGGTCACCTTCTCGCGCGCGTGCCCGACCACCACGACCAGGTTCTCGGGCTCCAACTCGCGCGAGGCGGCCAGCACATGACCGACCAGGGAGCGGCCGCACAGCTCGTGCAGGACCTTGGGTGTGGCCGACTTCATACGGGTGCCCTCACCCGCTGCGAGAACGACGACGGCTGCCGGGCGGATGGCGCTCACGGGATGCCCTTCGGCTGTGGGTGAGGTGGACATCCGCAGGATACCGGGGCGGTTGGCGGGTCAGGGCGGCGGAGCGGAGAGCGGGTCCCGACCCGGAAGGATCAGGACCCGTGACGGCGCCGTGGACGGCGTGGCTCCCGGAGAAGGATTCGAACCCTCATTCAACGGACCAAAACCGTTTGTCCTGCCCTTAGACGATCCGGGATGGGCGGCGCGGCAGGTCCGATCCGGTGATCGGTCCGGCACGCGACACCACTATGCCGTACCCGGCGCCCCCGACGCGACGGTGTGCGGTGATGCGCCCGCGCGCGGTGCGCGAAACTCACCGGAGACGCCCCGGCGCGCGCCCGTAGGGTGGAGGTATGACCACGACGGGGGAAGAGCGCGCCGCGGCCGGGACCGGGCCGTGGTGGTGGGCGCGGTGGCGCAGTGCGCTGTTCGACGGGGCGCTGGCGCTGGCGTCGGCGGCGGAGTGCGCGGCGGAAGGGGTGCCGTTCGCGCGGGACGCGGGCGTGCCGGTGGCCGCCGGAGTGGTGTTCGGGCTGCTGGCCGGGTCGGTGCTGCTGATCCGGCGGCGGTGGCCGATCGCCGTGGTGCTGGTGGCGATCGCCGTCACACCGGCCCAGATGGGTTTCCTGATGGGGATCGTCGGGCTGTACACGCTGGCCGCCTGCGAGCTGCCGCGGCGGATCATCGGGGCGCTGGCCGGGATGTCGCTGCTGGGCACGATGATCGTGACGTTCGTGCGGGTGCGGCAGGACATGGCCCGGGGCGATTTCACGCTGGGCGACTGGTTCGTGCCGTTCGCGGCGGTCACCACGTCGCTCGGGCTGACCGCCCCGCCGGTGCTGCTCGGCCTGTACGTCGGCGCCCGGCGGCGGCTGATGGAGTCGCTGCGGGAGCGGGCGGACAGCCTGGAGCGGGAGTTGCAGCTGCTCGCGGAGCGGGCCGAGGAGCGGGCCGAGTGGGCGCGCGGCGAGGAGCGCACCCGCATCGCCCGGGAGATGCACGACGTGGTCGCCCACCGGGTGAGCCTGATGGTGGTGCACGCGGCGGCGCTGCAGGCGGTGGCGCGCAAGGACCCCGAGAAGGCGGTGCGCAACGCCGCGCTGGTCGGGGACATGGGGCGGCAGGCGCTGACCGAGCTGCGGGAGATGCTCGGGGTGCTGCGCAGCGGCGAGGTGCCCGAGCGGCGGATCGAGCGGCGGGCCGCCGCGTCCGTGCCGCTGGTGGCGGTGGGCGTCGCCGCGGCCGCCGCGGCCTCGCGGGCCGCCGACGGGGCGCCGGGCGCCGAGGGTCCGTGCCTGGCGGAGCTGGAGGAGCTGGTCGGGCAGTCGGCGGCCGCGGGCATGGTGGTGGACCTGTCCGTGCAGGGCGAGGTCCGCTCGTACGGGTCCGAGATCGAGCAGACGGCGTACCGGGTGGTGCAGGAGGCGCTGACCAACGTCCACAAGCACGCGGCCGGCGCCAAGACGTACGTACGCCTGGCGCACCGGGGCGCGGAGATCGCGATGCAGGTGGAGAACGAGGCGCCGCCGGAGCCGTCGTCGGCGTCGGCGGCACGGCTGCCGTCCGGCGGCAACGGCCTGCTCGGCATGAAGGAGCGGGTCGTGGCGCTGGGCGGCGTGTTCGTGTCGGGACCCACGGACGCGGGCGGTTTCCGGGTGTCGGCGGTGATCCCGGCGGCGTAGGGCCACCGGCTGCCGCGCGCGGGCGTCCAGGCCGGTCGGCGCGCGGGTGTTCCGGCCGGGGTCAGCCCGCGGTCAGGCGGACCGGCGCTATGCCGGAGACGAGGGCGGTCAGGGCCTGGTCGATACCGGGGCCGAGGTACCAGTCGCCGGTGTGGTCGAGGGCGTGGACCCGGCCCTCGGCGTCGATGGCCAGCAGGGCCTGGGTGTCGGTCTCGGAGCCCAGCGGGCAGACGTCGGAGCCGAGGGCGCGGCCGAGGTCGCCCAGGGTGCGGGCCATGTGGAGGCCGTGCAGCGGGTCGAGGTCCAGCGCGGCGGGCGCGATCTGGCGGCCGGGCCCGGTGGGGGCCAGACGCAGGCCGCCGAACTCGGCCCAGGCCTCGACGGCCGCCGGGAAGACGGTGTGCCGGTGGCCGGCCGGGGAGCGGTGCTCGCGCAGGGTGTCGGCCCAGACCTCGGCCTGCTTTATGTCCCAGCGCCCCGGCTGCCAGCCGGCGGCGCGCAGCACGGCGTCCACGGGCGCGGGGAAGCGGGCCGGGGCGCCGCCCTGTTCGAGGGGGGCCGGGGGCCTGGGCGAGGGGTGTCTGTCGGCGTGCATCTGCTCTTCAGCTCGGCTCTTGGGTGTCTTCTGCTCTTCGTCGGCGTTCGCCGGTGTCCGTCGCGGCGGTGGTGGTGGTGCGGGCCGTGCCGCGGGCCCGGTACGCGGGCCGTCAGGCTCTGCCGTCCGCGGGGTCGACGATGTAGACGCCGAAGTGGGCGCTGAGCGCGGTGCAGGCGCGGCAGGGGGCGGCGAAGCCGCCGTGCAGCGGGTCGCCGTCCTCGCGGATGCGGCGGGCGGTGAGCTTGGCCTGCTTGAGGGCCTTGCGGGCCTCGCCGTTGGTCATGGGTCTGCGCGAGGCGCGTTTGCTGCGGGTGGCGTCCACGGCGGCGATGTGCCGGGAGATGAGGATGGTCTCGGCGCAGCGGCCGGTGAAGCGGTCGCGCTGGGCGCTGGTGAGGGTGTCGAGGAAATCCTGTACGAGGGGGTGCAGGGCGGGCGGTTCCTCGCCGCGGGCGGCGGTGCCGGTGAGGGTGGCGCCGCGCACCGACAGGGCGGCGGCGATGGTGGGGAGTATGCCGTCGCGGCGGTGGCGCAGGGCGGGGGCGTGCGGCGTCCCGGTGCTGCTCCAGCCGATCCGCGGGTCGCCCGAGGCGCCGGTGTGCGGTGCCGGCTGCGTCGCCTTCATGATCATCTTTTCCCCTCCCGGGCATCCCCCCGAAGGACACAGGGTGCCAAATCGTGTGGCCGCTGCGGAAGCTGGGGCGGTGCGACACGCCCGTACAGGGGCGGTGCGTCACAGCGGGGTGACGGCTGGTCACGGCGGGGTCGCCGGGACCGGGCGGCGGTGCGCGGCCGGTGGGCGGTGGCCCGGTGACCGGTGTCGTCGTACCGCATAGGCTGTCGGCACGCCGTGCGCGCCGTACTCCGCACGGCCGACGCGTGGGAGATCAGTAGTCGACACGGGTCGTGGCGGGTGGCGAGCGAGCCGCCCGGGCACGGGCCGTGCAGAATGCCGCAGGGGGCAACCGCCATGACGACAGGTCGGCTCGGGCTGGGGGTTCCACCCGGCCGCCAGGCCGCAGGACACACCGCGCCGCCGAACGCGGCCTATGCCGGGCAGGTCGTGCAGTTCCCGGACCCGGTCCGGGCCACCCGGCATCCCCGGGGGGTGCGGGTGGACGAGCACGGGTACCCCGATTTCTCGCCGTACGCGCGGGCCGCGGTGGAGATCGCGGAGCCGCCGGAGGGTTTCGGCGTCGACGAGCTGCGGCTGACCGACTACGTGTCGGCGAACGCGGCGCTGGCGGCGACCGGCCACGAACTGTGGGACACCGTGCCGAGCGTGGCGACCCCGCACGGCTGGACGTGGCACCACGTGGCGGGCGGCCGGCGCCTGGAGCTGGTCCCGGTCGAGGTGAAGGCGCTGCTGCGGCACCACGGCGGGATCACGACCGCCGACGTCGACCAGTCCAAGCGCGGCACGCGCCCGCTGCAGGAGACGCGGCCCGCGCACTTCGGGCTGCCCAAGTCCGGCGCGGCGGTCTTCGAGCAGCAGGTGCTGGGGGTCGAGGAGGACCTCGGGTACCGGCTGCCGGGCGCCTACCGTTCCTTCCTGAAGGCGGCGGGCGGCTGCGCGCCGGTGGGCACGGCGCTCGACGCGGAGCTGGGCCTGCTGATCGACCAGCCGTTCTTCACGGTGCGCGAGGAGGCGGCGGTCAACGACCTCGTGTACGTCAACAAGTGCCTGCGCGACCACCTCACCAAGGACTACCTGGGGGTCGGTTTCGTGCAGGGCGGCCTGCTCGCGGTGAAGGTGAAGGGCGAGCGGACCGGTTCGGTGTGGTTCTGCGCGTACGACGATGTGCGGGACGTCGATCCGTCGTGGCCGCAGGCGGAGCGGGTGGAGCGCCTGCTGCTGCCGTGCGGGACGGACTTCGACGCGTTCCTGTCCCGGCTGGCGGGTTCCCCGCCGGAGCTGGAGACGGTGGCGAACCTGATGGTGGACGGCGGCTTCGCGCGTGCCGTCCCGGTCGCCGCCGCGCCGTCCGCCGCGTCCCCGGTGGGAGAGTGAGCTGAGCGATGGTGACGTTCGCGCAGGCGCAGGAGCGCGCCGAAGAGTGGATCAACGGTGAGATGCCGGCGTACCAGCACCGCGAGGTGCGGGTACGGGAGTTCGAACTCGGGTTCGTGGTGTGGGCCGAGGACCGGGCGGACGGCCCGCGTTCGGACGGGGGCGCGCACCGGCTGGTCATCGCCCGGGACAGCGGCGAGGCCACACTGTGGCCCGCCCTGCCGGTGGGCGAGGTGATCCGCCGGTACGAGGAGGAGTACGGCCGCCCGGAGCCCGCCGAGGCCACCGCGCCGGCGCCTGCCGCGCGGGTGGACCTGAACCAGACCTCGTTCCTGCTGAGCCCGCCGGAATGGCTCCAGGAGGCGGCGGACAAGCTGGGCATCCCGGACCGGCGCGGCGGGGGCGCGGCTGCTTCGGGGGACTCGGGCGACGCGGGAACCCAGGGCGGGTCCGGGTCCGGGGACGGAACGAGCACCGGCGCGGGTGCGGGTGCGGGTACCGGCGCGGGTGCGCCCGCGGGTACGGGTACCGGCGCGGGTGCGCCCGCGGTGCCGGTGGGGGCGACTCCGTGGGCCGGTACGGACACCAACGCGGAGGCCGGTGACGACCGCTCCGTACCGCTGCCCGCGACGGTGTTCGCCCCGCCGCTGAGCGTCCCCGGCGGCACCCCGCCGCCCGCGTCCTCCTCGGACGCCAAGACGGCGCTGATGGCGGGCGGCAGCGCCCTTCCGCGGACGACGGTGGCCCCGGCGCTCGCCGACACCGACGGCCCGGGCGGCGCTCCGGGCACGCCCGGCACCGCCCAGGGCGGCACGCCGCTTACGCCTCCGCCGGCCGCGGGCACTCCGGGCGCCCCGCTGCCGCCGCCGGGCCCGGGCGCTTCGGCGCCGCCGGTTCCGGGGGGCCAGGGGGCTCCGCTTCCGCCGCCGGTTCCGGGTGGTCCGGCGGCTCCGCCGCCTCCTCCGCCGCCGGTCGGCGCGCCGTACGGCTATCCGCAGGCGCCCGGCGGTCCCGGGACTCCGCCCCCGCCGCCCGCCCCGGGCGCTCCGGGCACTCCCGGCAGCCAGGCCACCCCGCCTCCGCCGCCCGGCGCGGCCTCCTCCGGCCACCCGCAGGGCCCCGGTGCCCCGGGCGCGCCCGCCGCCGCGCCGCCGGGTGCCCCGCTGCCGCCGAACGCCGGTGACATCGCCGACGCCGCGACGAGCAAGGCGGCACCTCCGCCGCGCCGCGGCCAGGGCGCTTCGCACACGCCCCCGCCGCCGGGCGCCCCCGGCACTCCGGGAGCGCGGCCGGGCGCGGCGCCCGCGACACCGCCGGGCGGCGCGGGCGGCTACGTGCCGACCCGGCTCGTCTCGGCGGTGGGCCCCGACGGCCCCCAGGCCCCTGCCGGGGTCCCTGCCGGTCCGGGCACCCCGGGCACTCCTGGCGGTACGCCCCCGGGCGGCGTCCACCACGCCGCGACCATGCTCGCCGACCCGAACCAGCCGGGCGTGCCCCAGCCGCCCAACACCCCGGGCGCCGCAGGCACTGCGGGTGCCGCCGGTGTCCCGGGTCCGCCGCAGCCGCCGGGCGCCCCCGCCGGACCCGGCGGACCCGGCGCTCCGGGCGCCCCCGGGGCCCCCGGCGCCGGCCAGGGCGCCGTGCACCAGGCCGCGACCATGCTGGCCGCGCCCCCGCCGGGCGGCCCCGCCGCGCCCGTGCCGCCGCCGGCCCCGCCCGGCATGCCCGGCGGCGTGCCCGGCGCTCCCGGTACGCCTCCGGGCCCGCCGCAGCCCATGCCCCCCGGCCCGCCGCCCGGCATGCCCTCCGGCCTGCCTCCGGGCGCGATGCCCCCGCCCGGTCAGCCACCGGTCCCGGGCCAGCAGCCCCCGGCCTACGGCTATCCCCCGCAGGGGCAGCCGACCGTGGGCCCCGGCTACCAGGCCGTGCTGCGCTACCGCGCGCAGGACGGCTCCGAGCAGCAGCTGATCCGCCGCTCGGCGCCGGGCACCCCGCACCCGGAGTGGCAGATCTTCCACGAGCTGCGCGGCATGAACGTGCCGCCGGACCAAGTGCTCGAACTGCACACCGAGCTGGAGTCGTGCCAGTTGCCGGGCGCGTACTGCGCGCGGATGATCCGCGAGCAGTGGCCGCAGGCGCGGATCACGTCCATCGCGCCGTACGGCACCGACCACGCGAGCCGCCAGCAGGGCATGCGGCAACTCCTGGCCCACCAGGGGGAGCTGCACCAGGTGGCCGACGGCCCGGCGCGTCCGGCGCCGGTGCGCGCGCCGCTGCCCCCGGTGCCGCCCGCGCCGCCCGTGCCGCCGGAGGCCGTCGCCCAGGAGCTGGGCGCGGCGTTCGGGCCGGGTGTCTTCCGGTTCGAGCAGGCGGCGGTCTCCCGCCAGGGCGTGCCGCCGCTGGTGGCGCACACGCTGGTGGCGGCGGGCCTGCCGGTGGACATGGGCCCGTTCTTCTGGGCGCAGGCCCAGCCGGGACGCCCGGTGCCGACGCTGGCGGAGCTGGCCGCCGAGCGCGGGGCGCAGCCGGCCCCGGACGCGGGTTCCTACCTCGTGATGGGCAGCGACTTCGGCAAGGCGCTCTGCGTGCAGTACGGCACCGCCAACATCGTGGCCGTGCCGGTGGAGGCGGGCCCCGGCGGTACGTCCGTGCCGCCGCAGTTCGTGAACACCGGCCTGCCGGAGTTCGCGCGCTGCCTGGCCCTGCTGGGCCGGATGTGGCGGCTGCGCTTCGGCCTCAACCAGGAGCAGGCGGGCCGCTGGACCGTCGACTTCCAGGCCCAGCTGGCCGCGCTCGACCCGGCGGCGCTGGGTTCGCCGGAGAGCTGGTGGTCGGTGCTGCTTGAGCAGATGTGGGACGGACTGCTGTGAGCACGTGAGCACGTGAGCACGTGAGCACGTGAGCACGGGTGAGGGGCCGGGCCCGGTCGAGTGACCGGGCCCGGCCCCTCGTCGTTGGCCGCCTACCGGGCCGTACGCCCGGAGTGTCGCGTTATGAACATCTGCGCCCCATACATAAAGATGTGCGCGAAATCATCATGTCGCATCCCTTCGGCGGCGTCCGGGCGGAGAGGGGTTCAGGATGGGCAGCGCCTCGGTGTCATCGGCGGCGTCGGCGTCATCGGCGGCGGCGTCGGTCTCGTTCCACGGCTTCGTGGCCGTACGGGGACGCGGCTACCGCCCCGATCAGGTCGACGCTTACGCCGACGCCCTCTTCCACGACCGGGACGCCGCCTGGGAGCGCGCCGCCCGGCTGACCGTCCTCGCCAAGAACATGGAGGCGGAGCTGACCGCGCTGCGGGAGGCCGTGGCCCGGCTCGGCGAGCAGACGTACGAGTCGCTGGGCGAGGGCGCCCGCGAGCTGTACGAGCACGGGGTACGCGAGGCGCACGCGGTGCGCGAACGGGCGCGGCGCGAGGCGCAGGAGCGGCTGGACTCGGCGCGGGCGTACGCCGACGGCCTGCTGGAGTCCGCGAGGGCGCGCGCCGACGCCGTACGCGCCGACGCGGAGGAACGCACCCGGCAGCGGCTGCTCGCGGCGCGGAGCGAGGCCGACGAGCTGCGGGTCGCGGTGCGGCGCGAGGTGAAGAAGCACCGCGGTGAGGCGCTGGCCGCGCTGCGGGAGGTGCGGCAGCGCACCTGCGGGACGCTCACCGAGCAGTCCCGCGAGCACACCGCCCGGCTGGCCGCGTTCGAGCGCGAGGAGTCGGAGCGCCAAGCCGCGCTGGAGGCCGGTCACACCCGGCGCCTGGCGGCGGCCGAAGCCGCCCTGGCCGCCGCCGAGCAGGCCCTCACCGATGCCCGGGAGGCCACCCACCGGGCGCCGGAGGAGGCCCGGGCGCGCGCGGCGGAGCTGCTGGCCGAGGCCCGCCTGCGGGCGGACCGGATCGCCCTGGAGACCGAACAGGTGCTGCGCGAGCACGGTGAACTCTGGGACGACGTACGGACCCAGATGGACACCGTGCAGCACCGCATCACCTCGCTGACCGGACGGCCCCGGGCGGAATAGGCCCCGGCGGTCGCCCACGCGCGGTCACCCCCGCGGTCGCCCACGCGCGGGCAGCCGCGCGCGGGCGGCCGCGCGGGCGTGCCGGGACGGTGGGCGGGATCCAGTTGCCGGACGGCTCGGCGGGGCGTAGCGCGGACGCCGCCGCTCCGTTTGACCCTCCCGTGGCGGGAGGGTGGAGGCTCGGTGCGCCGGCGGGTGGAGGCGACCCTGAGACGGGGTCCGCCTGCCGGTGGACAGCCCCTAGGGGTTGCTCCGTACTCCGGGTCGGGGAGGGTTCGTCCCGACGGAGGACGAGAGACCCCGGGACCTCTCCTTAATCTGGCTTTACGCCGCTGGGGGGCGGCGCACCGCACCGACGGGGGTGGGGTTTTCCCCCACGGAAGACTGCGCTGGGCACCAGCGCGCCGGGAGCCCGCACCGGCCAGACTCGTCGACGTACCGACGACGATCACATCCTTCGCTGGACCGACCTAGGAGACGTACCGTGACATCGGCTGTGACCATTCCCAGGCACGGGGGTACTGGAAGGCCCACGGCCGTCGCCGCACGGGCGCGGCAGGTGGTGAAGGCGTACGGCACCGGGGAGACCCGGGTCGTCGCCCTCGACCACGTCGACGTGGACATCGCCCGCGGCCAGTTCACCGCGATCATGGGCCCCTCGGGGTCCGGCAAGTCCACCCTGATGCACTGCCTCGCCGGTCTCGACACCGTGACGGGCGGTCAGATCTACCTCGACGAGACCGAGATCACCGGCCTGAAGGACAAGAAGCTCACCCAGCTGCGCCGGGACCGGATCGGCTTCATCTTCCAGGCGTTCAACCTGCTGCCCACGCTGAACGCGCTGGAGAACATCACCCTGCCCATGGACATAGCCGGCCGTAAGCCGGACCGGGCGTGGCTGGAGCGGGTGGTGGAGACCGTGGGCCTGGCCGGACGGCTCAAGCACCGGCCCAACCAGCTCTCCGGCGGCCAGCAGCAGCGCGTCGCCGTGGCCCGGGCGCTGGCCGCCCGCCCCGAGATCATCTTCGGTGACGAGCCGACCGGCAACCTCGACTCGCGGGCCGGCGCCGAGGTGCTGGGCTTCCTGCGCCAGTCCGTGGACGAGCTGGGCCAGACCATCGTCATGGTCACCCACGACCCGGTGGCCGCCTCCTACGCCGACCGGGTGCTGTACCTCGCCGACGGCCGGATCGTCGACGAGATGTACCAGCCGACGGCCGATCAGGTGCTGGACCGGATGAAGGACTTCGACGCCCGGGGACGGACGTCATGACCGTCCTGAAGACCTCCCTGCGCAACTTCCTCGCGCACAAGGGCCGGATGGCGCTCTCCGCGGTCGCGGTGCTGCTGTCGGTGGCCTTCGTCTGCGGCACGCTGGTGTTCACCGACACGATGAACACGACGTTCGACAAGCTGTTCCGGGTGACGGCCTCCGACGTGACCGTCTCGCCCAGGGCGGCCAAGGGCGACGACACCCCGCAGAGCGGCGTGCCCGAGACGCTGCCGGCCGCCACCCTGGACCGGGTCCGGCACGTCGAGGGCGTCAAGTCCGCCGAGGGCGGCGTCTCCTCGATGAACGTCACCGTCGTCGACCGGCACAACAAGAACATGGGCTCCTCCAGCGGCGCCCCGACGATCGCCGGCAACTGGAGCGACGACGAACTGAAGTCGATGGAGATCACCTCCGGCCACGCCCCGCACGGGCCGGCCGAGATGATGGTCGACGCCGGTACCGCCGACAAGCACCACCTCAAGCTCGGTGACGAACTGCGCACGATCGCGCAGACCGGTGACGTGCAGGCCAGGATCGTCGGCATCGCCGCCTTCAAGGTGACCAACCCGGGCGCTGCCATCGTCTACTTCGACACCGCCACCGCCCAGCGCGGCCTGCTCGGCGCCACCGGCCGCTACACGCAGATCGAGGTCACCGCCGCGGGCGGCGTCTCCGACGAGCAGCTCAAGCAGAACGTGGCCCGCACCCTCACCGGCAAGGCCATCACCTCCGGCACCGAGGCCGGCTCGTACAAGATCCAGACGGCCAAGGAGAACGCGGACGAGAACCGCAAGAGCCTCGGGTCGTTCATGGACGTCATCAAGTACGCCATGCTCGGCTTCGCCGGGATCGCCTTCCTGGTCGGCATCTTCCTGATCATCAACACCTTCAGCATGCTGGTCGCCCAGCGCACCCGGGAGATCGGCCTGATGCGGGCGATCGGCTCCTCCCGCAAGCAGGTCAACCGGTCGGTGCTGGTCGAGGCGCTGCTGCTGGGCTTCGTCGGCTCGGTGCTCGGTGTCGGCGCGGGCGTGGGCATCGCGATCGGGCTGATGAAGCTCATGGGCGCGGCGGGCCTGGACCTGTCCACCGACGACCTGACGATCAAGGCGACCACCCCGGTGGCCGGCCTGGTCCTCGGGATCGTCGTCACCGTCCTGGCCGCCTATCTGCCGGCCCGCCGGGCCGGGAAGGTCTCCCCGATGGCCGCGCTGCGCGACGCCGGTACGCCGGCCGACGGCCGGGCCGGCTGGGTGCGCGCGCTGATCGGCCTGGTCCTCACCGGCGCCGGCACCGCCGCCCTGTACGCGGCGGCGACCGCGGACAAGGCGAGCGACGGCTCGGCGGTCCTCGGCCTCGGTGTGGTGCTGACCCTGATCGGCTTCGTGGTGATCGGCCCGCTGCTGGCGGGCGGCGTGGTCCGGGTGATCAGCGCGGTGCTGCTGCGGGCCTTCGGCCCGGTGGGCCGCATGGCCGAGCGCAACGCGCTGCGCAACCCGCGCCGCACCGGCGCCACCGGCGCGGCCCTGATGATCGGCCTCGCGCTGGTCGCGTGCCTGTCGGTGGTCGGCTCCTCGATGGTGGCCTCGGCCACCGACCAGCTGGACAAGTCGGTCGGCGCGGACTTCATCGTGCAGGGCAACCAGCGGATCGTCCCGCAGGCCGAGCAGGCCGTCGAGCGGACGCCGGGCCTGGCCCACGTCACCCGCTACAAGGTGCTTGACGCCACCCTGACCTCGCCGGACGGCAAGAGCGTCAGCGACGGCGTCACGGCCGCGGACCCGTCCTACGCCGACGATGTGCGCCGCACGGTCACCGAGGGCACCCTCAAGGCGGCCTACGCCCCTGACGCGATGTCGGTGGGCGACGAGTACGCCAAGGCGCACGGCGTCCACGTCGGTGACACCCTCACCGTCGCCTTCAAGGGCGCGCGGACGGCGAAGCTCAAGGTCGCCGCCATCACCAGCGACGACACCACCATCGACAAGGGCGCCCGCTACCTGTCCCTGGCCACCATGGAGAAGTACGTCCCCAAGGACCGCGTCCCGCCGAACGTGATCATGTTCGCCAAGGCCAAGGACGGCCAGGCGAAGGAGGCGTACGCGGCGCTGAAGACCTCCCTGGAGCCCTACCCGCAGTACCAGGTGCGCGACCAGACCGACTACAAGAAGGAACTGAAGGACCAGATCGGCCAGCTGCTGAACATGGTCTACGGCCTGCTCGCCCTGGCGATCATCGTCGCGGTCCTGGGGGTGGTGAACACCCTCGCCCTGTCGGTGGTCGAGCGGACCCGGGAGATCGGCCTGATGCGGGCGATCGGCCTGTCCCGCCGGCAGCTGCGGCGCATGATCCGCATGGAGTCCGTGGTCATCGCCCTGTTCGGCGCGCTGCTCGGCCTCGGCCTCGGCATGGGCTGGGGCGCCACCGCTCAGAAGCTGCTGGCCCTGGAGGGCCTGGGCGTCCTGGACATCCCCTGGCCGACGATCATCGGCGTCTTCGCCGGCTCGGCCTTCGTGGGCCTGTTCGCCGCCCTGGTCCCGGCCTTCCGGGCGGGCCGGATGAACGTACTGAACGCGATCGCGACGGACTGAAGGACTGAGGGACTGACGGACCAGCGACGCGAGGGACCCCCGTGGACGGGGGTCGCGGGGAAACCACCCGGGGCGGGAGTCACGACGACTTCCGCCCCGGGCGGTGCGTTTTGGGGCGGGGCGTGCGTGTTCCAGCCCGTCCGGCGTTTGAGGACGAGGCCGTTCAGGCCGAAGCGGGGGTCCGGGGGCGGCAGCCCCCGGGGACGGGACGGGAAGGGGCGGCGGGGGCGAAACCCCGGACCCGCACGCCCACCACCCCACCAGTCCCAGCCCGCCCCACCCTCACCGAACGCACGTCCGAAAACCGTCCGGTTATCCACAGCCCCACCCGCCCCGCCTCCGGCGTCGTACGCTGAAAGAACCCCGGCCCGCCCCCCGAGCCGGGCCCTTCGTGTTGCCCACCTCCGGACGAAAGCCCCCTCCATGAGCCTGCACGGTCTGCTCGACGCCGTCGTCAAGGACCCCGCCCTCGCGGAAGCGATCACCGCGGCCGCGGACGGCAACCGCATGCACGTCGACCTCGTCGGCCCCCCCGCCGCCCGCCCCTTCGCGGTCGCCGCCCTGGCGAGGCAGACCGCCCGCACCGTGCTCGCGGTGACGGCGACCGGCCGCGAGGCCGAGGACCTGGCCGCCGCCCTGCGCTCGCTGCTGCCGGAGGAGGGCGTCGTGGAGTACCCCTCCTGGGAGACGCTCCCGCACGAGCGGCTCAGCCCGCGCAGCGACACCGTGGGCCGCCGCCTGGCCGTGCTGCGCCGCCTGGCGCACCCGAGGCCCGACGACCCGGAGACCGGCCCGGTCTCCGTCGTCGTCGCCCCCATCCGCTCGGTGCTCCAGCCGCAGGTCAAGGGCCTGGGCGACCTGGAGCCCGTGGCGCTGCGCACGGGGCAGACCGCCGACCTGAACGCGATCGTGGAGGCCCTGGCCGCCGCCGCGTACGCGCGCGTGGAGCTGGTGGAGAAGCGCGGCGAGTTCGCCGTCCGCGGCGGCATCCTCGACGTGTTCCCGCCCACCGAGGAACACCCGCTGCGCATCGAGTTCTGGGGCGACGACGTCGAGGAGGTCCGGTACTTCAAGGTCGCCGACCAGCGTTCCCTGGAGGTCGCCGAGCACGGCCTGTGGGCCCCGCCCTGCCGCGAGCTGCTGCTCACCGAGGACGTCCGCACGCGCGCGCGTGCCCTGGCCGAGCGGCACCCGGAGCTGGGCGAGCTGCTGAACAAGATCGCCGAGGGCATCGCGGTGGAGGGCATGGAGTCCCTGGCGCCGGTCCTGGTCGACGACATGGAACTGCTGCTGGACGTGCTGCCCAAGGGCGCGATGGCCGTCGTGTGCGACCCGGAGCGGGTGCGCACCCGCTCCGCCGATCTGGTGGCGACCTCCCAGGAGTTCCTCCAGGCGTCCTGGGCGGCCACGGCCGGCGGCGGGGAGGCGCCCATCGACGTCGGCGCGGCCTCCCTGTGGTCGATCGCGGACGTCCGGGAGCGGGCGCGCGAGCTGGACATGATGTGGTGGACCGTCTCCCCCTTCGCCGCCGACGAGACGGCGTTCGACGGCGACGGGGACACCCTCAAGCTGGGCATGCACGCGCCCGAGACCTACCGCGGCGACACCGCCCGGGCGCTCGCCGACACCAAGGGCTGGCTCGCCGAGGGCTGGCGCGCGGTCTACGTCACCGAGGGCCACGGCCCGGCCGCCCGCACCGTGGAGGTGCTCGGCAGCGAGGGCATCGCCGCCCGGCTCGACACCGACCTCGGGGAGATGTCCGCGTCGGTGGTGCACGTGGCGTGCGGCTGCATCGACCACGGCTTCGTCGACCCGGCACTCAAGCTGGCGGTGCTCACCGAGACCGACCTGTCCGGCCAGCGCACCGCGAGCCGGGACGGCGCCCGGATGCCGGCCCGCCGCCGCAAGACCATCGACCCGCTCACCCTGGAGGCGGGCGACTACATCGTGCACGAGCAGCACGGCGTGGGCCGCTACATCGAGATGGTGCAGCGCACCGTGCAGGGCGCGACCCGCGAGTATCTGGTGGTGGAGTACGCCCCCGCCAAGCGCGGCCAGCCCGGCGACCGGCTCTACATCCCGACCGACCAGCTGGAGCAGATCACCAAGTACGTCGGCGGCGAGGCGCCCACCCTGCACCGGCTCGGCGGCGCCGACTGGACGAAGACGAAGGCGCGGGCGAAGAAGGCGGTCAAGGAGATCGCCGCCGACCTGATCAAGCTCTACTCGGCCCGGATGGCGGCGCCCGGTCACTCCTTCGGCGCGGACACGCCCTGGCAGCGCGAGCTGGAGGACGCCTTCCCGTACGCGGAGACGCCGGACCAGCTGACCACGATCGCCGAGGTCAAGGAGGACATGGAGAAGTCGGTCCCGATGGACCGGCTGATCTGCGGCGACGTCGGGTACGGCAAGACGGAGATCGCGGTCCGGGCCGCCTTCAAGGCCGTCCAGGACGGCAAGCAGGTCGCGGTCCTGGTGCCCACCACGCTGCTGGTGCAGCAGCACTTCGGCACGTTCTCCGAGCGCTACGCGCAGTTCCCGGTCGGTGTGAAGGCGCTCTCCCGCTTCCAGACCGACACCGAGGCGAAGGCGGTCCTGGAAGGGCTGCGCGAGGGCTCGGTGGACATCGTCATCGGCACCCACCGGCTGTTCGCCTCCGAGACCAAGTTCAAGGACCTGGGCCTGGTCATCGTCGACGAGGAGCAGCGCTTCGGCGTCGAGCACAAGGAGCAGCTGAAGAAGCTGCGCGCCAACGTGGACGTGCTGACGATGTCCGCGACCCCGATTCCGCGCACCCTGGAGATGGCGGTGACGGGCATCCGCGAGATGTCCACGATCACCACCCCGCCCGAGGAGCGCCACCCGGTGCTGACCTTCGTCGGGCCGTACGAGGAGAAGCAGATCGGCGCGGCGGTCCGCCGTGAGCTGCTGCGCGAGGGCCAGGTCTTCTACATCCACAACCGGGTGGAGTCCATCGACCGGGCGGCGGCCCGGCTGCGGGAGATCGTCCCGGAGGCGCGGATCGCCACCGCCCACGGCCAGATGTCCGAACAGGCCCTGGAGCAGGTGGTGGTGGACTTCTGGGAGAAGAAGTTCGACGTGCTGGTCTCCACCACGATCGTCGAGTCCGGCATCGACATCTCCAACGCGAACACGCTGATCGTGGAGCGCGGCGACAACTTCGGCCTCTCCCAGCTGCACCAGCTGCGCGGCCGGGTCGGCCGGGGGCGCGAGCGCGGCTACGCGTACTTCCTCTACCCGCCGGAGAAGCCGCTGACGGAGACGGCCCACGAGCGGCTCGCGACCATCGCCCAGCACACCGAGATGGGCGCGGGCATGTACGTGGCGATGAAGGACCTGGAGATCCGCGGCGCCGGCAACCTGCTGGGCGGCGAGCAGTCCGGTCACATCGCGGGCGTCGGCTTCGACCTGTACGTCCGCATGGTCGGCGAGGCGGTCGCGGACTACCGGCGCCAGCTGGAGACCGGGGAGATCGAGGAGGAGGCGCCGCTGGAGGTCAAGATCGAGCTGCCGGTCGACGCGCACGTCCCGCACGAGTACGCGCCGGGCGAGCGGCTGCGCCTCCAGGCGTACCGGGCCATCGCCTCCGCCACCTCCGAGGAGGACGTCAAGGCGGTCCGCGAGGAGCTGACCGACCGTTACGGCAAGCTGCCCGAGCCGGTGGAGAACCTGCTGCTGGTGGCCGGCCTGCGCATGCTCGCCCGCGCCTGCGGGGTCGCCGAGATCGTCCTCCAGGGCACGAACATCCGCTTCGCCCCGGTCGAGCTGCGCGAGTCCCAGGAACTGCGCCTCAAGCGCCTCTACCCGGGCTCGCTGATCAAGCCCACCACCCACCAGATCCTCGTCCCCCGCCCCAAGACGGCGAAGGTCGGCGGCAAGCCGCTGGTCGGCCGCGAACTGCTGGGCTGGGTGGGGGAGTTCCTGGCCACGGTGGTGGGATCGTAGAAGCACAAGGGGGAGGGGGGAGCAGCCGGGGGGAGAGCCCGAACGGACGTACGGCAACGGGGGCGTTCTGACGCGATACGCCCCATCCGCTCCTTGTGCCTCTCCACGCCCCCGAAAGGGCCGCACACGTTCCTGGTTACGGTGGGCAGACGTAAGTCAGACCCGCACCGGCCAGGGGCGGCGGGACCTGAGAGGCAAGGGGTGGGAGTCATGGGCGCTGTGACGGGCCGTGGGACCGAAGGCCGTACGGGACGGCGTGACGGGGCGCGGGCCCTGCTGCGCGGCGGACTGGCGGCCTGCGCCGCGCTCGCCCTCGTCACCGGGTGCAAGGGCGCCGAACCGCAGCCCGCCCCCGCCACGCGCAGCGGGGCGCCGGCGCCCACCTCGGACGGACACGCCGTCAGCCCGCTGCGGAACCCGGACGGCACGAAGCCCGGCCTGGCCCCGCTGACCGGCCAGGCCGACCTGGCCGCCGCCCGCAAGCTCATCGGCACGGTGACGACGAAGGGGCGCGGGCCGAAGACGGGGTACGACCGGGACGAGTTCGGCTACGCGTGGATGGACTCGGTCGACGGCGTCCCCTGGGCGCACAACGGCTGCGACACCCGCAACGACCTGCTCAAGCGTGACGGCCAGAACCTCAGCTACCGCAAGGGCTCCAACTGCGTGGTCACCGCCATGACGCTGCACGACCCCTACACGGGCCGGACGATCCAGTGGACCAAGACGCACGCGACCACCGTCCAGATCGACCATGTGATGCCGCTGTCCTACGACTGGCAGATGGGCGCCGCGCACTGGCCGAAGCAGAAGCGCGAGCAGATCGCCAACGACCCGCTCAACCTGATCCCGGCGGACGGCCCCGCCAACGGCGCCAAGAGCGACTCGGGCCCGGCGACCTGGCTGCCGCCGAGCAAGACCATCAGGTGCGCGTACAGCGTGCGGTTCGCCCAGGTCTCCCTGAAGTACCAGCTGCCGGTGACGACGGCGGACAAGCAGATGATGCTGAAGCAGTGCGGCGGCTGACGGGGCGGTGGCGAACGTCCCCAGTCCTACCCCTCGGGCTCTTCCGGCTTCCGCGCCATGAAGTCAATCTCTGTGGCAGGCAGAACCCGCACACTGCGGGCAGGAAAGTCGATGTGCCGGTAGATCTCGTTGTGATGGGCGATCGACTGGTCCGCAGGGGCGAAGTCCGTTGGCAGGGAGCGGACCGATGTGGTGTGCCCGTCCGCCACCAGCACCAGGTCGTAGCCGTGGCTGAGGACCTGGCGGGCGGTCGTCTCCACGCAGTTCTCGGTGGCAAACCCGGTGACCAGGACCTCGGTCACGCCGAGCCGGATCAGCGTCTCGTCGAGATCGGTGTCCAGGAAGGCGTCCGCACAGGTCTTCGTCACCACCGGCTCTCCGTTCCGCGGCGCCAGTCCGGGCAAGGCATCGCCGCACCCTCGCTGCTGAACCGTGATGACGGGAACGTTCGCGGCACGCGCCCGAGAGTTGAGCCCCGCGATGGTTGTGACGGTCTGGTCGGGGCGGTGCATGATGGGCCTCATCTTGTGCTGCATGTCGATGACGAGGAGCGCGGCACGGTGCGGCGTCGGTGGCATCGGTCTACCGTAGCTGTCCTTCCGCCGCGGCGACGGGCAGTTCCGGGGCATCGTGCGGGCCCGCATCCGTGACGCGCGTCCGGCCTGCCAGGCAGGCGGCACCCGCAATGGGAAGGATCAGGAGCGCGAATGCTCCGGCGAATGCCGGGAGCCGGTTCGTCGACGCCGATGAGAGTGCCGTGAACAGGGCCGATGCCACGGCCAGGACCAGGGTCTGGCCGAGGTTCTGCGAGGTCTGCATCGCACCGCTCGCGTAGCCCTGCCGGTCGGCCGAAGTGTGCGCGAGCGACAGCAGTGTGAGTGACGGCGTCGCGAGCCCCATGCCGAAGGCGGCCATCGCCATCGAGGACACCGCCGCGGCCGGGGGCACCGCCGGTATGGTGCACAGTGCCGCCACCGCCACCGCGGCTGCCATGATTCCGGCTCCGATGGCGACCAGCCGGTGCCGCGCCACCCGGTTCTGCAGGCGGCCTTGCATCCAGGAGGCTCCGGCCCAGGCCAGTGCCGCCCCGGTGAACGCGAACCCTGTGACAACGCCTGGCACATGCCGGGCCGTGCTGAGCATCAGGGGGACGAAGGCTTCCAGCGTGAAGAACGCGCCCGAGGTCAGCGCCCGCAGGAGCACCGTAGCGGGCAATCCGCCCCCGGCTCGCCAGGTGTGCGGGGGCAGCAGTCTCGGGGTGAACGTCATCAGCACCACTACACCGACCGACGCGCACACCGCGTGCCATGCGTTCCAGGTGGAAACGCCGTACTGGGTGAGAGCCGCGGCCACGCTCACTGCCACTGCGGCGGGCAGGGCGGGCCGCCGCCCAGGTGCGTGGGGACCTCCAGGTTCCTGCGTTGCTCCCGGCTGTGCCGCTCGTCCGCGAAGGAGCAGCACAGCGGCCGCGGCAGGGATCAGGGTGAGCCCGGCGACGCCGAAGAACACCGCTCGCCATGACCACGACGCGGCCACGAAGCCGGCGAGCGGGGGGCCGGTCAGTGACGGCACGATCCAGCACGCACTCATGAGGGACAGAGCGCGGGCGCGCAGGCGTTCCGGGTAGGACTGCCCGATGGCCGCGTTGACGGACACCGCTACCAGGCCCGCCGCGATCCCGTCGGTGAAGCGTCCCAGGACCAGTTGCCAGACGGTGGTACTGGTGGCGGAGACGAGGAGCGTCGCGACGGTCAGGATCACCCCGGCTGTCAGCGGTCGCCGGGCCCCGCCGCGATCGGCCCATGTTCCGCCCAGCACACCACCGAGCAGGCTCGCCGCCACGAACGCCCCTGCCACCAGCGGGTAGAGACCGACTCCGTCGAGGTCTCGGGCGGCCACCGGCAGCAACGGCATCACCGCCAGCGCTGCGAACCCGGTCAAGAACATCACTGAGGCGAAACTCGCGGTGACCGCCAGATACGTACGGGAGAGGAGTCCGGGGGCGGGGAGGGGAAGGGGATCCGACGGCTCACAGGGGTCGCTTGTCACCGGCAGCAGGGTACGGCCCGACTCCGAGCCCGGCCATTTCTTTTGGGGAGGTCCTGGTGGATGCGCGGGAGTGCACCGCCGGTGAGGAAGCCGGCGCCCCTCAGCACGTCCAGGACGCCCTCAGCGCACGGAGACGTTCCCCGCCTTGAGGGCCCCCACAAAGGCGGCGAAGGCCCCGGCCGGGAAGGTGAGGACGGCTCCGCCGGGGGCTTTCGAGTCGCGGACGGCGGCGTGGGTGGCCGAGTGGGCGATCTCTACGCAGGCGTTGCCTTCGCCGCCTCCGGAGTAGGACGACTTCTGCCAGGTGTTCATGGGGTACCTCACGGCTCCTGCTTGTGGATGCCCTCGTCTTTGAGTGCGCTGACGAAGGCGTTGAACGCCGAGGTGGGGAAGGTGAGGGTGGCCCGGGTGGCGGCTTTTGAGTCGCGGATGGCGGCGTGGGTGTTCGAGTGGGCGATCTCCACGCAGGCGTTTCCGTCGCCGCTCCCGGAGTGGGAGGACTTCTGCCAGGTGTTCATGGGGTACCTCACGGCTCCTGCTTGTGGATGCCCTCGTCTTTGAGTGCGCTGACGAAGGCGTTGAACGCCGAGGTGGGGAAGGTGAGGGTGGCCCGGGTGGCGGCTTTTGAGTCGCGGATGGCGGCGTGGGTGTTCGAGTGGGCGATCTCTACACAGGCGTTTCCGTCGCCGCCGCCGGAGTAGGACGACTTCCGCCAGTTGTCAGGAACAGTCATCGGGATGCCTCACAGATCCTTCGCCAGCCTGTGGATGAGGTCACGCGATCGCGCGGGGGTGAGCGACACGTCCTTTACTCTACGGAAGAGCATTCGGAAGCGAGCAAGTTGGGCCTCGGCATCGATGAACGCCGTGGCATGGGGGCCGTCGCGCATTACGGTATCCAGTCTGGGAACGGCACCGCCCGCATACACCATGGCGGCAGCCGCGTCGGCGAAGTCGTCCAACTCGAAGGGGATGACGCGCACCGCGACACGGTTCGTTTCCGAGAGTTCCAGGATGCGCGTCAGCTGAGCCCGCGAGGCAGCGCGGCCCCCGACCCGGATGCGCAATGCCGCTTCATGCACGAGTGCCTCGTACGGGATGGCGGAGGCGCCCTCGATGATGGCGCGCCGTTGCATACGGTGCTGCACGCGCAGATCGACTTCCGACTGCGGCGGTTGGGGAATCCGGCGGGCGAAGAGCGCTCGTGCGTAGTCCTCGGTCTGGAGGAGGCCTGGGACGTGCAGGAAGTCGACGTCCCATCGATAGCTGGCATGGTGCTCCAGCTCGGACAGGTCCAGGAACGAATTGGGCAACTGCCCCTGGTACTCCGTCCACCAACCCCGAGTCCGATCCGTCGCCATCGCCGCGAGTGCATCTACCAGCGCCTCGTCCGTGCACGCGTAGTGCGCGGCAAGCCGGCGCAGTCGCTGTTCGCTCACTCCCGACACGCCCGACTCGATCTGACTGATCTGGACGGAGTTCACGCCCAGCATCGCCGCCGCTTCGCGGGAACTCATGCCCGCCGCCTCGCGGAGTCTGCGCAGCTCGACGGCGAGTCGCATCTGTCGCGCGGTGGGTTCGCGCTTGGTTCCCATCGGCGGCTCCCTGGTTCAACGCGCCTGTCGCTGTGACTCGTTCGGGGGTCAGATTACGGGATCGCCTTGCCGTCTCTTAATTCTAAGGTCTACCGTCAGTGACGCGCCGCACACCCTGCGAAACCCGGGGCACCGGAAGCGCACCGCTCCGTCCTGCCATGACGGCTGCGGCAATGCCACCGCCCACGTCGGCGTCGTAAGGAATCGAACCCTTCCCGCAACGACCGGAGTCGACCCATGCCCGAAACCGGAACCGAGACCGGAACCCAAGCCCAAGCCCAAGCCGAGGCCGAGGCCACGACCCCACCCACCCCCTGGGAGTACTCCCTCTACATCCCCAACGACCCCCGCGCCGTCACCATCAGTCGCCGCACCCTCCGGCTGATCCTCACCATGCACGGGCTGATCCGGCTCGTCGACGTCGCCGAGCTGCTCGCGGCCGAGTTGGTCTCCAACGCCGTACGGCACACGAAAGGGCCCGCCGCCCTGCGGGTGCGCTGGGCGGCGGGCGTGCTGCGGATCGGGGCGTGGGACGCGGACCCCGCGCCGCCGGAGCCGCCCGTGGCGCTGGAGCGGGTCGCGGAGCTGGAGGAGGGGCGCGGACTCGCGCTGGTCAGGGCGTGTGCCGACCTGTGGGGGTGGCAGCCGCTCGCCCGGGAAGGAAATCGGGGAAAGATCGTCTGGTGCGAGCTGGCCGCTGCTGCCTGACACCGCCCGGAGGCATCGCCCCCTACCGCCCGTACGGGTATCCGTACGGCTGCTGCCCCGGCACCGGCGCCTGCGGTGCCCCGTACGGCCGGCCACCGGCCGCCCGCGCCGTCCGCCGGTCGAAGACGCCGAACAGCAGCATCAGCGCCGCCACCAGCATGCAGCCGATGATGACCAGGCCGAAGAGGGCGTCGTCGTCGCTCTGGTCCGGCATGACGGTCATCCAGACCACCGTCACGCACTCGTACAGCGCGAACGAGACGAACGCCCCCCAGTCCGAGCCCCGTCCCCGGCGGATCGCCACGTACAGGAAGGGCACCCACATCAGCATGCCCAGTGAGAGCCAGGCCAGGGCCACCCAAGCGATCCGCTGGAACCAGCCGGCCTCCAGGCGCTTTTCCATCTCAACCCCCCACACGGTCCGCCCCGTCGGGCGGAGACGAAGCAGGGGGCAAGATTAAGCCACCAGAGAGCCGGTGATCCGCCGCGCCAGTTTCTTCGCCGTCGCCGCCCCGTCGTCGTGGCCGTCCGTCGACAGCACGGTGATCACGGCGGTGCCCCGGCGGACGGCGATCAGCGTGGTGCCGTTCTCCCACGAGCTGTCGGTGAGCGTGATGGTGTACGCCTCGTCACCGAGCCCCGCCGTGGCCCGGCCCCTGGCCCGTACCCGGGACTGGGTGTCGGAGTCGGTGAAGGACGCGCACGCGGCCGCGACCTTCTCCACGTCCTTCAGTACGGTCGCCGCCGTCGTCCCCCGGTACACGTCGATCTCCTGGGCGATCTCCGCGGACGTGGCCTTGTCGACGTAGTCGCCCTGCGCGAACGACACCCCGCCGATCCCGGTGACCCCGACCCAGGCCGTGCCCTCCAGCGCCCCGCAGTCGGGCTTCGCCGCGCTCCTGGTGGTGGGCTGCGCGTACGTGTCCCCGGTGTCCCGCGTGGCGCCGGGGTCGGAGACGAACCCGGGCGGGAAGAAGGACGCCGGGGCGAGCGCCCGCTTGAGGCGGGTGCCGGTCGGCAGGCCGGCGTCCGGGGCCTTCGACGTGGCCGCCGGGGAGGTGGCCGGGGCGACGTCCGAGGAGGAGGACGTGGCCGAGGAGTCCCCCAGGGGGCCGCAGGCGGTCAGGAACAGGGGGAGCGCGAGCACGGCCAGGGTGGCACGGGCGGCGCGGGGCGGAAGGTGCATGATCACCGGACCTTATGCCGCTCAGCGGGCACACAGATCATGCACAGGTCAGGGAATGCCCAACAGCGCGTCAAGTCCCGCGTGTCCACCCTGACCTCCGGTACCGGCCATGGACGCCGTGGACGATTTTACTGTTTCTTGAGGGAAGCATGTGACGTACGAGGGTTTCCGTTTCCCTACCGCAGACCCGGCATCGAATACCGTGCGATCCGCTTCAGGCGCCGGACATGCGCGCGCCGCAGCAGGGGGCCGAGAAAAAAGGGGTGGGGATGGCCGAGCACCGGCAGTCGAAGAAGCGCAGGTACATCACGTGGGCGGTGGCCGGCGCCGCCGTCGTCACGGGCGGCGGGATAGCGGCCCAGACCTCGATGGCCGCCACCAGCTGGCCCGCGCAGAAGACCTTCACCGGCCGCGCCTTCGACACCTGCACCGCGCCCTCGCTGAACGCCATGAAGGCATGGCGCACCGACGGCTACTACGGCGGCGCGGCCGTCTACATCGGCGGCAAGAACCGCGGCTGCGCCCAGCCCAACCTGACCGCCTCCTGGGTGAAGTCGGTCAACTCCCTCGGCTGGAAGCTCGTCCCGCTCTACGTCGGCGCCCAGCCGCCGTGCCAGAAGAGCGCCAACCCGGAGAAGCTCACCGCCGCCAACGCCACCTCCCTCGGCACCGCCGACGCCAAGGACGCCGTGGCCAAGGCGAACGCGCTCGGCATGAAGGCCGGCAGCGCGGTCTACCTGGACATGGAGCCGTACGACACCACCGACACGTCCTGCAACGACGCCGTACTCGCCTACGTCCGCGCCTTCGGCAAGCAGCTGCGCGCCCAGACGTACCGCGCCGGCTTCTACGGCTTCAGCAGCTCCAGCGCCAAGGCGATCGCCACCGCGAGCAACAAGACCGACCTGCCCGGCAACCTCTGGTACGCCCTGTGGGACCAGAAGGAGACCACCACCGCCGACTGGCCCTGGGGCAAGACGCAGTTCACCGACCACAGCCGCGCCCACCAGTACCTGGTGAACAGCAAGGAGACGCGCCGCGGCTACACCCTCACCGTCGACCGCGACGCCTGGGACGCGCCGGTGGCGATCGTCGGCTGACCCGGCCGCCCGCCACCGGGCCGGGGGGGCAGGGAAGGCGACGGTGCCCGAAGTCGCGGCGAATCGTTGGTCCAATGGCTTGGCCGGAGCACGGCCGCTGCCTACCATCGATCACCGCAAGACCTTGTGCGCCCGCCCGTCGCCCGACCACCACCCCCGGTGGAGGCGCTGCGCGCCGCACCCGTCGTTGCAATCTCCAACGGGAGGTCCCCTTGCACCGCCGCCGTCGCACCGCGCTCGTCCTGTCCGCCGCGATCGCCGCGGCCCCTTTGCTGGCAGCCTGCGGCAGCGAGGCGCATCCCGGCGCCGCCGCCGTGGTCGGCGGCCAGCGGATCACCGTCGCACAGCTCCAGGGCCGGGTGGACGAGGTGCGCCGGGCCCAGCGGGCCGCGGTGACCGAGGAGACCCAGTACCAGCAGGCCGTCTCCCGCACCGGCACGCTCGCCCGGGACACCCTGCACCAGATGGTGCTCGACCGCGTCCTGGACCAAGCCGCCCGGGACGCGGGCGTCAGCGTCTCCCCCCGCGAGACCCAGCAGCTGCGCTCCGGCCTGGAGCAGCAGGCGGGCGGCGCGAAGGCACTGGAGACGGCCTGGCTCCAGCAGTACGGCGTCCCCCCGCGGCGCCTCGACGACAACCTGCGCCTCCAGGTGGAGGCCCAGAAACTGGCCGCGAAGCTGCACACCGACGTCAGCCGGCCCGAGTTCTGGAAGGCCCTGTCCACCGCCTCCGCCGCCCTCCGCATCGACCTCAACCCGCGCTACGGCTCCTGGGACGTGCAGAAGGGCGGCGTCCCGGCCAGGACCCCGTGGCTGCGGGACGTCTCGGCGGCGGCCACCCAGCAGAAGGTGTGACGGCCGCGGCCGCGGCAGCCGGTGCAGTGGTGCGGTGACGGGCGGGGTGACGGCGCCCGAGGCGCTCTGCGTTACGTTCGGAGGGTGAACACCTCCGCCGCCCACGCCACCGACGCCGCCGGCACCCCCGGCCGGATCGTCCTGCTCACCACCAGCCACCGGGTCGCCCCCGGCCTGCTGTCCTGGCCCGCCTGGCAGGCGCTGCGCGCGGCCGACCGGGTGCTGTGCGCGGACGGCGCCCACCCGCAGCTGCCGTACCTGCGGGAGGCGGGCGTGGCGGTGGCCGAGGCGGCGCCGAGTGCCGAGGAACTGGTCGCCGCCTGCGCCGGTGGCCGTACCGCCGTGGTCGTGGCGACCGGCGAGGGCGAGCCCGCCCTGACCGACGGCCTGGCCCGCCTCGCCGGCTCCGGCCGCACCGCCATGCCGGAACTGGAACTGCTCCCCGCCTCCTACGACCTGCCCGGCGCCCGCCTGCTCGACCTCGTGCAGGTCATGGACCGCATCCGCGCCGAGTGCCCCTGGTCCTCCCGGCAGACCCACCGGGGACTGGTGAAGTACGGCATCGAGGAGGCGTACGAGCTGGTCGAGGCGATCGAGGACGGCGACCGGGAGGAACTGCGCGAGGAGCTGGGGGACGTACTGCTCCAGGTCGTCTTCCACGCCCGGATCGCCGAGGAGGACCCCGACGAGCCGTTCTCCGTCGACGACGTGGCCGGCGGCATCGTCGCCAAGCTGATCCACCGCCACCCGCACGTCTTCGGCGAGGAGAGCGCCACGACCCCCGAGGAGGTCAAGGCGCACTGGCTGCGCACCAAGGCCGAGGAGAAGCGGCGCACCTCCGTGACCCAGGGCATCCCGCTCGGCCAGCCCGGCCTGGCCCTCGCCGCGAAGCTCGCCTCCCGGGTGCGCACGGCGGGCCTGGAGGTACCGCTGCCGCGCGGCGAGGGCATCGGCTACGAACTCCTGGCCCTGGCCGCCCGCGCCGAGGCCGAGGGCGTGGACCCGGAGACGGCCCTGCGCGCGGCGGCCCGCGCCTACCGGGACGCGATCAGGGAGACCGAGGGTTCCACGGCTCCCTGAGCCCCACCTCCGTCCCCGCCTCCACCCCCGGCGGCTACTGTCACCCCCATGCACGACCAGCCACCCACCCCGCCCTCCGACCCCGCCCCGCCCCCTCTCTTCACCTGGGAATTCGCCGCCGATCCCTACCCGGCGTACGCCTGGCTGCGCGAGCACGCCCCCGTGCACCGCACCCGGCTGCCCAGCGGGGTGGAGGCCTGGCTGGTCACCCGCTACGCCGACGCCAAGCAGGCCCTGGCCGACCCCCGGCTGTCCAAGAACCCCGCGCACCACGACGAGCCCGCGCACGCCAGGGGCAAGACCGGCATCCCCGGCGAACGCAAGGCCGAGCTGATGACGCATCTGCTCAACATCGACCCGCCGGACCACACCCGGCTGCGCCGGCTGGTCAGCAAGGCGTTCACGCCCCGCCGGGTCGCCGAGTTCGCCCCGCGCGTGCAGCGGCTCGCCGACGACCTCATCGACGGGTTCGCCGGACGCGGCGGCGCCGACCTCATCCACGAGTTCGCCTTCCCGCTGCCCATCTACGCCATCTGCGACCTGCTCGGCGTCCCGCGCGAGGACCAGGACGACTTCCGGGACTGGGCGGGCATGATGATCCGGCACGGGGGAGGCCCCCGCGGCGGGGTCGCCCGGTCGGTGAAGAAGATGCGCGGCTACCTGGCCGAGCTGATCCACCGGAAGCGCGAGGCCCTCACCGACGAGCCCGCCCCGGGCGAGGACCTCATCTCCGGTCTCATCCGCGCCTCCGACCACGGCGAGCATCTCACCGAGAACGAGGCCGCCGCCATGGCCTTCATCCTCCTCTTCGCCGGCTTCGAGACCACCGTCAACCTCATCGGCAACGGCACGTACGCCCTGCTCACCCACCCCGGCCAGCGCCACCGGCTGCAGCGGTCCCTGGCGGCCGGGGAGCGGGGGCTGCTGGAGACCGGCGTGGAGGAGCTGCTGCGCTACGACGGGCCGGTGGAGCTGGCCACCTGGCGGTTCGCCACCCGGCCGCTCGCCCTGGGCGGGCAGCACATCGCCGCGGGCGATCCGGTGCTCGTCGTGCTCGCCGCCGCCGACCGGGACCCGGAGCGGTTCGCCGGCCCGGACGTCCTCGACCTCGCCCGCCGCGACAACCAGCACCTGGGGTACGGGCACGGCATCCACTACTGCCTGGGCGCCCCGCTCGCCCGGCTGGAGGGGCAGACCGCGCTCGCCACCCTGCTCACCCGGCTGCCCGACCTCGAACTCGACGCGGAACCGGCGGACTTGCGCTGGCGCGGCGGGCTCATCATGCGCGGGCTGCGGACCCTGCCGGTCCGTTTCACCCCGGCCCCGTGAGCGGGACCGCGACCGGAAAAGGGCCGAAAAAGGGCCGGAAATAGGCCGGAAATGGGCCGGAGCACCAGCCCTGACGCGGCCGAAGATGACGAACAGTCAACTATGTGATCTTCATGTGATCCCGACGGCATGAACTTGTGACAAGTGATCGCCACCCGCTACGTTCACGCATCAGCGCGGCGACCGGCACCATCCGCCGCGCGGTCACCGTCGTCGCGCGAAAGGTCACCGCATGCTCTCCGGGAACGGTCGTCACCGTCGCCCCCGCCAGGCCCCGGCCCTCCTCGTCGCCGCGGGAGTGACCGGCACCGCCATCGCCATCCCGCTGGTCGCCGCCAGTGGCGCGAGCGCGGCGGACGGCACCACCTGGGACAAGGTGGCCCAGTGCGAGACCGGCGGCTCCTGGAGCACCGACAACGGCAACGGCTACTCCGGCGGCCTGCTGCTGACCCAGGACGACTGGGAGACGTACGGCGGACTCCAGTACGCCTCCAGCCCCGACCGGGCCAGCCGCTCGCAGCAGATAGCCGTGGCCGAGAAGATACTCGCCGACCGCGGCCCGGGCGCCTGGCCCACCTGCGGGCCGCTCTCCGGGCTCACCAAGAAGTCCGGCAAGGCGGACGTCGACACCGGGGTGGGCGGCGACCCGGGCGCGAACTCCGGCGCGTCCGGCGGCTCGTCGGGCACGTCCGGCTCCTCGCGGGCGCCCGGGAAGACTGACGCGTCCGGCACGCCCGCCTCCTCGGGCGGCTCCGGCTCCGGCGGGTCGGATTCGACCGATCCGTCCGGTGATCCCGGCCTGTCCGACTCGCCCCAGGACACGGGCGATTCATCCGGTACGTCCGGAAGTCCGTCCGGCTCTCCCGGCGCGGGCGGCCCCTCGGCCGGTTCCCCCGCCGGCCCCTCCCACGGGACCGGCACACCGGCCGGACCCACCGGCAAGCCCGTCACGCCGCCCGCCGGAACGGGCGACTCCACCACGCCCGGCACGTCCTCCACCCCCGGATCGGCCGACCCCTCCTCTCCGGTGGGCACCGGGTCCGGCGGCGGCCAGGGGCGCGCGGGCGACCCCGCCAACCCGGCTCAGATCGTGGGCACTTCGGCCCTCGTGGACACCGGCGCGCTCAGCGGCGGACGGCATCGCGGCACCAGTGCCGACGAGAGCCCCGCGGACGGCCGTACGGACGCCGCGGGCGGCCGGCACGCCGTCGGCGAACAGACCACGGCGGCCGACTCCTACACCGTCCGCACCGGGGACTCTCTGACGTCCATCGCCGACTCCCTTGACCTCCACGGCGGGTGGCACGCGCTGTACGGCGCCAACAAGGGTGTGGTCGGTGCCGACCCGGACCACATCGTCGCCGGTCAGAGCCTGGATGTCCCCACTGAAAACGCCCCAAAGTAGCGGGAGTTCGCGTCATACTTCGCGCCGAATGTCCTATTCGGTGAAAGTGTGGGATGAGTCTCAGAAGCCCTGATCGTCTTTGAAATCCGGCCGATCACCTGTCTACGGTCATGACCGCTCGTCACCGCGAGCCCCGGCTGCCGCAACGCCGAATCCTGCCAGCGGCCGTACGGGAACAGTCGTCGCGTCAAGCGCCGTAGGCAGGAGCGGGGGACCCAAGGTAAGTGCCGCGCCGGAGACGATCCGGAGCGGCTGGGGGTGAAGCCGTGCCGCACGAAGGCACGGCCGGGCAACTCAACCGGCCCGAACCCGACAGCTCACCTCGCAGGCGTCGGTGAGGGGATCCTTCCATGCTGTTTTCCGGCAAGGGCAAGCACCGTCGTCCGTCCAAGGCCACCCGTGCCATCGCACTCGCCGGTGTCACCGGCGTCGCCGTCGCCGGCCCGCTGATGGCGGCCGGCAACGCCTCCGCCGCCACCGAGTCCCAGTGGGACGCCGTCGCCCAGTGCGAGTCCGGCGGCAACTGGTCCATCAACACCGGCAACGGCTTCTACGGCGGGGTGCAGTTCACCAACTCCACCTGGGCCGCGTACGGCGGCACCGCCTACGCCCCGCGCGCCGACCTGGCGAGCAAGTCGCAGCAGATCTCCGTCGCCGAGAAGGTGCTCGCGGGCCAGGGCAAGGGCGCCTGGCCGGTCTGCGGCAAGAACCTGACCAGCGGCGGCTACAGCGGCGGCAGCAGCAGCTCCTCGTCGTCGTCCTCGTCCTCCTCTTCTTCTTCGTCCTCCTCCTCGTCGTCCTCGTCGAGCAGCAGCTCCAGCAGCTCCAAGAGCAGCACCTCGACCCGCTCGACCGACGAGCAGGCCGCGAACCGCTCCGAGACGCGTCCGGCCCCGAAGAAGACCGTCACCACCCCGACCGGCAAGAAGGTCAAGAAGGGCGACGGCGAGTACAAGGTCGTCACCGGCGACACCCTCAGCTCCATCGCCGCCGCCCACCACGTCCAGGGCGACTGGGAGAAGCTGTTCCAGCTGAACAAGGACGTCGTCGACGACGCCGACCTCATCTACCCGGGCCAGCAGCTGCACCTGAAGTAAGCGAGCGGCGGCCACAGGCCCGCCCCCGTCCCCACGGGCTCCCCGCCCCGGTGCGTCATCCCCCGTACGCGCCGGGGCGGGGCTCTGTCGTCAGCCCCCTTTGTTCCGTGAAGGAACAATGTGTACCGTCACCCTGTCCACGGGACGGTCGGTCGGCCGAGCGGCGCCCCGGGACGGTTAGGCTCTAGTCGCAAGGCACCGCCGCAAGGCGCGCCGCCCCGCACTTCCAGCGTCACATCCAAGAAGGAGATGCTCGTGCCGTCCATCGACGTCGTCGTAGCCCGGGAAATCCTGGACTCCCGAGGCAACCCCACGGTCGAGGTCGAGGTCGGCCTCGACGACGGCAGCACGGGTCGTGCCGCCGTCCCGTCCGGCGCCTCCACCGGCGCCTTCGAGGCCATCGAGCTGCGCGACGGGGACCCCAACCGCTACCAGGGCAAGGGTGTCGAGAAGGCCGTCCTCGCCGTCATCGAGCAGATCGGCCCGGAGCTGGTCGGCTACGACGCCACCGAGCAGCGCCTGATCGACCAGGCCATGTTCGACCTGGACGCCACCGACAACAAGGGCTCGCTCGGCGCCAACGCCATCCTGGGCGTCTCCCTCGCCGTCGCGCACGCCGCCTCCGAGGCCAGCGACCTGCCGCTCTTCCGCTACCTGGGCGGCCCCAACGCGCACCTGCTGCCGGTGCCGATGATGAACATCCTCAACGGCGGCTCGCACGCGGACTCCAACGTGGACATCCAGGAGTTCATGATCGCCCCGATCGGCGCGGAGTCCTTCTCCGAGGCGCTGCGCTGGGGTGCCGAGGTCTACCACACCCTCAAGAAGGTCCTGAAGAACAAGGGCCTGGCCACCGGCCTGGGCGACGAGGGCGGCTTCGCGCCGAACCTCGGCTCCAACCGCGAGGCCCTGGACCTGATCCTGGAAGCGGTCAAGGAAGCCGGCTACACCCCCGGCGAGCAGATCGCCCTCGCCCTCGACGTCGCCGCCTCCGAGTTCTACAAGGACGGCGCCTACCTCTTCGAGGGCAAGGAGCGCTCCGCCACCGAGATGACGGAGTACTACGAGGAGCTGGTCGCGGCCTACCCGCTGGTCTCCATCGAGGACCCGCTGTTCGAGGACGACTGGGCGGGCTGGAAGATCCTCACCGACCGCCTCGGCGAGAAGGTCCAGATCGTCGGCGACGACCTGTTCGTCACCAACCCCGAGCGCCTGGCCCGCGGCATCGAGGAGGGCACCGCCAACGCCCTGCTGGTGAAGGTGAACCAGATCGGTTCGCTCACCGAGACCCTGGACGCCGTCGAGCTGGCCCAGCGCAACGGCTTCAAGTGCATGATGTCCCACCGCTCCGGCGAGACCGAGGACGTCACCATCGCCGACCTGGCCGTCGCCACCAACTGCGGCCAGATCAAGACCGGCGCCCCGGCCCGCTCCGAGCGCGTCGCCAAGTACAACCAGCTGCTGCGCATCGAGGAGATCCTCGACGACGCCGCGGTCTACGCCGGCCGCAGCGCCTTCCCGCGCTACAAGGGCTGACCAGCCGCCAGGGCTGACCCGCAAAGAGTCAAGGCTCAGCCAGTCGTACGTACGTCCCCGGACCCGGTCCCGTACCGTGTCCGGGGACGTACGCACGTGTGAGCGGGCACGAACGAAAGGCGGGGACGATGGCCGTGAGGGACCGGGACCGGTTCTCCACCGCGACCAGGCTCAGGCTGCTCGGCGAGCAGACCGCGGCCCGTGTCTACCGCTCGCAGACCCGGCGGCAGGCCCGCCGCTCCCGGCTCACCGGCCGCGCCGCGCTGCTCGCGCTCGTCGTCTGCTCGCTGGTGGTCGCCCTGGCCTACCCGATGCGGCAGTACGTCTCCCAGCGCGCCGACATCGCCGACCTGAAGCGGCAGAAGCAGCAGGAGCAGCAGCGGGTCGAGCAGCTGCGCGACCTCAAGGCGCGCTGGCAGGACGACGCGTACGCCGCGCAGCAGATCCGGCAGCGGCTGCACTACGTGCTGCCCGGGGAGACCGGGTACACCGTGGCCGACCCGGGCGCGGCCCGGCAGTCCCGCGCCGAGCAGGGGACGGCCCGCCGCCCCTGGTACACCAACGTCTGGTACGGGGTCGACAAGTCCGACGCCGGCCACTGAACGCACGGACAGAAAGACAGGAATGGACACCCCTCCGCCGCCCACCCCGCGCACCGAACCCACCGACGCGGACGTCGCGGCCTTCCGGGAGCAGCTCGGCCGGCCGCCGCGCGGGCTGCGCGCGATCGCGCACCGCTGCCCGTGCGGACAGCCGGACGTCGTGGAGACGGCCCCCCGGCTGCCCGACGGCACCCCCTTCCCGACGCTGTACTACCTGACGTGCCCGCGCGCCAACTCGGCCATCGGCACGCTGGAGGCCGACGGCGTGATGAAGGAGATGACCGACCGGCTGGCCACCGATCCGGAGCTGGCGGCGGCCTACCGGGCCGCGCACGAGGACTACGTCCGGCGCCGCGACGAGATCGAGGAGCTGACCGGCTTCCCGAGCGCGGGCGGCATGCCGGACCGGGTCAAGTGCCTGCACGTCCTGGTCGCCCACTCGCTGGCCGCCGGGCCGGGGGTCAACCCGCTGGGCGACGAGGCGATCGCGATGCTGCCCGAGTGGTGGCGCAAGGGGCCGTGCGTGACGGTGCCCGAGGACCGCGCGGGATGCGCGGAGGAGGTCCGATGACCCGGGTCGCGGCCGTCGACTGCGGTACGAACTCCATCCGCCTGCTGGTCGCGGACGCGAATCCGCGAACCGGTGAACTGGTCGACCTGGACCGGCGCATGACGATCGTGCGGCTCGGCCAGGGCGTCGACCGTACCGGCCGGCTCGCCCCCGAGGCGCTGGAGCGCACCTTCGCGGCCTGCCGTGAGTACGCGCGGATCATCGAGGAGCACGGCGCCGAGCGGGTGCGTTTCGTGGCCACCTCGGCCTCCCGGGACGCCGAGAACCGGGACGAGTTCGTGCGCGGGGTGGTGGACATCCTGGGCGTCGAACCCGAGGTGATCTCCGGCGACCAGGAGGCGGAGTTCTCGTTCACGGGTGCGACCAGGGAACTGGCCGGGCGGACGGATCTCGCCACGCCGTTCCTGGTGGTGGACATCGGCGGCGGCTCCACCGAGTTCGTCGTCGGCGACGACCGGGTGCGCGCGGCCCGCTCGGTGGACGTGGGCTGCGTGCGGATGACCGAGCGTCATCTGGTGACGGACGGGGCGGTGAGCGACCCGCCCGCCGAGCAGGAGATCGCGGCGATAAGGGCCGATGTCGAGGCGGCCCTCGACCTCGCCGAGGAGACGGTCCCGCTGCGCGAGGCGCGCACGCTGGTGGGCCTGGCCGGGTCGGTGACGAGCGTGTCGGCGATCGCGCAGGAGCTGCCGGAGTACGACTCGGCGGCCATCCACCACTCCCGTGTCTCCCGCGAGCGGGTCCGCGAGATCACCGAGCGGCTGCTGCGCTCCACGCACGCCGAGCGCGCGGCGATCCCGTCGCTGCACCCGGGGCGGGTCGACGTGATCGGCGCGGGCTGCCTGGTGCTGCTGGCGATCATGGAGCGGATCGGCGCCGAGGAGATCGTCGTCAGTGAGCACGACATCCTCGACGGCATTGCGTGGTCCTTGGCCTGACCGCCTACAGGGTGCGGTACACGTCGCGCCGGTCGCCCACCTTGACGACGAGGATGACGAGTTCACCATCGTTGATCTGGTAGGCGACCCGGTAGCTTCCGACCCGGAGCCGGTAGAGCCCGGACGGGCCGGTGAGCTTCTTGACGTCGGCGTCGTCGCGGTACGGGTCGTCACCGAGCGCGGTCAGCGCGGTCAGGATGCGCATGGCGTCGGGCCGGCTGATGGCCCGGAGCTGCCGCTGCGCCGCCGTGGTGAACCGGAAGGCGTACTTCACGCCGCCTCGCCGTCCCGCTCGGTGAACAGGTCTGCCAGAAGTTCCGCCATCGTCACTGTGGGGCCACCCTCGGCCAGGACTGCTTCGGCTTCGCGCGCCAGCATGACGTCGGCCGCTTTCTCCAGGGCTTCGAAGTCCGCGATCGGGACCACGGCCGCCACCGGAGCGCCGTTGCGCGTGATGACGGTCGGGACGCCTTCCTCGGCCCGGTTGATGTGGTCGGCGAGGTGTGCGCGGGCATCCCGGGCGGTCACGGTGTGCTCAGTCATGAGATCAGTGTACTCGTTCTTGTGTACACAGGCCTCGCTGCCCGGCCTCCGGGTGCCCTCGGCGCCCTTTCCCTACTCACTAGTAGCTTCGGCTGAGCAGGTCGGATAGCGTATGAGCGGCCCCGGGTCGGGGGTCCCGGGCGGCCGGGTGACGTCTCGTCGGAAAACTTCGTGAAGTTCTTCACAAGGAATTCGGCCGGGCGGGGCCTCCGGGGGCCCTTCCTGGGCCGTTCGGGGGGCTCAACGGGCTTCCAGGGGTGCTCAGGGGAGCGCGGAGGCGGGGGTGGGCCAAGGGGGCGAAGGTCCCTCCCGCGGGACCGGGCGGACGGCCAAGCGGCAGCTCACGCGGCCTTGACAACGGCCGGAACCGGACGCCGGTTCCCTTCCGCCACCATGACCTGCGTCACGTGGGCGGCGGAGTGTAGCACGACCCCTTGCGAACCTTGTGAAGGGGCGCACGAGCCACCCCCCTGGGACGGGTGGATACTCGATGCCATGAGCACCACGGAGCGTCCCAGGATCCTCGTAGTAGGCGGTGGGTACGTAGGCCTGTACGCAGCTCGGCGCATCCTCAAGAAGATGCGCTACGGAGAGGCGACCGTCACGGTCGTCGACCCCCGGTCGTACATGACCTACCAGCCCTTCCTCCCCGAAGCCGCCGCCGGCAACATCTCCCCGCGACACGTCGTCGTCCCGCTGCGACGCGTGCTCCCCAAGGCGGAGGTCCTCACCGGCCGGGTCACCACCATCGACCAGGACCGCAAGGTCGCCACGATCGCCCCGCTGGTGGGCGAGGCGTACGAGCTGCCCTTCGACTACCTGGTCATCGCGATGGGCGCGGTCTCCCGCACCTTCCCGATCCCCGGCCTCGCCGAGCAGGGCATCGGCATGAAGGGCATCGAGGAGTCCATCGGCCTGCGCAACCACGTCCTCGAACAGCTCGACAAGGCCGACTCCACCACCGACGAGGAGATCCGCCGCAAGGCGCTCACCTTCGTCTTCGTCGGCGGCGGTTTCGCCGGCGCGGAGACCATCGGCGAGGTCGAGGACATGGCCCGGGACGCGGCCAAGTACTACACCAACGTCTCCCGCGAGGACATGCGGTTCATCCTCGTCGACGCCGCCGACAAGATCCTCCCCGAGGTCGGCCCCAAGCTCGGCCAGTACGGCAAGGAGCACCTGGAGAGCCGCGGCGTGGAGATCTACCTCTCCACCTCGATGGACTCCTGCGTCGACGGCCACGTGGTGCTGAAGAACGGCCTGGAGGTCGACTCCAGCACCATCGTGTGGACGGCGGGCGTCAAGCCCAACCCGGTGCTGTCCCGCTTCGGCCTGCCCCTCGGCCCGCGCGGCCACGTCGACTGCGCGCCGACCCTCCAGGTGCAGGGCACCGACTACATCTGGGCCGCCGGCGACAACGCCCAGGTGCCCGACCTCGTCGGCCGCAAGGCCGGCAACGAGAACGCCTGGTGCCCGCCGAACGCCCAGCACGCGCTGCGCCAGGCCCGCGTCCTCGGCGACAACGTGGTCTCCGGCATGCGGGGCTTCCCGCAGAAGGAGTACAGCCACGCCAACAAGGGCGCGGTCGCGGGCCTCGGCCTGCACAAGGGCGTCGCGATGATCGTCATGGGCAAGATGAAGATCAAGCTCAAGGGCCGGCTCGCCTGGTACATGCACCGCGGCTACCACGGCATGGCGATGCCGACCTTCAACCGCAAGATCCGCGTCTTCGCCGACTGGACCCTCGGCATGTTCCTCAAGCGCGAGGTCGTCTCCCTGGGCGCCATGGAGAACCCGCGCGAGGAGTTCTACGAGGCCGCCAAGCCGGCCCCTCTCGCCGCCGCCCCGAAGACCGAGGAGAAGGCCAAGGCCTCCTGACCTCCCGACCCTCCGGCCGGCGCGGCGACGCGTCACCGAACAGCCCGAAGGGGCCGCCCGCCATCCGTGGTGCGGGCGGCCCCTTCGGCGTGTCCGGGGCCCCGCGGGAGCGCCCTCCCGCCGGTAGGTGGTCACTGCAACTGCTTTGCCCAGTCGTAACCCGCTTGCGGGACTGCGCGGGGGGCCGCCCGGTGTTCACATGGTGGATGACATTCCGGCGTTCGTCGTCACGGAGGTGTGCGCCATGCCCGACGCCGCGTTGCGGCTCACCAGACTCCTCGAACAGCTCCTCGGATCCCCCCTGCCGGTGCGGATCCGCGCCTGGGACGGTACCGAGGCCGGGCCGCCCGGGGCGCCGACCCTGGTCGTACGCAACCGCCGCGCCCTGCGCCGGCTGCTGTTCAAACCCGGCGAACTGGGCCTGGCCCGCGCCTGGGTGGCCGGGGACCTGACCGTCGAGGGCGATCTGTACACCGCCCTGGGCCTGCTCTCCGGCCTGATCTGGGAGCGCGATCAGGACGACACCCGCGGCCTCGCCCGCAGGCTGCGCGACCCGGAGGTCCGGGCCGCGGTGGCCGGCCTGGTGAAGCTGGGCGGCCCCCCGCTGCCGCCCGCCCCGCCTCCCGAGGAGGTCCGCCGCCCCGGCCACCTGCACACCAGACGCTCCGACAAGCGGGCCATCAGCCACCACTACGACGTCGGCAACGACTTCTACGAACTCGTCCTCGGCCCGTCCATGGTGTACTCCTGCGCCTACTGGCCGGCCCCCGAACCCGCCGCCACCCTCGAACAGGCCCAGCACGACAAGCTCGAACTCGTCGCCCGCAAGCTGGACCTGTCGCCCGGCCGGCGCCTGCTCGACGTCGGCTGCGGCTGGGGCTCGATGGCCATCCACGCCGCCCGCGAGCACGGCGCGAGCGTCGTCGGCGTCACCCTCTCCCAGGAACAGGCCGCGTACGCCAGGAAGCGCGTCGCCGACGAGGGTCTGACCGACCGGGTGGAGATCCGCGTCCAGGACTACCGGGACGTCACCGACGGGCCGTACGACGCCATCTCCTCCATCGGCATGGCCGAACACGTCGGCGCCGCCCGCTACCTGGAGTACGCGAGCGATCTGCACGCCCTGCTCAAGCCCGGCGGACGCCTCCTGAACCACCAGATCGGCCGCCGCCCGCAGCGCGACGAGTCGGCGTACCACGTGGACGAGTTCATCGACGCCTATGTCTTCCCGGACGGCGAACTCGCCCCCCTCGGCACCACCGTGACCCAGCTGGAGCGCGCCGGTTTCGAGGTGCGCGACGTGGAGTCGCTGCGCGAGCACTACGCGCTCACCCTGCGCCGCTGGGTCGCCAACCTGGAGGCCGGGTGGCCGCGCGCGGTGCGGCTCACCAGCCCCGGCCGCGCCCGGGTGTGGCAGCTGTACATGGCGGCCTCCGCGCTGGCCTTCGAACGCAACCGGATCGGCGTCAACCAGGTGCTCGCCGTGAAGACCCCCGAATCCGGTGACTCGGGGATGCCGCTGCGCGCCCGTACGTGGGGGGCGCCGCGGCCGTGACCGCCGTCGGCGGATGCCGGAAGGGGCCCGTTCCAGCCATGGAACGGGCCCCTTCGGCAGCCCTCTTCGGCAGCGGTGACGCTACTCCGACTTGATGGCCGCCAGCATGTTCAGGCGGGCCGCGCGCCGGGCCGGCCACAGCGCCGCCAGGACGCCGACCACTGCCGCGAGGAGCAGGAAGACCACGATCCGGCCCCAGGGCAGGACCAGCGCGTAGGTCGGCATCTTGGCGCCGATCAGCTCACCGGCCGCCCAGCCGAAGAAGACGCCAAGGCCGATGCCGAGGACCCCGCCGAACAGGGAGATCACCAGCGACTCCAGGCGGACCATCCGCTTGACGGCCTTGCGGTCCAGGCCGATGGCGCGGAGCATGCCGATCTCCTGGGACCGCTCGAACACCGACATCGCCAGGGTGTTGATGACCCCGAGGACCGCGACGATCACCGCCATGGCGAGCAGGCCGTAGAGCATGTTCAGCATCAGCGTGAACATCTGCGCGATGCCATCGGAGATGTCCTTCTTGTCCTGGATGCGGATCGCCGGGTTGGAGCCGAGCACCTCGGCCAGCCTGTCCTTGGTGGCCTCGGAGGGGCCGCCGGCGGTCTTCACCATGACCTGCATGTCCCGCGGGTCGCTCAGGTGCGGGGTCAGCACGGAGTTGTCGATCATGATCCCGCGGATCATCTCGTTGCCCTGGTAGATTCCGGCGACCGTGAACCGCTGCTTGCCGCCGTCCTCGAAGGCGGCGGTGAAGCCGGACCCGGCCGTCCAGTGGTGTTCCTCGGCGGTCCGCTCGTCCACCACGGCCTTCCCGCCGCCCACGGTGAAGGAACCGTTCTTCACGGACAGGTCGGTCAGCTTGCCGATCGCGGCGCCGTCGACGCCGGTCACATACTCGCTCTCGCCGCCGATCCGGGAGGGCGCGTTGCGCAGCGGGCTGACGGCGGTGACGCCCTCGGCGGACCGCAGCTTCTTGTCGACGTCGGGGGAGAGGCCCTTGTCGTTGCCCATGGACACCACGTAGTCGGCGCGGATCGCGGACGAGGCCATCTTGTCGATCGCGTGCTGGAGGCTGCCCGCCGTCACCGTCATGCCGGTGATCAGGGCCAGTCCGATCATCAGCGCGGACGCGGTGGCCGCCGTACGGCGCGGATTGCGCACCGAGTTCTGCCGGGCCAGCTTGCCGGAGACGCCGAACAGGCGCAGGACGGGGGAGGCGGCCCCGATCAGCGGGCGGGAGAGCAGCGGGGTCAGGATGAACACGCCGATGATCAGCAGCACCGCGCCCAGTCCCATGGGGGCCTTGGCGGCGTCGGCGTCCATCGAGGTGGCCGCGAGGACCGCCGCGATACCGGCCCCCGAGAACAGCGCGCCCAGGGTGTTGCGCAGCACCAGCGACTTGGTGGTGGCCTTGGCGTGCAGGCTGCTCATCGCCGCCACCGGCGGGATCTTCGCGGCCCGGCGGCCGGGCAGCCAGGCGGCCAGCACGGTCACCAGGACGCCGACCGCGAGCGCGGCGACGACCGTGCCCGGCGTGATGACCAGCGGCCCGTCGGGCACCTTCGCCCCGAACGCCGACAGCAGCGACCGCAGTCCGGCGCCGATGCCGATACCGGCCAGCAGGCCGGTCACGGCGGCCACCGCGCCCACCACGAACGCCTCGATCAGCACCGACCGGGTGACCTGCCGGCGGGAGGCGCCGACCGCGCGCAGCAGCGCGAGTTCCTTGGTGCGCTGGGCGACCAGCATGGTGAAGGTGTTGGCGATGATGAACGTGCCGACGAACAGCGCGATCGCGGCGAAGGCCAGCAGGACTTGCTGCAGGCCGCTCATCGACGAGGAGATCACCCGCGCCTGGTCGTCGGCCATCTTCTGGCCGGTGGTGGTCTCGGTCTTCCCCTTGGGCAGCGCCGCGTCCAGCTGCGCCTTCAGCGCGGCCTGGCCGGTGCCCGGCTTCGCCTTCACGTCGATCTCGTCGTACGCGCCCGGCTTGCCGAACAGCTTCTGCGCGCTGGCCGTGTCGAACAGGGCGAGGCTGCCGCCGGCGGCGACATTGCCGTCGTCGGTGGTGAAGATGCCGCTGACGGTGGGGGTGAGGACCGGGCCGTCGACGGACAGGCGCACGGTGTCGCCGACCTTGTACCCGGCGCGCCGGGCGGTGTCGGAGTCGATGAGCACCTGGCCCGGGCCGTGCGGGGCGGCGCCCGCGGTGAGCGGGTACCGGGGGTCCGCGGTGCCCCAGTAATTGCCGCCCTCGGAGCGGAAGTCGCCGCCGACGAGCTTGCCGTCCTTGCCGGCGATGGCGGTGTAGCCGCCGACGACACCGATGGCGGAGGCCGCCCCCGGGACCCGGGCCGACCGGTCGAGGAGCGCCTGGGTCAGCTCGGGCGTCGTGCCGACCCGGTCGCCCTCGCCCTCCTGGTACGCGGCCCGCACGGCGACGTCGACATGGTCGAAGCCCTTGGCGGAGCTGTGCTGGTAGGCGTCGGAGATGGTGTTGGTGAAGACCAGGGTCCCCGACACGAAGGCGACGCCGAGCAGCACGGCGAGCACGGTCATGAGGAGCCGGGCCTTGTGCGCGAAGACATTGCGCAAGGCGGTGCGGAACATGGGTTGTCTCAGTCCAGGGGTACGAGGTGCGGCGGGCGGCGGGCAGGGGCCGGCGCGGCAGCCGGTGGGGGCGGGGGCGGCGGGGGCGGCGGGGGCGGGAGCCGCCGGGTCAGCTGGTGCGGGAGCCGCCGGGTCAGCTGGTGCGGCCCTTGGCGTCGAACTGCTTCATCCGGTCCAGGACCGTGTCCGCCGTCGGCCCGTACACCTCGTCCACGATCCGGCCGTCCGCGAGGAACACCACCCGGTCCGCGTACGCCGCGGCCACCGGGTCGTGGGTGACCATCACCACGGTCTGGCCGAGCTGCCGTACGGAGTTGCGCAGGAAGCCCAGCACCTCGGCGCCGGAGCGCGAGTCGAGGTTGCCGGTGGGCTCGTCGCCGAAGATGATCTCCGGCTGGGAGGCCAGCGCCCGCGCGACGGCGACGCGCTGCTGCTGGCCGCCGGACAGCTGCGCGGGCCGGTGGCCGAGCCGTCCGGAGAGCCCGACCATGTCGATCACCGAGTCCAGCCACCGCTTGTCCGGCTTGCGGCCCGCGATGTCCATGGGGAGCGTGATGTTCTCCAGCGCGGTCAGCGTCGGCAGCAGGTTGAACGCCTGGAAGATGAAACCGATCTTGTCCCGGCGCAACTTGGTGAGCTGCTTGTCCTTCAGGGAGCCCAGCTCCGTGTCGCCGATGCGCACCGAACCCGAGGAGAAGGTGTCCAGACCCGCCACGCAGTGCATCAGCGTGGACTTGCCGGACCCGGAGGGGCCCATGATCGCGGTGAACTCGGCCCGCGCGAAGTCGACGCTGACCCGGTCGAGGGCGACCACCTGGGTCTCGCCCTGTCCGTAGACCTTCGACAGCTCCGCGGCGCGCGCGGCCACGGCGGTGGCCTGGCCGGCGATGGAAGAGGTGGTCACGGGTGAGTGCTCCTGACGGACGGCGTGTTCGGGGACTGTTCCATCGTCTCCCCCGATCCGGCCCGTGAAGTCAGCCGCTGTTCCGGTTCCGGGGGGCGACTCGGGACGGACCCCGCCCCGCCGTGTCATACCTGGGGAGGACCCCCGCCCCTGAGCCGGCCGTCGGGAGGAGAGCACCGCCCCCGTGGCGCGAGCGCACCCCATAACAGGTGGAGCCCCCTGTTCAGACGGTGAAATTCCGTCATTCCGCATACGCGGTCCTTCGTCGCGCGCGAGGCTGTTGGCAAGTGCCAATGGCCGCTCCCGCGTGCTGATGCCCCCTCAGACATCAATAAAATAAGACAACATCGGTCCGCCTGTCCGCTGCCGGGAGAGTGCCTCCCGATAGGGTCGGAAACTCAGCGCGGAGCCCATGGCCTGCCCGGATGGTGGAATGCAGACACGGCGAGCTTAAACCTCGCTGCCCCTCGCGGGCGTACCGGTTCAAGTCCGGTTCCGGGCACCACCGCAGCCACGGCGTCCCCGGCGCGGGCCCGCCTCGCCCTTCCCCGGCACACCCGAGTGAAGGCTGTCCGGCCCATTGACACCAGGGAAACCCGGGCGGACACTCGGCCGCAAGTGAGTGAAAGAAACTTCACTGTGCGAACAGCTTCCGAGGCGGTGACGCCGTCCGGAGGGAGCGGCGACGCCCGCCCGAAGGGAACGACCGATGCGCACCACCGTCGGCATCATCGGAGCCGGTCCGGCCGGGCTGCTCCTCGCCCGGCTGCTGCACGGCGCGGGGATCGGCTCGGTCGTCCTGGAGAGCCGCGACCGCGCCTACGTCGAGCAGCGGCAGCGGGCCGGGATCCTGGAGCAGGGCACCGCCGACGTGCTGCGCGCGGCCGGCGCCGGGGAGCGGATGGACCGTCAGGGGCTGCGCCACGACGGCATCGAGCTGCGGTTCGCCGGGCGGCGCCACCGCGTCGACTTCCCGGGCCTGACCGGCGGCCGGTCCGTGACGGTGTACGCGCAGACGGAGGTCTGCAAGGACCTCATCGCGCTCCAGGCCGAGGAGGGCGGCCCGCTGCTGTTCGGGGCGGAGGCGCTGGCCGTGGAGGGCGCGACGGGCGACCGCCCGTCGGTGCGGTACCGGCACGAGGGGCGCGAGTCCGTCCTGGAGTGCGACTACGTCGTCGGGTGCGACGGCTTCCGGGGCGTGGCCCGCGAGGCCGTGCCCGCCGCGCTCGCCCGGGTGCACGAGCGGACGTACCCCTTCGGCTGGCTCGGCGTCCTCGCCGACGTGCCCCCCTCGCACGACGAACTCGTCTACGCCCGCCACGACCGCGGCTTCGCCCTGCTGTCCATGCGGTCCCCGGCCGTCTCCCGCCTCTACCTCCAGGTGCCCGCGGACACCGACGCGCGGAGCTGGACGGACGAAGCGGTCTGGGACGAGCTGGCGCGCCGGCTGGAGACCGACGACGACTGGAGCCTCGCCCGCGGGCCGATCACCCGGAAGTCGGTGACCCCGATGCGCTCCTACGTCCACGAGCCCATGCGCCACGGCCGCCTCTTCCTGGCCGGGGACGCGGCCCACATCGTGCCGCCCACCGGCGCCAAGGGCCTGAACCTCGCCGTCGGGGACGTCGTCACCTTCGCGCGGGCGCTCACGCACCGGCGGGAGACCGGCTCCGCCGAACTCCTGGACGCCTACTCGGCGACCTGCCTGCGGCGCGTGTGGCAGGCGGAGCGGTTCAGCTACGACCTGACGACGATGCTGCACCGGGCCCCGGACGCCACCCCCTTCGAGGACCGCCTCCAGCTCGCCCGCCTGGACCGGATCACCACCTCGCGGGCCGCCGAGGCGGACCTCGCCGAGGCGTACACCGGCTTCCCGGTGGGCTGATCCGCTCCGGCCCGGCGCCGGTGGTCTCCGGCCGGTTCCGGACGGGTCGCGGTTCGGTCATGAGGGGGACCGCCGGGCCCCGGGAATCACCCGGCCGCGTAGCGTGTCCGGCAGCAGGTTGAGGGAAAGATCCTTCCCAGGTAGTAGGGTCGGTCCTTTGCCTTTCCATTACTCTTGTGGCCAAGGCCGCGGGGTGCGGCCATGGAGGAGTGAGATGAGGAGCAGAAACCCGGTCTTCTCGCGACGGGGGTTCAGCCGCGACAACGGCTACGCGGGCTTCAACGCCGCGCCGCAGGCCGGGGGCCCCGCAGTCGGCACGCAGGGCAACCCGTACGCGCAGCCGACCGGCAACCCGTACGCCCAGAACCCCTACGCCCAGCAGGACCTGTACGGCGCGCCGCCGCAGGCCCCGGCCGCCGCCGGCCGGATGACCATGGACGACGTGGTCGCGCGCACCGCGATCACGCTCGGCGTGCTGGTCGTCACGGCCGCGCTCGCCTGGGCGCTGCTGCCGGTCGACGACGCCCACCTCGGCCGTTCCTACGGCATCGGGATCGGCGCCGCGCTGATCGCGATGGTGCTGGGCTTCGTCCAGTCCTTCAAGCGCAAGGCGTCACCCGGGCTGATCCTGGCCTACGCGGCGTTCGAGGGCGTGTTCCTCGGCGTGGTCTCCAGCGTCGTCGACAACCGCATCGCCAGCGGCGCGGCCATGCAGGCCGTGATCGGCACGATGGCGGTCTTCGCCGGCGTCCTGGTCGCGTACAAGGCGGGCTGGATCCGGGTCAACCGCCGCTTCTACGGCTTCGTGATGGCGGCCGCGCTCGGCTTCGTGCTGCTGATGGCGGTCAACATGCTGTTCGCCGTGTTCGGCGGCGGCGACGGCCTCGGCTTCCGCAGCGGCGGCCTCGGCATCTTCTTCGGTGTCGTCGGCATCATCCTCGGCGCCTGCTTCCTCGCACTGGACTTCAAGCAGGTCGAGGACGGCGTGGCCTACGGCGCCCCGCGCGAGGAGTCCTGGCTCGCGGCCTTCGGCCTCACCCTGACGCTGGTGTGGATCTACATGGAGTTCCTGCGGATCCTCGCGATCCTCAACCGGGACTAGCCACCACCCGCGATACGCACGACGAAGGCCCCGGCTCCGCGCCGGGGCCTTCGTCGCGTCGTACGCGAAGAGGGGACAAGGGGGGGCTAGCGTCGGCGGGCGGCCCTTCTCAGGTCGTACTCGTGGATGATCGCCTTCGCGTGGCCGTAGGCGAGGTTGTGCTCCTGGCGGAGCCAGCTGAGCTTCTCCTCGAAGCAGAGTGCGGGGCCCTCTTCGACGGTGCGCAGCCAGTCGGCGACTTCACGACCGGTGCAGTGCGGGATGCGGGCGAGCAGATTGCGGTGGGTCTCTTCGGAGAAGACTTGGGACATCGGCGCCTCCGGACGCATTCGAAGCCGGTCCTTCACGTCACCGTGCCTGAGCGTTCGCGTATTGGCAACAGTCCGGGTGCGGCGCGTAGTCTCGCGGCGTGGTTGACACGACATCGCTGACCCGGGCAGTGGATCACTTCGCGGACCGTCTCCGGGCGGCGCCGCAGAGCCGGCTGCAACGGGCGGGCGCCGCCGAGGCACTCGCCCTGGCCAGGGAGTTCGCCCGGCGGGCCCAGCTCCTTGAGGACCCCGCCGCCGAGCCCCGCGAGATGCCCGACGCCGGCATGTTCGCGGCGGCCGACCAGATCACCGTCGCCGGGCACGACCTGGCGCTCGTCCTCACCGGCGAGGCCGAGGTGGAGGAGGCGGTGCGGCTGGTGGAGGAGGCGCAGAAACGCGCGGGCGTGTGAGCCGCCCGCGCGCCGGGGGCCGTACGCGTGACGAGAGCCGTACGCGCGCCGGGGGCCGTCCGGCCCGTACGGCTCACAGCGAGGCGATGACCCGGTCCGCCAGGATGTAGACGTTCTCCTCGCCGCAGGCGAAGGTCAGGGTGTAGGCGCCGGAGACGCCCGAACCGCCGAGCAGCACCGGCGACTGGCCCGCGTGCAGCGCGGCGGCCAGGCGCTCCGCGGTCTCCCGGTGCCCCGGCGTCATGCACAGGGTCGTACCGTCGGCGAAGACATAGACGTCCAGGGTGCCCAGCGGGCCGGGGCGGACGTCGGCCAGCTCCACCCGGGAGACGGCCAGTTCCTCCAGCGTGGCCACGGTGCGCTCGTGGTCGGCCACGGCCGGGGACGGGTGCGGGGTGAAGTCCGGGTGCGAGGGGTGGCGGCGGCGGGCCGCGGCCAGCTCGGGGGAGTCACCGGAGGCGGCGCCCGGGGCGGTGTCCTTGCCGCTCAGGCCGGAACACTCGTCGGCCTCCGCGCCCGCCTCGGTCACCGGCTCCAGGTACTCGAAGTGCTCCAGGTGGGCCAGGTCCGCCTGCCGGGGCAGGAACAGCTCGCTGTCGGGGAGGCCGAGCAGGGACGGCGCGTCGGTGGCGTCCCGCGCCTCCTGGGCGGCCCAGAAGGCCCGCGCCTCGGCCAGCTCGCGCTCCCGCTCCTCGGCGAGCGCCTGCACCACGGCCGTGCGTATCTGCTCGGTGTCCGCGTGCGTGCGGGCGGCGGGCAGCAGGGCGCGCGCGGTGGCGGCGTGGTTCGCGGCGAGCTGGTTCTCCAGGGCCGTGACCTGGCGGCGCAGGACGAGGAGGGTGCGCAGGACGGCGACACCCACGGCGCCGGTGGCGGCCGTGGTGAGCAGCAGGGCGATGGGCATGGCGCTCACTGACGTACTCCCGGGTTCAAGGTGGACCCCCGACTTCCTACATCAGCTTGAAGGGCGGACTATCAAGCTGTCAGTGCGTAACGTCACGAAACGGACAGGAATGTCGCTTGCGGGACGCTTGCGCGGCCTGGTGGAGCGTCGCTGACCTGCACGGTCTCCTCCCCCGGGGAGATAGGTCACACTCTGGGGGAGATTGGATCACAGAACGGCCCGGAATCCAGGGGTTTTCCGGATTCCGGGCCGTTCGTTCACGCTGGGTGCCATGTCGGGCACTGACGGTCCCTCACCTGACCGCCGGGGCGGTCCGGGTGGTCGTCCGGAGGGTCAGCTGAGGCGCTCGATGACCATCGCCATGCCCTGACCGCCGCCGACGCACATCGTCTCCAGGCCGAACTGCTTGTCGTGGAAGCGGAGGGAGTTGATCAGTGTGCCGGTGATGCGCGCGCCGGTCATGCCGAAGGGGTGGCCGACCGCGATGGCGCCGCCGTTGACGTTCAGCTTGTCGAGGTCGATGCCGAGTTCGCGGTAGGAGGGGATCACCTGGGCGGCGAACGCCTCGTTGATCTCGACGAGGTCGATGTCGTCGATGGTGAGGCCGGCCCGGCCCAGGGCCTGCTTGCTCGCCTCCACCGGGCCCAGGCCCATGATCTCCGGGGACAGGCCGGAGACGCCGGTCGACACGATCCGGGCCAGCGGGGTCAGGCCCAGCTCGCGGGCCTTGGTGTCGGACATGATGACGAGCGCGGCGGCGCCGTCGTTGAGCGGGCAGCAGTTGCCGGCGGTGACCAGGCCGTCGGGGCGGAACACCGGCTTGAGGCCGGACACGCCCTCCAGGGTGACGCCCGCGCGCGGGCCGTCGTCCTTGGCGACCACCGTGCCGTCGGGCAGCGACACCGGGGTGATCTCCCGCTCCCAGAAGCCGTTCTTGAGGGCCTCCTCGGCCAGGTTCTGCGAGCGGACGCCGAACTCGTCCATCTCCTGGCGGGTGATGCCCTTGGCGCGGGCCAGGTTCTCCGCGGTCTGGCCCATCGCGATGTACGCGTCCGGGACCAGGCCGTCCTCGCGCGGGTCGTGCCAGGTGGTCCCCTCCTGCTCGGCCACGGCCGCGGTGCGGGCCTCCGCCTCGGCGAACAGCGGGTTGTGCGTGTCCGGCAGGCTGTCGGAGTTGCCCTTGGCGAAGCGGGAGACCATCTCGACGCCGGCCGAGACGAACACGTCGCCCTCACCGGCCTTGATGGCGTGCAGGGCCATCCGGGAGGTCTGCAGCGAGGAGGAGCAGTACCGGGTGATCGTGCAGCCGGGCAGGTGGTCCATGCCCATCTGCACGGCGACGATCCGGCCGAGGTTGTTGCCCTGCTCGCCGCCGGGCAGGCCGCAGCCGAGCATCAGGTCGTCGATGTCCCGCGGGTCCAGCTCGGGGACCTGCGCGAGCGCCGCCTGGATGATGGTGGCGGTGAGGTCGTCGGGGCGCAGGTCCTTGAGGGAGCCCTTGAAGGCGCGGCCGATGGGGGAGCGGGCGGTCGAGACGATGACGGCTTCGGGCATCACGGCTCCACGGGGTGCGGAAGGCGGGCAGGGCTGGTCTGGAAGTTACCCGTACGTACGATCCGGGTCACGGGGGTGGCGGTGTGACCCTGGCCGCAGTTTTCTAAGCGCTTGCTTGGCACGCGGGCGGTCACGGAGGGCGACCGGCGCACCCGGCGCACCCGGCGCCGCCCGGTGCGGCCCGATGCGGCCCGGCACCGCCCGATGCGGCCCGGTGCCGCCCGGTGCCGTCAGGCCGACGGGGTCACCGGCGCCGGCTGGGGTTCCGGTACCCGCCGCCGGCGGCGGCGCTTGAGCAGGGCCCACGGGCCCCGCGGGCCGGTCGGTACCGCGGGCGTGACCTCGGTGCCCGCCTCCGAGGCGGCCTCCGCCGCCGCCCGGGCCACCGGCAGGAACCCCTCGCGCCGCGACGCGTCCGGCCGCTCCTCCTGGGCCGGCCACAGGCCCAGCGCCGCGCACACCGTGGGCAGCACCGCCATCGCCGCCGTGGCGTACCCCTCGGCCGAGGGGTGGTAGTTGTCCGGGCCGAACAGCTCGCGCGGATTGGCCTCGAACTCCGGGCCCAGCAGATCGCCCAGCGACACGGTGCGGCCGCCCTGCTCCACCACGCCGATCGTCTGCGCCGCCGCCAGCTGCCGGGAGGCCCGGCGGGCCAGCCACCGCAGCGGCTGCTGCACCGGCTCGATCGTGCCCAGGTCGGGACAGGTGCCCACCACCACCTCGGCGCCCGCGGTGCGCAGCCGCCGTACCGCCGCGGACAGGTGGCGCACCGAACTGGTCGGCGGCATCCGGTGGGTGACGTCATTGGCGCCGATCATGATCACGCAGATGTCGGGCGGCTCGGCCGGATCGGCCAGCACCAGGCCCACCTGGCGGTCCAGGTCGTCGGAGCGGGCGCCGGGCACCGCGACGTTGCGCAGCCGCACCGGGCGCTCGGCCACCGCGGCCAGCCCGGAGGCCAGCAGCGCGCCCGGGGTCTGCCCGGCCCGGTGCACACCCTGCCCGGCGGCCGTGGAGTCGCCCAGTATGGTCAGCCGCAGCGGCGGCTCACCGGCGGTCGCGTACCCGTGCCCGTACAGCCCGGCCGCCACCGGTACGTGGTTGTCCGTGCCGTTGCCCACCCGGCGCCTGGCCACCTGCACCTCGGCCAGCAGCACCCCCACGGCGGCCGCCCCGGCCAGCCCCAGCCCGCCGCCGCCGTACGCGGCGCCGGCCGCGATCCGCCGGGCCACCCTCGCCCTCGACATGCTCGTCATGCCTCGCCGCCACCTCCCGCAGAGCCGTACACCCACTCCTTGCCCCGTGCGGACCGTCGCCCAATCTCGACGGGGAGTGAACGTCCGCCCTGAATCCGGCGCAGGCCCTAGGCTGGCCGCACCACCACGACCACACCTTTTGCAGCAACCGGAGACAACGGTGCAATTCCACGACTCGATGATCAGCCTCGTCGGCAACACCCCGCTGGTGCGGCTCAACAGCGTCACCAAGGGCCTCAAGGCGACCGTCCTGGCCAAGGTCGAGTACTTCAACCCCGGCGGGTCCGTGAAGGACCGCATCGCCCTGCGCATGATCGAGGCGGCCGAGCGGAGCGGCGAGCTGCGGCCGGGCGGCACGATCGTCGAGCCGACCAGCGGGAACACCGGTGTCGGCCTTGCCATCGTGGCCCAGCAGAAGGGCTACAAGTGCATCTTCGTATGCCCGGACAAGGTCTCCACCGACAAGATCAACGTGCTGCGCGCGTACGGGGCGGAGGTCGTGGTGTGCCCGACCGCCGTGGCGCCGGAGCACCCGGACTCCTACTACAACGTCTCCGACCGCCTCGTCCGTGAGACGCCCGGCGCCTGGAAGCCCGACCAGTACTCCAACCCGAACAACCCCCTCTCGCACTATCACTCCACCGGCCCCGAGCTGTGGGAGCAGACCGAGGGGAGGATCACCCACTTCGTGGCGGGCGTCGGCACCGGCGGCACCATCTCCGGCACCGGCCGCTACCTGAAGGACGCCAGCGACGGCCGGGTCAAGGTCGTCGGCGCCGACCCGGAGGGCTCGGTGTACTCCGGCGGCTCCGGCCGGCCGTACCTCGTCGAGGGCGTGGGCGAGGACTTCTGGCCCACCGCCTACGACCGGGAGGTGGCCGACGAGATCGTCGCCGTCTCCGACAAGGACTCCTTCCAGATGACCCGCCGCCTGGCCAAGGAGGAGGGGCTGCTGGTCGGCGGCTCCTGCGGCATGGCCGTCGTGGCGGCGCTGGAGGTGGCCGAGCGGCTCGGTCCCGACGACGTCGTGGTGGTGCTGCTGCCCGACAGCGGGCGCGGCTACCTCAGCAAAATTTTCAACGACGAGTGGATCGGTCAACATGGGTTCAGTGAAGAGACCGTAACGGACCGGACGGCCGGGGCGGTCCTGACACAGAAGGCGAGCGCAGAGGGCATCCCCAGCTTCGTGCACATGCACCCCACAGAGACCCTGGGGGAGGCGATCACCGTGCTGCGCGAGTACGGCGTCTCGCAGATGCCGGTGGTAGCCCCCGGGGCGGGACACCCCGACGTGATGGCGGGAGAGGTGATTGGGGCAGTGGAGGAGCGCGAGTTGCTTCACGCCCTGGCGACTGATCATGCCCCCTCTGACGCTCCGCTGGAGAAGTACATGTCTGAGCCGCTGCCGGTTGTCGGATCTGGTGAGCCGATTGAGCGGCTGATGACTGCCCTTGAGGGCCGTGACGCTGCGGTGGTCCTGGTGGACGGCAAGCCGTCCGGGATCGTCACCCGTCAGGACCTGCTGGCCTTCCTCGCGAACCCAACGACGTGAGACACAGGAGTGCGCATGGCTGCCGAGAAGACTGAGACCCCCCGCCCGAACTCAACGATTGGGTTGAGCAAGAGCTGAGCAAGCTCCTGCCTGACATTTCCGAGGAGTCATGGGCGGAGGTCTGGACGGTAATCAGCAGTCAGGCGTGACTCTCGACGTGAGGCTTGAGACGCCCCCAGAGACCTTCTGGGGGCGTCTCGGCCCCCGACTGGCAACACAAGGCTCACCGCTGGTGAGCCTGCAACAGGGCCTCTCAGACCGCAGGGAGGCCCCCAGCGGACGCAAGAACGGCCCGCCTACGGATGCAAGGCGGGCCGTTCGGCTGTCAGGTCTCAGACTGCGTGACCCTGAGCAGACGTGATGAACGCGAACCAAGGGGAAGCGGGGAAATGCAGCGTTCCGGCCTCCACGGCCTTGGTGTCTCGGACAGGAACGCCGGTCGTGGCAGCAAGGTTAACGGCGACCTCCACGCAGTTGCCGCCGTTACTGCTGTACGAGGAGGTGAACCAGCGGGGAGAGTCGGTCGTCACGGAATGCCCTTTCGTACCTCATGGATCACGGCCACCGATGCCGCCTGGGGGAGAGCTTCGGCCTGCAACTGATGGTAGGCCGTCAACAGAGGTAGCACGGCTGCTGTATCACGTTCCACGTGCCCCGCAACTGGGATTCCGCGTACGCGATCACGGACATGTTCGGCAGCGTCAGCAAGTTCATTGGGAGGTTGAACGATCGCCGCGCTCCTATCCCGAAGGGAGCCACATGGATAACCCAGTTCGGGAGGGAGACGACTTCAACAAGTCGCTGACGCTGACGGTCCATCACCTCGGCGCCGCCGACTGCATGGCGAAGACAGCTCTCGTCCATCACCACCAGCACCATGGGTGACCGGGGACGCACCAGCGCTGCTTGCCTGTCCGCTAGGAACGCAACACGTTCATCCGCTTGGTCAGTCGTGATGGCGCCGCGCTGTACGTCGCCTTCCGCCACCGCTCGGGCGTACTCCGGTGTCTGTAGCAGTCCGGGGATGATTCCGATCTCAAACAGCCTGATCTCTGCTGCCTGACCCTCGTACTCAACGTACTCCGGGAATCCCTCCAGCAGCGCACTGTGCCGTAGGACGAGCTGCACCGCGCTAAGCTCAGTCCGCCGAGTGATGTGCGTCGGGAGGTGAAGAGATGAACTGCCCCGTCTGTGCCGCGTCCACCGTTCAAGACCGGGTGGACAGTTGAGCTGCACCCAGTGCAGTTGGCAGAGTGGCTGCGTTCCCGACACACTGCCCCTGGTGGCTGTGATCGGCGCCGAGCGGTGAGTGCCGCGAACGGCCCCAACATTACCGAAACAACATGCCCAGTTTGCGGTGCTCGGGTCCCCGGCCTGAACAACCGCTACGCCTGCGGCCTGTGTGGTTGGGTAAATGACTGGAGTCAGGGAACTACTCCGCTTCCAACCGCTGAAGACGACCCGGATGCCCCCGGCTCCCGGGCTCAAAGCAAAGGGAAGAAGAAGTAGCCCCATTACGGCCCCGGTCACCCTTCTATCTCCCTGGAGAGTGACCGGGGCACTTCCATATCCGAATGTGAGCCAAAGACATTCCCGGCCCCACTCGCGCCCAATCCTTGGCGCGCCCCAAGTACTCATTTGAGGTCAACGACATCAACGGCTGAGTACGGGCCCGTTTACCTGAGCGTTGTCCCGTAAATGATCTACGGCGTGTTCGCTGACCTGCTTGTCTCGCCGTTACCCGGCGAGGGTGAGGTTGTGCAGGCGGGCGATGCCGAGCATGGCGTGGTGGACGCCGTCGCCTTTGAGGCGGCTGTCGCGGAGGATCTTCCAGGTCTTCATGCGGGCGAAGGCGTGCTCGACGCGGGCGCGGACGTTGCGGTGGGATGCGTTGTGCTCCTCTTTCCAGCCGGGGAGGTCGGCCTGGCCTTTCTCGCGTCGGTGCGGGATGGCCAGGCCGGTGCCCCGGTAGCCGCCGTCGGCGATGACGGTGGTCCTGCCGACGGCGTCCCTGGCGCCGGACAGCTCCCATGCCTTGCAGTCGTCGCGGTTGCCGGGTACCGGCCGGCCGACGGCGACGACGAGCCGGGTGTCTGCGTCGATGACGACCTGGTGGTTGGTGGAGTACCGGTAGTTCTTCGACTGCTCGGCCACCTGGTGGTCACGGGTGGGGACCAGGGTCCCGTCCACGATCAGCCCGGTGTCCTTACGGAACCGCTTGCGCTGCTGGAGCGCGAGCGAGGGTGCGAGGTGGTCGGTGATGCGGTCGGCCGCGGACTTGGACACCCCGGACAGCGGGGCCAGTTGGCGCAGGGTGAGGTTGGTCCGCCAGTACGCGGCGACCAGCGGCACGTGGTCTTCCAGCGGCAGGCTCCACGGCCGGCCCTTGCGCACCGGGTCCGCACCCTCGCGCCGCAGCGCGGTGACGAGCTTGCCGAACCGCCGCGGACTCAGCCCGGTGAACGGGGCTGTCCAGGAGGGCTCCGACGCCGTGATCACACCAGCCACAGCAAGATCATCTCACCTGTGACCAGCAGTTACGGGACAACGCTTAGCCATGGTCGCCGCTAAGCGGCCGGGGTCTGACTACCGGTTTACAGATTGACTTAGACGAGTGGATGGCGGACTACGGCTTCCTGGAGGACGAGGGCCCCAGCGCCCGCGTCGCGGACGTGCTCAGCGACAAGGCGGGCGGCTCCATCCCCTCCCTGGTCCACATGCACCCGGACGAGACCGTCGGCCAGGCCATCGAGGCGCTGCGCGAGTACGGCGTCTCGCAGATGCCGATCGTCAAGCCGGGCGCCGGCCACCCCGACGTCATGGCGGCCGAGGTCGTCGGCTCCGTCGTCGAGCGCGAACTGCTGGACGCGCTGTTCACCCAGCGCGCCTCCCTGGAGGACCCGCTGGAGAAGCACATGTGCGCCCCGCTGCCGCAGGTCGGCTCCGGCGAGCCGGTCGCCGACCTGATGTCGGTCCTCGGCGCCGCGGACGCCGCGATCGTCCTGGTCGAGGGCAAGCCCACCGGCGTGATCAGCCGCCAGGACCTCTGGCCTTCCTGGCCAAGGGCGGCAAGCGGCAGCCACCGGCGTCCGCCGCGCCGCGGGCGGTGTGCGGGAACACCCGGTGACCTGCGGCTGAGCGGCGGACATGGAAGTGCTACGAGGACGACACGTGCGCGCAGCACCCGCTTAACACGGGCGGGGCACAGTGAGGGATGTCGGAAGGGACGGCGGTGCCGCCGCCGGGTGTCGAGCCCGGGGGAGGTTCCCGGTCCCGGCCGGCGACCCGAACGGCGTCAAGGACCTCCGGAGCGGCTCCCGGATCTCCCCGGACGCCCTGGGCGCGCAAGCCCGGCCCTGACCCGGCCCGCGTCCCTCGCGGGGACCGCCGTCGTCCCGCCCCCCAGCGATGGGGGTGCGGCGGTCCCCGCGCTCACACCTCACACCTCAGTCCTCAGTCCTCCCAGGCGTCGTCCCCGGCGGGCTCGCGGCGCCGGCCGCCGAAGAGCCCCGGGGTGGTGCGCGCGGCCTGGACGACGTTGACGCCGACGATGCCCGCCCAGGCGACGAGCAGACCGGGCAGGTGGCTGACGCCGGCGCCGATCGCGGACAGCGGGACGGCCAGCACCAGCGAGACGATGCCGAACCCGAAGCGCTCACCGAAGGAATCGGTCGTCCGCGGCGCGCGGGAGCCGCGGGCCACCGTCATCTGCTGCTCGGCCACCTGCCGGCGGACCCGGCGCTCGACGGCGCTGTCGATGCGCTGGTCGACCTTCTCCAGGAACGACTCGACCAGCGCGGAGTCGTACTCCTCGCCCAGTTCCCTGCGGGCCTGCAGGGTGGCGTTGAGTTCCTTCTTCAGGTCGGTGTCCCGCGCGTCCATTCCCGTCATGCGCCCCAGGCTAGAGAGCCCGCCCGGCCACCGCACTGGTGCTAGCCCCCCTGCTCGCGCGGTGGCCGGCCGCCACCGCCGGCGTCGCCCGGACTGCGGCTGCGACGGGCGGGCCGGCGGCGGTGGCCGTCACCACGGCCCCGGGTGGGGGCCGCGACACGTCCGCCGGGGTCGGGCGGACCGTGTCCGTTCACGATTAGCACGCACCCGGTCGCCGTTCGTGCCGCTTCGGGCGGGTTTGGTGACACTTGGCCGTTCCCTTGCCCGGACTGTATGACCTCATGCAGAGTTCTTGGTATCTGAATAGCAACTGGTCGGGGAGGTACCCTCCCGGGGCGTCGACGACTTCTGGAGGGGGAGCACGTCATGAACGTGACCGACAGCCCTGCCGCACGACTGCAGGCGCTCTTCGAGGGGCACCGGCTCACGCCGACCCAGCGGCGCATCGCGCACAGCATGGTCCGGCGCGCCGCCGACGTGCCGTTCCTGTCCAGCGTCGAGCTGGCCGAACTCGCCGGCGTCAGCCAGCCGTCGGTGACCCGCTTCGCCGTCGCCCTCGGCTTCGACGGCTACCCGGCGCTGCGCCGGCACCTGCGCGAGGTCGCGCCCGCCGAACCGGCGGACCGCCCGGCCTCGTACAACGAGTACCAGCAGGCCGTCGAGGAGGAGATCGAGAACCTCCGGCACCTGGCCGAGGCGCTGGCCGACCCGGCACCGGTGCGGCAGGCCGGCCGCCTGCTCGCCGCCTCGCGTCCGCTGCCCGTCCTGGGCCTGCGGGCCGCGGCCTCCCAGGCGTACGGCTTCGCGTACTTCGCGGCCAAGGTGCACCCGGACGTACGGCTGCTCGACGAGGGCGGCACCATGATCCAGGACCGCATCGACGGCGCCGTGCGCGCGGGCGCCACCACGCTGCTCTGCTTCGCGCTGCCGCGCCACCCGCGCGAGGTCGTGGAGAGCCTCGCCCACGCCAAGAGCGCGGGACTGGACGTCGTCACGGTCGCCGACTCGGCCTTCGCGCCGGTCGCCAAGTACTCCGATCTGCTACTGCCCGCGGCCGTGGGCACCGGGCTGGCCTTCGACACCGCGTGCGCGCCGATGCTGCTGGGCCGGGTGCTCCTGGAGGCCATGTGCGACCACCTGCCGCAGGCGCAGGCGCGCCTGGAGGAGTTCGACGTGAAGGCGGCGGCCCGCGGGCTGTTCGTGGACTGACGAAGGTGTCCGGGTGCCGCGCCGCTCTCCGCCGCTCTCAGACTCGTCTCACGAACGCTCGCTAGCCTCCCGCCCGGAACCGGCCGCGCCGGGGCGAAGAGGAGGCGGCACGTGGCACGCGGAACGCGCGCGGAGCGTCAGGGGCGGGGACTGGCCCGGGTGGCCGTCGTCGTACGGGCCGGGGCGGCGCCGATGGGGTGGCTCGGGGTGGCCGCGGCCGGGACCGGGGTGCTGGTGCCGGGGCTGACCGGGCGGCGGATCGGCGTCCTCGCGGGCATCGCGCTGTTCCTGGTGACCGCCGCCGTCGTGGCGTGCGTCCGGCGCCGCCGCTACACCGCCCTGGCCGAGGGCGCCGCCCGGGCCGGCCGGCACGACGTGCTCCAGGACCGGGCGGTCACCGCCCGCCTCTGGCGCCGGGGACACCGCTGGTGGCTGCTGCTGGCGTTCGCGGCGGCGCTGGGCAGCGCCTTCGCCCTGCCTGCGGCCGGCGGCATGCTGCTGGCGGGCGCCGGGACCGGGCTGCGGCTGAAGGCCGCCTGGCTCGGGCGGCGCGAACGGGCCGGGGACGCGCTGCTGTGGGTGCGCGTGGACTGGCTCGACCCGCGCGGCGGGCGTCCGGCGGGGCGGGCCGTCAAGGCGTACCGCGGCACGGGCGTCGCGGCCGGCGACGCGGCCCCGGGCGGGGCACGCCGCCGCACCGCGACGCCCGTCTAGAACCTCCCGTCCGGAGCCTCTCGTCCGCAGCCTCTCGGCGCCGGCGGCTTGCAGCTCTCAGACCTCCAGGTCCTCCTCGATCCGCTTGAGCTGGTGGCGGGCCATCGCCAGGTTGGCCCGCTTGGCGTCCAGCGCCAGATAGAGGAAGAGACCGTTGCCGCCGCGCCCGCTGATCAGGCGGATCAGGTGGTACTGGTCGGTCAGGGAGATGAGGATGTCCTCGATCTGCCCCTTGAGGCCGAGGTGCTCCATGGTGCGCATCTTGGCCCGTACGACGTCGGTGTTCCCGGCGGCGGCGACGTTCAGGTCGAAGGTCTTGCTGCCGCCCAGCGTGCCCAGCGCCATGCCGCTGGTGTAGTCGACGAGCGCGACTCCGGTGGCGCCCTCGATGGAGGAGAGCGCTTCCTTCAGGCAGGTCTCGGTGTTGGCCATGGCCGGTTCTCCTTGTTCGGTTGGTCCGGTTGGTCCGGTTGGTTCGGTTCAGCTTTCGGAGGCTGCGGGCGCGCCGGTGCCCGGCGTGTTGCCCGGGGTGGGGCCGACGGGTGTGCTGGTGGCGGGTGTGGCGGGTGTGGCGGGTGTGGCGGGTGTGGCGGTGGTGCGGGGTGCGCGGGGCGCCCTGGTCCGTAGGGGGGCGGGGCCGGGGACGGGGCCGGGCGCCGGCTTCGCCGGTTTCGGTGGTTTCTGCGGTCGTGCCGGGGTACGGACCGGGCCCCGGGCCGCCGCCTCCGCGTCGACCAGCTCCCCGATGCGGGCCCCGGCCCGGCGGCCCTCCAGATGGAGGCGGCCGACGTTGACGCGGTCCTCGGCGAGCAGGGTCAGCACGGCGCCGCGGCCCGCCGCGTAGGTGGCGACGTAGCCGTGCACCCCCCGCACGAGCAGTTCGCGCAGCTCGCCCCGGCCCGTCACGTCCGCCATGCGTACGGCGACGCCGAGCGAGGTCGCGGTGAGGGCGGCCAGGCCCTCCGGTTCCAGTCCCGGGGTGTCGTGGGCCAGGACGAGGCCGTCGACGCTCGCGGCGAGGGCGCCGGTGAGCTGTGGCACGCGGGCTCTCAACCGGCACAGCTCCTCCATGATCTCGGGCTCGGCTGCCATCCGGTGTCTCCTCTCAAAGGGCCTCCAGCGCATCCCTGAGCCTCTTCAGCAGCGTGATGTGGGGGTCGGCGGCGTACTGCGCGGGCAACTCGGTGAGGCCGGGCACGGAATCGACGGGTGGGCCGCCGTACGCGGCGGTGCTGTGTACGGCGGTGCTGTGTGCGGCGGTGCTGTACGCGTCGGCGCCGTACGCCTCCGCTCCGTACGCCTCCGCTCCGCACGCCTCCGCGCCCTCGGCCGGCTGTCGTGGTGCGACCAGGCCCGCCGACGCCAGCCGCCGTACGTCCACCAGCGTGTGGAACGCCTGCCGGCCCAGCTCCCGGGCCAGGTCGGTGGCCGTGCGGGTGCCGTCGACGCGGTCCAGCAGGGTCTGCTGGCGGGCGGTGAGGCCGGGCGCGCCGGTGGTGTGCGTGCGGACCAGCGCGGTGCCGTCCGGCCGCGGATCGGGCCAGATGCGGTGCAGCAGCTCACGGCGGCGCAGCGCCTCCCGTTCCAGCGCGGCGACCGGCACCGGCGGCAGGGGATCGGGGCGGCGGGCGGCGCCGTAGCGGAAGCGGCCCGGGGTGCTGCTCGGGGCGAGGGCGAAATAGGCGGCGTCGTGCAGCGCGCCCAGGTGGCACAGTTGCAGCGCGCCCTCGGCCAGATGGCCGTCGGCCAGCAGGAGGCGCGCGGCGCCCTGGTGGTCGCCGGCCCGGGAGACGGCGTCCTGCCAGACCTCGGCCCGTAGCGTGCCGTGCGCGGTGAGCAGCACCTCCAGGCCCGGGGCCAGCGGGCTCTCGGCGTGCACCACCCGGCCCTCGTCCAGGTGGAGGGTGCCGCACTCGCGGACCAGGACGCCGGTGGCCCGCTCGGCGGCGAGCCGGGTCAGCATCGGGGAGACGCCGCCCCAGGCCCGCTCGGCGGCGGCCGTCCGGTCCCGCACCGGCAGCCGGGGCGGTTCGGTCGTGTCGACCGCCGTCATCCCAGCACCAGCCGCTCGGCCATCTCGCCCAGGCGGATACGGGCCAGCGCGAGGTTGCCCTCCGCGCGGGTCAGCCACAGGTGCAGGAACACGCTGCTGTCGAAGCCGGTGTCCACGAACCGCAGCAGGTGGTAGCTGTCCCGGCTGCTGACGATGAGGTCCTCCACCGGAGACCGGCCGCCGCCACCGGGTGGGCCGTCCGGGCCGTCGCCGGGCTGCCCGGCGGAGTGGTCGGCGGAGTCGTCGGCGGCGGCGAACGCCCCGTGCTCCGCGGCCAGCCGGGCCAGCTCGGCGGCCTCGGCCGCGTTGGTCTCGTGGTCGCCGCCCGGGGCCTCCCCGACGGTGCCCAGGGCCAGTCCGCTCGTCCAGTCGACCAGCGCGGCCCCCCGCGCGCCGGGCAGCCGCATGGCCTCCAGTAGGCACTCGTCGATTCCGGGCACCGTCGTTCCCCTCCCCGCCTCGTCGGTCTCGGCTGAGTGATGACGACGCTACGCAGGGTGTGCGCCAGGGGGTGAGGCTTATGGCATTTTCCAGTGGAACATGCGACCGAGGCGCTAACGTGGGTCGGCTGACCCCGGTTCTGATCCGGATGTGCCGGATGCGCCGGGCGTGTTGGAGGTGCCGGCCGCGCCGGATGCGCCGGGCGCGCTCAGCGTGGTGAGCGCCGAGGCGTGCGCCCCTCCCGCCTCAACCACGATCTCCGCGACCGTCTGCGGCTCGCGCACGGTCGCGAACACGATCCCTCCCGTGCCGTCCGCCGCATAGCCGTACACGCCGGGCCTGGGCAGCGAGTTGTAGGCGTAGTGGTGGGCGAAGTAGTACGCGCCGGTGTCCAGCGCCGCCACGAGGTCGCCCGCCGCCAGCGGGGGCAGCGCGCGGCCCTCGGCGAGCAGGTCGCCCGCGAAGCAGGCCGGTCCCGCGATGTCCTGCACCACCCCGGGCTCCGTCCTGGGCCGCCCCTTCGCGTCGTACGCGGCCAGCCGCAGCGGCCAGGAGGCCGGCGCGTACACCGTCCGGGTGGCGACCTGCACGCCCGCGTGCGTCACGGCGACCGGCCGCCCCCCGGCGCTCTTGGTGTACTCCACCCGCGCCACCACCGTGCCGTGCTTGGCCAGCAGCGACCGCCCGAACTCGGTCACCAGCCCGTACCGCCCGTCGAAAAGGCCCGGTACCACCTCGCCGAGCAGCCGCGCGTACTGCGCGTACGTCGGCTCTTCCGCCTCCGAGGCGAAGTTCACCGGCAGGCCGCCGCCGATGTCGAGGGTGTCGACCTGCCGCCGCCCGGCCCGCGCGTTGATCTCCTCGGCGAGCGCGTACGTCTGCGCGACACCGCGCGCCATCAGGGAGAGCGGGACGCCCTGCGAGCCGGTGTGCGCGTGCAGCCGGGTCAGCCACGGCCGGTCCAGGAAGGCCCGGACGACCCACTCGCGCACCCCCTCGTCCCGCAGCGCCACCCCGAACTTCGAGGTGGCCGTCGCCGTCGACAGCGCCCCGATGGAGCCCCCGCCGACCTGCGGGTTGACCCGGATGCCGAGCGGGGAGCGGGGCGCGCCGGACCGTCGTACCAGGGCGTCGATGCGGTCCAGTTCCTGCGGGTTGTCCGCGTTGACGGCGATGCCCAGCTCCAGCGCCTCGCGCAGTTCGGCGGGGGTCTTGGCGGGCGAGTCCAGGACCGTACGGGCGGGCGGCACCCCGGCCGCGCGGGCCAGCGCCAGTTCGCCCGGGCTGGCCACCTCGGCGCCGATGCCCTCCTCGTGCAGCAGCCGCAGCACCGGCACCAGCGGGGTCGCCTTCACCGCGAAGGCGTGCAGCACGGGCGTGCCCGGCGCGGTGACCGCCTCGAACGCCGCCCGCAGCCGCGCCGCCGACCGCCGGATCCCGGCCACGTCGAGCAGGCCCACGAGGGGCGTGCCGGGGCCCAGCAGCCCCTGGTCCACCGCGGCCCGCACCGCCTCGTCCCGCCGGGCGGCCCGCTCCCCGGCCACCCCTTCCGCTTCTGCTTCCACCTCGACTTCCACTTCCACTTCCGCTTCCGCGCGAGCCGCCCGCTCCCGGCCACCGAAGTCCGCGCCCATGCCTGTGCCTGTGCCTGTGCCTGTGCCTGTGCCTGTGCCTGTGCCTGTGCCTGTGCCTGTGCCTGTGCCTGTGCCCATGTCCATGCCTGTGTTCATGCCCATGCCCTCGTGTCCAGCCAAACACCCGGCGCGGAGGCATGCCGCCACGCCGATGTATTGACTAGCTCTATTCACAGGTCCAGGATGTGAATAGAAGACGTAACAATCCCTCGGGAGCAACCGCCAGGAGGCAGCCCATGTCAGGACCCCGCCCCGTCCGATCACCACGCGGAACGGAACTGAGCGCCCTGGGATGGCAGCAGGAGGCCGCCCTGCGCATGCTGCAGAACAACCTGGACCCCGAGGTCGCCGAGCACCCCGACAAGCTCGTCGTCTACGGCGGCACCGGCAAGGCCGCCCGCGACTGGCGCTCCTTCGACGCCATGGTCCGCACCCTGCGCACCCTCAAGCAGGACGAGACCATGCTCGTCCAGTCCGGCCGCCCGGTCGGCGTCATGCAGACCCACGAGTGGGCCCCGCGTGTCCTGCTCGCCAACTCCAACCTCGTCGGCGACTGGGCCAACTGGGAGGAGTTCCGCCGCCTGGAGGCCCTCGGCCTGACCATGTACGGGCAGATGACCGCCGGGTCCTGGATCTACATCGGCACCCAGGGCATCCTCCAGGGCACCTACGAGACCTTCGCCGCCGTCGCCGCGAAGAAGTTCGGCGGCACCCTCGCCGGGACGATCACCCTCACCGCCGGCCTCGGCGGCATGGGCGGCGCCCAGCCGCTGGCCGTGACCATGAACGACGGCGTCGCCATCTGCATCGACTGCGACCCGCGCGCCATCGACCGCCGCATCGAGCACCGCTACCTCGACGTGCGGGCCGACTCCCTCGACCACGCCCTCCAACTCGCCACCGAGGCCCGCGACCAGCGCAGGCCGCTGTCCATCGGCGTCCTCGGCAACGCCGCCGAACTGGTCCCGCAGCTCCTCGCCATGAGCGCGCCCATCGACATCGTCACCGACCAGACCAGCGCCCACGACCCGCTGGCCTACCTGCCGCTCGGCGTCGCCTTCGAGGACATGGCGGACGCCGCCGCCAAGGACCCGGCCGGCTTCACCACCCGGGCCCGCGAGTCCATGGCCCGGCACGTCGAGGCGATGGTCGGCTTCCAGGACGCCGGCGCCGAGGTCTTCGACTACGGCAACTCCATCCGTGGCGAGGCGCAACTGGCCGGTTACGACCGGGCGTTCGCCTTCCCCGGCTTCGTCCCCGCCTACATCCGGCCGCTGTTCTGCGAGGGCAAGGGCCCCTTCCGCTGGGCCGCCCTGTCCGGCGAGGCGTCCGACATCGCCAAGACCGACAAGGCGATCCTGGACCTCTTCCCGGAGAACGAGTCCCTGGCCCGCTGGATCAAGCTGGCCGGCGAGCGCGTCCACTTCCAGGGCCTGCCCGCCCGCATCTGCTGGCTCGGCTACGGCGAGCGCGACAAGGCCGGCGAGCGCTTCAACGACATGGTCGCCGGCGGTGAGCTGGCCGCGCCCGTCGTCATCGGCCGCGACCACCTCGACTGCGGCTCCGTCGCCTCCCCGTACCGCGAGACCGAGGCCATGCTCGACGGCTCCGACGCGATCGCCGACTGGCCGCTGCTGAACGCCATGGTGAACGTCGCCTCGGGCGCCTCCTGGGTGTCGATCCACCACGGCGGCGGCGTCGGCATGGGACGGTCCATCCACGCCGGGCAGGTCACCGTCGCCGACGGCACCGCGCTGGCCGGCGAGAAGATCCGCCGGGTCCTCACCAACGACCCCGGCATGGGTGTCATCCGGCACGTGGACGCCGGGTACGACATCGCGGAGTCCGTGGCCGGCGAGCGGGGCGTGCGGGTCCCGATGCGCGAGGGTGACGGGGCGTGAGCTTCCACAGCATGTGGGCGGAGCTGCTGCCGGTCGGCCGCAGCTCCGCCTCCGGCGGCTACCGGCGATTCGCCTGGACCGGGGCCGACGCCGAGTGCCGGGCCTGGTTCCGGCAGCAGGCCGAGGACCGGGGCCTCGCCTACGAGACCGACCGCAACGGCAACCAGTGGGCCTGGCTCGGCGACCCGGCCGCCGGGGACGCCGTCGTGGCCGGCTCGCACCTCGACTCCGTGCCCGACGGCGGCGCCTTCGACGGGCCCCTCGGAGTGGTGTCGGCCTTCGCCGCCCTCGATGAACTGCGCCGCAGGGGAGCACGGTTCGCCAAGCCGCTCGCCCTGGTCAACTTCGGGGACGAGGAGGGAGCCCGGTTCGGGCTCGCCTGCGTCGGATCGCGGCTGACCGCCGGACAGCTCACCGTCGAGCAGGCGCACCGCCTCACCGACGCCGACGGGATCACCCTGCCGAAGGCCATGGAGGCCGCCGGCTACGACCCGGACGCCATCGGCCCCGACCCGGAGCGGCTCGCGCGCATCGGCGCCTTCGTCGAACTCCATGTCGAACAGGGCCGCGCCCTCGACCTCACCGGGGACGCCGTCGGCGTGGCCAGCGCGATCTGGCCGCACGGACGGTGGCGGTTCGACTTCCGCGGCGAGGCCAACCACGCCGGCACCACCCGGCTCACCGACCGCCGCGACCCGATGCTGTCGTACGCCGGGACGGTGCTCGCCGCCCGCCGCGAGGCCGAACTCGCCGGCGCCGTCGCCACCTTCGGGAAGATCGCCGTGGAACCCAACGGGGTCAACGCCATCCCGTCCCTGGTGCGCGGCTGGCTCGACTCCCGCGCCGCCGACCAGCAGACCCTGGACACGGTGGTCACCGCGGTGGAGAAGGCGGCCCGCGAGCACGCCGCGGCGCACGGCGCCGACCTCGACGTGGTCCGCGAGTCCTTCACCCCCGTCGTCGAGTTCGACCACGCCCTGCGCGACGAACTCGCCCGCCTCCTGGGACAGGACGGCGACCTGAAGGTGCCCGTCCTCGGCACCGGCGCCGGACACGACGCCGGGATCCTCTCCGGCAGCCTCCCGACCGCCATGCTGTTCGTGCGCAACCCCACCGGTGTCTCGCACTCCCCGGCCGAGTCCGCCACCGAGGACGACTGCGTGGCCGGAGTGCTCGCCCTCGCCGACGTACTGGAAGGACTGGCCTGCACGTGACGCCCACTCAGCAGCCGCGGACCTACTGGCTGGAGCACGCCTGGCTCGGCACGCACGTCGAGCCGGGCGTGGTGCTCGACGTGCGCGAGGGCCGCATCGCGGCCGTCCGCACCGGCGTGCCCGCCCCGCCGCAGGGCGCCGAACCGCTGCGCGGCCTCACCCTGCCCGGACTGGCGAACGCCCACTCGCACGCCTTCCACCGCGCGCTGCGCGGCACCGTCCAGGTCGGCTCCGGCACGTTCTGGACCTGGCGCGAGGTCATGTACGCCACCGCCGACCGGCTCACCCCGGAGAGCTACCACGCGCTGGCCCGCGCGGTGTACGCCGAGATGGCCCTGGCCGGCATCACGGCCGTCGGCGAGTTCCACTACGTCCACCACGCCCCCGGCGGCACCCGGTACGCCGACCCGAACGCGATGGGCGAGGCCCTGATCGAGGCCGCCGCCGAAGCAGGCATCCGCGTCACCCTGCTGGACACCTGCTATCTCTCGGCCGGCTTCGGGCAGCCGCCGGACGCCCACCAGCTCCGCTTCTCCGACGGCACGGCGCAGGACTGGGCCGAACGCTGTTCAGTTCTCAAGGAACGGGATCACGCGCGGATCGGCGCCGCCGTGCACTCCGTACGGGCCGTGCCCGCCGGGGAACTGGCGACCGTGGCGCGGTGGGCCGAGGAGCGGCGGGCCCCGCTGCACGTGCACCTGTCCGAGCAGACCGCGGAGAACGACGCCTGCCACCGGGCCCACGGGTGCACCCCCACCCGCCTGCTGGCCGACCACGGCGTCCTCGGCCCGCGCACGACCGGCGTGCACAGCACCCACCTCACCGACGAGGACATCGCCCTGCTCGGCGGCTCGGGCACCGGCACCTGCATGTGCCCCACCACCGAACGGGACCTGGCCGACGGCATCGGACCGGCCGTCGCCCTCCAGCGCGCCGGCTCCCCCCTCTCCCTGGGCTCGGACAGCCACGCCGTCATCGACCTGCTCGAAGAGGCCCGCGCCATGGAGCTGGACGAGCGGCTGCGCACCCGCGCCCGCGGCCACTGGACGGCCGCCGCCCTGCTGCGCGCGGCCACCGCCGACGGTCACGCCGCCCTCGGCTGGGACGACGCGGGCAGCCTCGCCCCCGGCGCGCTCGCCGACTTCACGACGATCGCCCTGGACTCGGTCAGGACAGCGGGTCCGGTGCCCCGGCTGGGCGCCGAGACGGCCGTATTCGCGGCGGGCGCGGCCGACGTACGGCATACGGTCGTGGCCGGCCGGCACGTCGTACGGGACGGCGCGCACACGCTCGTACCGGACGTGCCGCGGGCTCTGGCCGCCGCCGTCGAAGCCCTGCGCTGACCCCCACCGCCCCCCCACGAGGACACCATGAGCAGCATGAGCACCGGCACGAGCACCGTCATCACCAACATCGCCACACTGGTCACCAACGACCCCTCCCTCGGCGACAACTCCCCTCTCGGTCTGATCCGGGACGCGGCCGTCGTCATCGACGGCGACCGCGTCGCGTGGACCGGTGAATCAAGCAAAGCACCCGCCACTGACAATCGGGTCGACGCCGGCGGCCGCGCGGTCCTCCCGGGCTTCGTCGACTCCCACTCCCACCTGGTGTTCGCGGGCGACCGCACCGAGGAGTTCAACGCCCGCATGTCCGGCCGGCCCTACAGCGCGGGCGGCATCCGCACCACGGTCGCCGCCACCCGCGCCGCCGGCGACGCCGAACTGGAGGCCAACCTCACCCGCCACCTCGCCGAGGCGCTGCGCCAGGGCACCACCACGTTCGAGACGAAGTCCGGGTACGGCCTGACCGTCGAGGACGAGGCCCGCGCCCTGCGCATCGCCGCCCGGCACACCGACGAGGTCACCTACCTCGGCGCGCACATCGTCCCCCCGGACCACGCCGGGGACCCGGCGGCGTACGTGGCCCTGGTCACCGGCGAGATGCTGGACGCCTGCGCCCCGCACGCCCGCTGGATCGACGTCTTCTGCGAGCAGGGCGCCTTCGACGGCGACCAGGCCCGCGCGATCCTCACCGCGGGCAAGGCCAGGGGCCTGCACCCGCGCATCCACGCCAACCAGCTCTCCTACGGCCCCGGTGTGCGGCTCGCCGTCGAACTCGACGCGGCCAGCGCCGACCACTGCACCCACCTCACCGACGCGGACGTGGACGCGCTGGCGAGCGGGGACACGGTCGCCACGCTGCTGCCCGGCGCCGAGTTCTCCACCCGCGCCGCCTGGCCGGACGCCCGCCGCCTGCTGGACGCGGGTGTCACCGTCGCCCTGTCCACCGACTGCAACCCGGGCTCGTCCTACACGTCCTCGGTGCCGTTCTGCGTCGCCCTCGCCGTGCGGGACATGGGCATGACCCCCGACGAGGCGGTCTGGTCGGCGACCGCGGGCGGCGCCGCGGCCCTGCGCCGCACCGACATCGGCCGCCTCACCCCCGGCGCCCGCGCCGACCTGACCCTGCTGGACGCCCCCAGCCACGTACACCTGGCCTACCGCCCGGGCGTACCGCTGGTGACGCGGGTGTGGCGCGGCGGCGTGCGCGAGGTCTGACGGGGCCGCCCCGCCCCCCGAGGGCCGGCCCCTGCCCCGACGGCCTCCCTCCGCGCGCCCTGGCGGAGGGACGGAGCCCGGGAGTGTGATCAAGTGAGGTGATCGGACGGCCGGCCAGGGGCCCGGCCGGCGACCCTGGGGAGGAACGGCATGGTCAGCAGACGCGGGCTGTTGGGGACGGCGGCACTGGTGGGCGCCGGCGCGCTGGCGGGGGTGGCGCAGGGCGCCGGGCCCGCGGCGGCGGACGCGCCGCTGGACACGCCCTTCACCCCGGTCTCGGTGCCGCACCTGGCGCAGGCCGAGCAGATGGTGCAGTACCAGCGCCTGCTGGCGGCCGGCCAGCTGCCCACCGACCTGCGCGGCCACTGGCCGCTGGCCGGGTCCGCCGCCGACCGCTCCGGCGGCGGACACCCCGTCACCCTCGCCTCCGGCGCGGCCTGGACGACGCTGCGGGCCGGTGGCGAGCTGAGCCTGCGGGCGGCGGGCGCCTGTGCCACCACGGCCTCCGTGCTGGACACCACGGCCCCCTTCACCGTCTCGGCGTGGGTGCGGCTCTCCGACGACCCGGCCGACCCCGCCGACCCGGCCACCATGTACACCGCGGTGAGCCAGGACGGCGACCGGGCGAGCCGCTTCCTGCTCCAGTACGACGACTCGGTGCGCACCTGGGCGTTCAAGGTGCGCAGCGCGGACCAGGCCGCCAAGGTCTCCGCCGTCGCGTCCGCGCCCGCCCGTACGGGCGTGTGGACGCATCTGACGGGCGTGTGGGACGGATCGAGGATCCAGCTGTACGTGGACGGGGTGCCGGCGGGCGCCGCGGACACCACCCTGTCCTGGGCCGCCCCGCAGGGCTTCAACATCGGCCGCGCCAAGTGGAACGGCGCCGCGGCCAACCAGTTCAAGGGCGCGATCAGCGACGTCCGCGCCTACGGCCGCGCGCTGACCGCCCAGGAGGCGGCCGTCGTCAGCGGGCGCACCGCCCGGGAGAACAACGCCTATCTGGTCGGTTCCGCGGCCTCGCTGGTGTGGGGCTCGCCCGGCGACCCGGCGGGCTGGGTCTCGCGCGCCCGCTGCTCGTCCTTCCTCACCCAGGTGCTGAAGCACACCTACGCGTGGGCGGCGGGCGACTACTTCACCCGGTACTTCCAGGACTCCGTCCCGGAGGCCGCGGACTACCGCAAGGCGTTCGCGGCCGGCACGGCGGGCCCGCGCTTCCGGCCCGTGTCCCAGGTCGCCGAACTGCTGCCCGGCGACCTGATCGCCGTCGACTACAACGGCTCGGACCCGCAGAACACCGGGCACATCGTCATGGTCCGCGAGGTCAAGGGCGTCTTCACCGGTTCGGGGAACGTCACCGGCGAGACCCAGTACGCGGTGGAGGTCGTCGACTGCACCTCCGACCCGCACGGTGTGTACGGGCTCACGAACTACCCCGGCTATCCGGACACCCGCATGGTCAGCGGTGTGCCGGGCGAGGACTTCGAGGGCGTGGGCATCGGCCACATGATGTTCTACGCCGCGAACGACACGGGTGCGTTCTCCCGGTACCGGTGGAGCGTGAACACCGGCTCGGCGAAGACGTACGCGGTGCAGGACCGCCCGATCGCGGCGGCCCGGATCGCCTGACCCCGGCCCCGGCCCCCGTCCCGGCGCTCGCCGGCGGCGGTGGCCGGTGTCCCGCCGCCCGTACGGACCGGGCGGCGGCGCAGCCGGTCACTCCTCGACCGTCAGCCCCTTGCGCAGCCGCACCAGGGTGCGGGTCAGCAGCCGGGAGACGTGCATCTGGGAGATGCCCAGCTCCTCGCCGATCTCCGACTGGGTCATGTTGGCGACGAACCGCAGGGAGAGGATCTTCCGGTCCCGGGAGGGGAGTTCGGCGATCAGCGGCTTCAGCGACTCGACGTACTCGATGCCCTCGATCCCGTGGTCCTCGTAACCGATGCGGTCCGCGAGGGCGCCCTCGGAGTCGTCGTCCTCGGGCTGGGCGTCCAGCGAGGAGGCGGTGTACGCGTTCGACGCCGCCATCCCCTCCACCACCTCTTCGGCGGACAGGCCGAGGTGCTGGGCCAGCTCCGTCACGGTCGGGGCGCGGTCCAGGCGCTGGGCCAGTTCGTCCCCGGCCTTGGCCAGGTCCAGACGCAGCTCCTGGAGCCGGCGCGGCACCCGCACGGACCACGAGGTGTCCCGGAAGAAACGCTTGATCTCGCCGATGATGGTTGGCATAGCGAAGGTCGGGAACTCGACCCCGCGAGAGAGTTCGAAGCGGTCGATCGCCTTGATCAGCCCGATGGTGCCGACCTGGATGATGTCCTCCAGCGGCTCACTGCGGGAGCGGAAGCGGGAGGCGGCGAACTTGACCAGGGCGAGGTTGAGTTCGACGAGCGTGTTGCGGACGTAGGCGTGCTCGTGGGTGCCCTCGGCGAGGGACTGCAGCCGCTCGAAGAGCGTCTTGGACAGCGCCCGGGCGTCGTCCGGGGCCACTTGGTCGTACGGGGGGATGTCCGGGAGGCCGGGGATGTCCGGCAGGCCGGCCGGTGCGGCGGCCGTTCTCGGGGCCGGCACGGCGGCCGTGCGACCCCGCTCGTCCCGCCCGGGACGTACGCCGTCGTGGAGGTCGATGGGATCCAGGCGGTCCGGTGGGGGTGTCGACGTCGCCGTCTGGGTATGCGAGGCGTCGAGCCGGGGTGACATGATGTCCTCCATCGTTCTCGGCATAAGGCTGCCGGAGCCAATGCGTGCACTGCGGTGTGCGGCGCCTCCAAAGCCGGCCGTGTCGGGTGCGTGTCTCTACTAGCCCTACCCGCTTTCCCAAGGCGATCGCAAGTGCGTTATGACGGCATATGTCCGTTTGTGTGCGGTTGTTCAGGTGTCGGAGTGGTCGGGGAGGGCGTAGTGTTCGAGGGCGTCATTTCAGCAGCCGAGACACCGGGAGAGAGAGACGGCATGGACCGCGGGACGGTCGGCAGCGCACAGTCGGGCCGGCTTCTGGTGGAGGTGCGGCAAGAGGGCTCCAGCGCCGTCGTGACACCGGCGGGCGAGTTGGACCACCACACGGCCGACCTGCTGCGCGAGCCGCTTGAGGAGTGCCTCGACAAGGGGCGATCGCGCTTGGTGGTGGATTGTTCGCGCCTGGAGTTCTGTGACTCCACGGGTCTGAACGTACTGCTGGGGGCGCGCCTGAAGGCGGAGGCCGCCGGGGGAGGTGTGCATCTCGCCGGAATGCTGCCGGTCGTGGCGCGTGTGTTCGAGATCACAGGAGCGGACGCGGTCTTCAGCGTGCACGACACGCTTGAGGACGCGCTGGCCGACGAGAGCGGCTGAGCCGCCCGTCGTGCGTGCCGTCGGTGTGATGTCGGACGGCCGCCGCGCGCTGTGCGGAGCCCGTTCGCCGGTGCTCGCACCGGGCGGCGCGTCCCGCAGGCGCAAAACGGTGGTGTTCCGCCGGATCGGTCGGGCAGGAGACATGCTGAACGGATCGGCGGGCAGTGCACCGGCCCTGTACGAGTGTGTGGTGACTTTTGAATCGTGAACTGGTGAATCGGTGAGGTGAAGCGCTGATGAGCACCACCCGGCCTTACTCGCCGGGCGACCGCGGCCCGGAGCCCAGCGGCGGCGCTTCCGGGGCGTCCGAGGGGGACGCGCCGACGGGTGACGCGTCCGCAGGGGGTGCGACGGCCGTGCCGGCGGTTTCGTCGGGCGGTCGTCAGGTCCGCAGTCTGAGTTTCGACGGCGAGAGCGGTGTCGTGCCGCTGGCCCGCGACTTCGCCCGGCAGGCGCTGTACGCGTGGGGCTGGCTGCCGGCCGCGACCGCCGACCAGCGGGCTGCCGCCGAGGACGTCCTCCTCGTCGTCTCCGAGCTGGTCACCAACGCCTGCCTGCATGCCGAGGGACCGGACCTGCTGGAGATCACCTGCGACAACAAGGTGATCCACATCGAGGTCTCCGACCGCGGCGCAGGCCAGCCGGCCCCCCGCACCCCGCACCGCGCCGGGCGCCCCGGCGGCCACGGCATGTTCATCGTCCAGCGCCTGTGCCTGGACTGGGGCGTCATCCGCGTCCCGGGCACCGCCGGCAAGAAGGTATGGGCGGACCTGGGAGCCCCGGCGTGACCACGCCCCTCCCCGGGCGCCCACCGGCCTGAGCCCGCACCCCTGGGCTGAGCGCGCACCCCTGGGCCGATGAGCTGAGCTGCGACACCTCCTACGCGAGCGCCCCCCCCCACAAACCCGATAGAGCCTCCCGAACCCAGAGGGTCCCCGAACCCCGAAGAGCCGCCGTACCCATCCAGGGTGCGGCGGCTCTTTCGGAGAGCGGAGACCGGAGACCGGAGGCCGGAGGCGACGGGCGGCGTCAGCGCACGTCGCCCATGAGGGCCTTCACCTTCTTGCGGTACATCCAGACCGCGACGCCGGCGACGACGGCGAGCGCCGCCTCCAGGGTGACGATGCCCGTCTTGTTGAGGTCGACGCCGGCGGTGGAGAGCAGGCCGGTGGTGGCGTCACCGGCGGTGACGGCCAGGAACCAGACGCCCATCATCTGGGAGGCGTACTTCGCGGGCGCCATCTTCGTGGTGACCGACAGGCCGACCGGCGAGAGGGTCAGCTCACCCACGGTCTGCACGAAGTAGATCGCCACCAGCCACAGCGCGGCCGCCTTGTGACCGCCGTCGGCGATCGACAGCGGGGCGAGGAAGAGGAAGAAGGACGCGCCGACCAGCACCAGGCCCATCGTGAACTTCACCGCGGTGCTCGGCTCCTTGCCGCGCCGGGCCAGCGCCAGCCACGCCCAGGCGAAGACCGGGGCCAGCGCCATGATCATGACCGGGTTGACCGACTGGTACCAGGAGACCGGGAACTCCCAGCCGAAGACGCTGTTCTTCGCCGACTTCTCGGCGAACAGCGACACGGTCGAGCCACCCTGGTCGTAGATCATCCAGAAGACGGCCGCGGCCACGAAGAACCAGATGTACGCGGTCATCTTCGACTGGTCGGTGCGGTCCAGCTCCTTGTCCCGCTTGATACGGGCGATGACCAGCACCGGGATCAGCAGGCCGGCGACGGTGATCGGGACCAGCAGCCAGTTCAGGGTGTAGACACCGCAGAAGCCGACGATCGCGTAGAAGACCACCGCGACGGCCGCCCACAGGGCCGACTTGCGCAGCACGGCCGCCTTCTCCGGGCCGGTCAGCGGCGTCGGCACGACGTCGGAGCGCGCGTCCAGGTGGCGCGAGCCGAGCAGGAACTGGGCCAGGCCCAGGCCCATGCCGAGCGCGGCCAGCGCGAACCCGATGTGCCAGTTCACGTTCTCGCCGATCGTGCCGATGATCAGCGGCGCGGCGAAGGCACCCAGGTTGATGCCGATGTAGAAGATCGTGAAGCCGCCGTCCCGGCGCGGGTCGTCGGTGCCCTTGTAGAGGTGACCGACCATCGTCGAGATGTTGGCCTTCAGCAGGCCGGAGCCGATGGCGACCAGGCCGAGGCCGCCGAAGAAGCTGCCGGCCCACGGCAGCGCCAGCGTGAGGTGACCCACCATGATGATCGCGCCGGCCACGGCGACCGTCTTGCGGGGACCGAGGACCCGGTCGGCGAACCAGCCGCCGGGCAGGGCGAGCAGGTACACGAGGGACAGGTAGACCGAGTAGATCGCGGTCGCGCCGGCCGCACTCATGTGCAGGCCGCCCGGGGCCACCAGGTACAGCGGGAGCAGGGCCCTCATGCCGTAGTAGGAGAAGCGCTCCCACATCTCGGTCATGAAGAGGGTGGCCAGGCCGCGGGGGTGGCCGAGGAAGGTCTTCTCGGAACCGGGGGTGCCCGGGCGGACCGAGTCCTTCGTCAGGCTGGACGCCATGGTCGTTCCTTGCTGGTCGGGACGCGTCGCGGCGAGGCCGGTACGCGCCCGGTGGGGGGTTGGCCGGCACCGGCGGGACCTCTCGTCCACCCCACGCCCAGGGGAGCGCGCCCCGGATCACGGAGCGTCGGACGGCGGCCACCGGGATCCACGCCTCGCGACGCGACGATGCGTCCGGTGAGGCCCGGCCCTAGGTCGTTCCTATCGAGGCCGGGTGGGAACCGGCCCGCACGACAAAAGGGACCCTCAGCGTCGAAAGAGCGCCGAAGGTCCACTGCGTGCTTACAGGCGTTCAACTCACCATACGGCAGGACACCGCCGGATATGGAAGGACTTGAGACGCGGATCACAGGGGACGGGGGAACCACGCACACGCTTTCGAAGGTGTACTCAAGGATCTCATCGCGCCGTCGATGGTGCCCACCGTAGGACGGCAAGGTAAGAACGCCGGACGACGGTCACACCGCGACTCCGCTCCGAGGGGTTGTACGGGCGGACTACCATCACTCCATGACCCGTGTACTGCTCGCCGAGGACGACGCGTCCATCTCGGAGCCGCTGGCCCGCGCACTGCGCCGGGAAGGTTACGAGGTCGAGGTGCGTGAGGACGGACCCACCGCGCTCGACGCCGGAATGCAGGGCGGTGTCGACCTGGTCGTGCTGGACCTCGGTCTGCCCGGGATGGACGGCCTGGAGGTCGCCCGCCGGCTGCGTGCCGAAGGCCACACCGTGCCCATCCTGATCCTGACCGCGCGCGCCGACGAGGTGGACACGGTCGTCGGCCTCGACGCGGGCGCCGACGACTACGTCACCAAGCCCTTCCGGCTCGCCGAACTGCTGGCCCGGGTACGGGCCCTGCTGCGGCGCGGTGCCGCCGAGCCCCAGCAGCCGCCCGCCACGCACGGCGTGCGCATCGACGTCGAGTCCCACCGCGCCTGGATGGGCGACGAGGAACTCCAGCTCACCGCCAAGGAGTTCGACCTGCTGCGGGTGCTGGTGCGGGACGCGGGCCGGGTCGTCACCCGCGACCAGCTGATGCGCGAGGTCTGGGACACCACGTGGTGGTCGTCCACCAAGACCCTGGACATGCACATCTCCTGGCTGCGCAAGAAGCTCGGCGACGACGCCGCCAACCCCCGCTACATCGCGACCGTGCGCGGCGTCGGTTTCCGTTTCGAGAAGAGCTGATCGGACAAGGGCTGAGCGGAAGTCCGTGCGCCGAGGTGAGTAAGAGGTCATGCGCCGCCGACTGATCCAGTCCACGCTCGCCGTGGTGCTCGTCGTGATCGCCGTCTTCGGCGTCTCGCTGGTGATCGTGGAGACCCGCACGATCAGCAACAGCGCTCAGGAGCGGGTCGACTCCGAGGCGCTGCGGCTGGCCAGCATCGTGGACAGCCGGCTGCTCGGCGCGGAGACCGTCAACGCGGACATCCTGCGCGAACAGGTCGCCGCCGGGCAGTACGCCGTGATCGGCATCCCCGGCCACCCCACCATCGAGGTGGGCACCAAGCCGTCCGGTGACGTGATCCATTCCACGGCCGAGGGGGAGCAGGGCGAGAGCGTGCGGATGGAGGAGCCCCGTTCCTCCGTGACCCGCGAGGTCGGCCGGACGCTGCTGATCATCGGGCTGGTGGCGCTGCTCGCCGTGGTCGCCGCGGTGCTGCTCGCCATCCGCCAGGCCAACCGCCTCGCGTCCCCGCTGACCGACCTCGCCGAGACCGCCGAGCGGCTCGGCTCGGGCGACCCGCGACCGCGCCACAAGCGCTACGGCGTCCCGGAGCTGGACCGGGTCGCGGACGTGCTGGACGGCTCCGCCGAGCGCATCGCCCGGATGCTCACCGCCGAACGCCGCCTGGCCGCCGACGCCTCCCACCAGCTGCGCACCCCGCTGACCGCGCTGTCCATGCGTCTGGAGGAGATCACCCTCACCGACGACCCGGACACCGTGAAGGAGGAGGCGAACGTCGCGCTCACCCAGGTCGAGCGGCTGACGGACGTGGTGGAGCGGCTGCTGACCAACTCGCGCGACCCGCGCACCGGCTCCGCCGTCACCTTCGACCTGGACGAGGTCATCCAGCAGCAGATCGCCGAGTGGCGGCCCGCCTACCGGGGCGTCGGCCGGGCGATCGTCAGCTCCGGCAAGCGGCACCTGCGGGCCGTGGGCACCCCGGGCGCGGTCGCCCAGGTGCTGGCGGCGCTGATCGAGAACTCGCTCATGCACGGCGGCGGCACAGTGGCGCTGCGCACCCGGGTGACCGGCAACCAGGCGGTCGTGGAGGTCACCGACGAGGGGCCCGGCGTCCCCGCCGACCTCGGCGCCCGGATCTTCGAGCGCACGATCAGCGGCCGCAACTCCACGGGCATCGGCCTCGCCGTCGCCCGGGACCTCGCGGAGGCCGACGGCGGCCGGCTGGAGCTGCTCCAGTCCCAGCCCCCGGTCTTCGGCCTGTTCCTGTCCCGCACGCCCCCGCTCAAGCGGTCCCCGGAGGAGGAGCCGACCGTGCGTTAGCCGGCGCCCGGACCGGGCCGTACGCCGGTGGGACCCGGCTCAGGCCGTACGCCGGACCGGCTCAGCGGAACGCCCTGGTCCGCGCCGTCCCGGACTCCGTCTCCAGCAGCGGTTCCCCGTCCGGCACGACGCCCTCGTGGTGGGGCAGCGCGCGGAACACCCAGGTGCGGTACGACCAGAAGCGGAACAGGGTCGCGATGCCGATGCCGAGGAACTTGAAGATGTTGCTCTGCAGCGGGCTGTCCCAGCCGAAGCCGTACGTCGCCAGGTACAGCACCCCGTTCTCGATCACCATGCCGACCGCGCTGAACAGGAGGAACAGGGTCAGCTCCTTGGTGCGGCCGCCCCTGTCGCGGTCCCGGTAGGTGAAGTACCGGAAGCCGATGTAGTTGAAGATGATCGAGACGACGGTGGCGATGACGCTCGCCCGCACCACCTGGAGATCCGTCAGGTGCCGTACGAGGTTGAAGACGAGCAGGTTGACCAGCAGCCCCGCGCCGCCCACCGCGCCGAACTTGGCGATCTCGCGCCAGACCCGGCTCACCCGTCGTACCAGCGCGCCGCGGGGCGCCGGGGGTGCCGGGGGCGCCGCTCGGTCTCCCGAGGAACCATGTCCCATGGTCGTGCAGGCCCCCGTCCGGGTCGGTGTCGTTCAACCCCGCCATGCTATCCAGCGCCCGGGGGCCGCGCCCGCCCACCGGGCACGGCCCGCGGAACAGGTCGGAAAGAATCCCGGAAGAGGCAGGAAAGGGACGAGGAAGGACCCGGGCGGCGTGGCCGATACCCTAGGGGCGTGACGTTCCCCGTAGTCGGCATGGTCGGCGGTGGCCAGCTCGCTCGTATGACACACGAGGCGGGCATCCCGTTGGGCATCAGGTTCAGGCTTCTCAGTGACACCCCCCAGGATTCCGCGGCACAGGTCGTGAGCGATGTCGTCATCGGCGACTACCGCGATCTGGACACGCTGCGCTCCTTCGCGCGGGGCTGCGACGTGATCACTTTCGATCACGAACATGTCCCCACCGAGCATCTGCGGGCCCTGGAGGCGGACGGCATCCCCGTCCGCCCCGGCCCCGACGCGCTCGTGCACGCGCAGGACAAGGGCGTGATGCGCGCCCGGCTCGACGCGCTCGGCGTGCCGTGCCCGCGGCACCGGATCGTGACCGATCCGGCCGACGTGGCCGCGTTCGCGGCGGCGGGCGACGGCTTCCCGGTCGTGCTCAAGACCGTCCGCGGCGGGTACGACGGCAAGGGCGTGTGGGTGGTGGACTCGGTGGCGGAGGCCGCCGAGCCGTTCAAGGCCGGCGTCCCCGTCCTGGCCGAGGAGAAGGTCGACTTCGTCCGGGAACTGGCCGCCAACGTGGTGCGCTCCCCGCACGGCCAGGCCGTCGCCTACCCGGTGGTCGAGTCCCGGCAGGTGGGCGGCGTCTGCGACACCGTGATCGCGCCCGCCCCCGAGCTGGCCGAGGACCTCGCGCTGCGCGCCGAGGAGATGGCGCTGACCATAGCCAAGGAGCTGGGCGTCGTCGGCCACCTCGCCGTCGAGCTGTTCCAGACCCGCGACGGCCGCATCCTCGTCAACGAGCTGGCGATGCGCCCGCACAATTCCGGCCACTGGTCGATGGACGGCGCGATCACCTCGCAGTTCGCCAACCACGTCCGCGCCGTCCTGGACCTGCCGCTGGGCGACCCGCGCCCGCGCGCGAAGTGGACGGTCATGGCCAACGTCCTCGGCGGCGACTACCCGGACATGTACTCCGCGTACCTGCACTGCATGGCCCGCGACCCCCAGCTGAAGATCCACATGTACGGCAAGGACGTGAAGCCCGGCCGCAAGGTGGGCCACGTCAACACCTACGGCGACGACCTGGACGACGTGCTGGAGCGCGCCCGTCACGCAGCCGGCTACCTGAGAGGCACGATCACCGAATGAGCCCGACTGTCGGCATCGTCATGGGGTCGGACTCCGACTGGCCCGTCATGGAGGCGGCCGCGAAGGCGCTCGACGAGTTCGAGATCGCCTACGAGGTGGACGTCGTCTCGGCGCACCGCATGCCCCGCGAGATGATCAGCTACGGCGAGCACGCCGCCGAGCGCGGGCTCAAGGCGATCATCGCGGGCGCGGGCGGCGCCGCCCACCTGCCCGGCATGCTCGCCTCCGTCACCCCGCTGCCGGTGATCGGCGTGCCCGTCCCGCTGAAGTACCTGGACGGCATGGACTCGCTGCTGTCGATCGTGCAGATGCCGGCCGGTGTGCCGGTGGCCACGGTCTCGGTGGGCGGTGCCCGCAACGCCGGGCTGCTCGCGGCCCGCATCCTCGCCGCGCACGACGAGGAGCTGCTGGCCCGGATGCGCGAGTTCCAGCAGGAGCTGAACGACCAGGCCACCGAGAAGGGCAAGCGGCTGCGCGCCAAGGCCGAGGGCGCGGCCGGCTTCGGCTTCGGCACGGGGAAGTGACCCGGTGAGCGCACTGGACCAGGCCCGGGAGCTGCTGCGCGCGTTCCCGGTCGTCGACGGCCACAACGACCTGCCCTGGGCGCTGCGCGAACAGGTCCGCTACGACCTCGGCGCCCGGGACATCGCCGCCGCCCAGCAGGCTCATCTGCACACCGACATCCCCCGGCTGCGCGCGGGCGGCGTCGGCGCGCAGTACTGGTCGGTGTACGTCCGCTCGGACCTGCCCGACCCGGTCCCGGCGACGCTGGAGCAGATCGACTGCGTACGGCAGCTGCTCGCCCGCTACCCGGCGGACCTGGCCCCGGCCCTGACCGCCGCCGACATGGAGGCGGCCCGCGCTGAGGGCCGGATCGCCTCCCTGATGGGCGCCGAGGGCGGCCACTCCATCGCGAACTCGCTGGGCACCCTGCGCGGCCTGTACGCGCTCGGCGTGCGCTACCTGACGCTCACCCACAACGACAACACGGCGTGGGCGGACTCGGCGACGGACGAGCCGGCCGTGGGCGGCCTGTCGGCGTTCGGCCGCGAGGTGGTCCGCGAGATGAACCGCCTCGGCATGCTGGTCGACCTGTCCCATGTGGCCGCGACGACCATGCGGGACGCGCTGGACACGTCCACGGCCCCGGTGATCTTCTCGCACTCCTCCGCCCGGGCCGTCTGCGACCACCCGCGCAACATCCCCGACGACGTGCTGGAGCGGCTGCCCGCCAACGGCGGCGTGGCGATGGTGACGTTCGTGCCCAAGTTCGTCCTCCAGGCCGCCGTCGACTGGACGGCCGCCGCCGACGAGAACATGCGCGCGCACGGCCTGTACCACCTCGACACCACCGAGGAGGGCATGAAGGTGCACCGGGCCTTCGAGCAGTCGCACCCGCGCCCGGTCGCCACCGCGGCCACCGTCGCCGACCACCTCGACCACATGCGCGAGGTGGCCGGCGTCGACCACCTCGGCATCGGCGGCGACTACGACGGCACGGCCTTCACCCCCGAGGGCCTGGACGACGTCTCCGGCTACCCCCACCTGATCGCCGAGCTGCTGGAGCGCGGCTGGTCGAAGACCGACCTGGCCAAGCTGACCTGGCAGAACGCGGTACGCGTGCTGGGCGCCGCCGAGGACGTCGCCCGTGACCTCACGGCCACGACAGGGCCGTCCAACGCGACGATCGGGGAACTGGACGGCTGACGGAGGCCGTCGCTACGCGTGCTCGATCCGGCAGAGGCAGAACGGATGCCCTGCCGGATCGGCGTAGACCCGGAAGTCCTTCTTTCCGCTGTCCTCCAGGTCCAGCGGACGCGCCCCCAGCGCCAGCACCTTCTCGTGGGCGGCGTCCATCTCCTCCCAGGTGGCACCGGCGTCGAAGTCGACGTGGAACTGCTGCGCGTTGCGGTCCGCGCGCGGCCACTCCGGCGGGGTGAGACCGGGCGCCCGCTGGAAGCAGAGCCGGGGGCCGTCCGGGACGGGCAGGACGACCCAGTCGGCGTCCTGCGCCTTCGGTGTGCCGCCGCTGATCCGGGCGTAGAACTCGGCGAGTGCGTGCGGGTCGGGGCAGTCGATCACGACGGAACGGAATCGTGCCACGGGGGGCATGGGACCTCCTGGTCTCTTCCGGTTCTTTCCCGGTTCTTTCCCGGACGGGCGGGGCCGGCAGGCGCGGAGGCAGTACGGGTGCCCGGCCGGACCGGCGTGAACCCGGAAGGCGCGCGTGCGGTCGCCCCCCCCCCTGATCTCCCGGGCCGTGAGCGCACACCCGGTGGTACAGAATGAGGGATGGCGCCGGTTCGGCCGACTGAGCCTCGGCCGAACCGGCGCCACCCCGCTACGGGCGCGACCGCCGTGCGGTCACGCCGTCGGGCGTCCCATCGCCCGGTACGTCCACCCGGCCCGCCGCCACAGCTCGGGGTCGAGCGCGTTGCGCCCGTCCAGCACCAGCCGGGCCGCCGCGACCTCGCCCAGCTCGGCCGGGTCCAGCTCGCGGAACTCCCGCCACTCGGTCAGGTGCAGCACCGCGTCCGCGCCCCGGACCGCCTCCAGCGCCGAGCCGGCGTACCCGAGCGTCGGGAAGACGCGCCGGGCGTTGTCCATGCCCTTGGGGTCGTAGACCGTCACCTGGCCGCCCTGGAGGTGGATCTGCCCGGCCACGTTCAGCGCGGGCGAGTCGCGCACGTCGTCCGAGTCGGGCTTGAAGGTGGCGCCCAGCACCGCGATCCGCTTGCCGAGGAACGGGCCGCCGCCCAGCGCCTGCCGCGCCAGCTCCACCATCTGCCCGCGCTGGCGCATGTTGATCGAGTCGATCTCGCGCAGGAAGGTCAGCGCCTGGTCGGCGCCCAGCTCACCGGCGCGGGCCATGAAGGCGCGGATGTCCTTGGGCAGGCAGCCGCCGCCGAAGCCGATCCCGGCGCGCAGGAACTTCTTCCCGATCCGGTCGTCGTACCCGATCGCCTCCGCCAGCCGGGCCACGTCGCCGCCCGCCGCCTCGCACACCTCCGCCATCGCGTTGATGAAGGAGATCTTCGTGGCGAGGAAGGAGTTCGCGGAGGTCTTCACCAGCTCGGCGGTGGGGAAGTCGGTGACCACGAAGGGCGAGCCCTCGGCGACCGGGACGGCGTACACCTCGCGCAGCAGCTTCTCCGCGCGCTCGCTGCGCACCCCGACCACGATCCGGTCCGGGTGCAGCGTGTCGTCCACGGCGAAGCCCTCGCGCAGGAACTCCGGGTTCCAGGCCAGCTCGGCGTCCTCGCCCGCGGGGGCCAGCCCGGCCAGGGTGCGGGCCAGCCGGTCGGCCGAGCCGACGGGCACCGTCGACTTGCCGACGACCAGCGCGGGCCCGGTCAGGTGCGGGGCGAGCGAGGCGATCGCGGAATCGACGTAGGACATGTCGCAGGCGTACTCGCCGTGCTTCTGCGGGGTGTTCACGCAGACGAAGTGGACATCGCCGAAGGCGCCGATCTCGGCCCAGTCCCGGGTGAAGCGCAGCCGGCCGGTGGAGCCCTCGATGGCGGCGACATGCCGGCGCAGCAGCTCGTCGAGGCCCGGCTCGTACATCGGGGCCTCGCCCCGCTCCAGCTTCTCGATCTTCTCCGGGACGACATCGAGCGCGAGCACCTCGAACCCCATCTCGGCCATGGCCGCGGCGTGCGTGGCGCCGAGGTAGCCGGTGCCGATCACGGTGATCTTGAGGCTCATGGATGCTCCAGGAGGGATGATGGCAATGCGCTGCCCGAGCATATCCGGGGCCTGCGCGGGGTCCTCGCCGGGCAAGGACCCCGCTGTCGCCAAGCTCACGTATCCCTCTGCGCGGGCGGGCCCCTAAAATTCGTGTTACTTAACGGTAATTAGCGTCATCAGTGGTCGTCTTTGGAGCGTGAGAGACCTTGGCCGGATCGGCTGACTTCGACCTGTACCGCCCGTCCGAGGAGCACGACATGCTCCGCGACGCCATCCGCTCGCTGGCCGAGGCGAAGATCGCCCCGTACGCCGGCGCGGTGGACGAGGAGGCCCGCTTCCCGCAGGAGGCCCTCGACGCCCTGGTCGCCAACGACCTGCACGCGGTCCACGTGCCCGAGACCTACGGCGGCGCGGGCGCGGACGCCCTCGCCACGGTCATCGTGATCGAGGAGGTGGCCCGCGTCTGCGCGTCCTCCTCCCTGATCCCCGCGGTGAACAAGCTCGGCTCGCTGCCGGTGATCCTCTCCGGCTCCGAGGAGCTGAAGAAGAAGTACCTGGGCCCGCTCGCCAAGGGCGACGCGATGTTCTCGTACTGCCTCTCCGAGCCCGACGCGGGCTCGGACGCGGCCGGCATGAAGACCAGGGCGGTCCGCGACGGCGACACCTACGTCCTCAACGGCGTCAAGCGCTGGATCACCAACGCGGGCGTGTCCGACTTCTACACCGTGATGGCGGTCACCGACCCCGCCAAGCGCTCCAAGGGCATCTCGGCCTTCGTCGTCGAGAAGTCCGACGAGGGTGTCTCCTTCGGCGCCCCGGAGAAGAAGCTCGGCATCAAGGGCTCGCCGACCCGCGAGGTCTACCTCGACAACGTGCGCGTCCCCGCCGACCGCATGATCGGCGCCGAGGGCACCGGCTTCGCCACCGCGATGAAGACCCTCGACCACACCCGCATCACCATCGCCGCCCAGGCCCTCGGCATCGCCCAGGGCGCCCTCGACTACGCCAAGGGCTACGTCAAGGAGCGCAAGCAGTTCGGCAAGCCGATCGCCGACTTCCAGGGCATCCAGTTCATGCTCGCCGACATGGCCATGAAGGTCTCGGCCGCCCGCGCCCTGACCTACCAGGCCGCCGCCGCCTCCGAGCGCGGCGACGCCGACCTCACCTACCAGGGCGCCGCCGCCAAGTGCTTCGCCTCGGACATCGCCATGGAGGTCACCACCGACGCCGTCCAGCTCCTCGGCGGCTACGGCTACACCCGCGACTACCCGGTGGAACGCATGATGCGCGACGCCAAGATCACCCAGATCTATGAGGGCACGAATCAGGTCCAGCGGATCGTGATGGCGAGGAACCTTCCCTAGCAGGGTTTTTGCAGGTCAGAGCCTATTTCGACGGTCTGGAGGGGCACCCTCGGTTTTGAAGCGCTCGGAACGGCTGGCCGCCAACGCGCTCCGTGCCTTGTTCTGAACTGCTCAAACAAACCAACGAGCGCCCCTGCCGTGCACGGCAGGGGCGCTCGTTGGTCGGTCAGCGTCCTGGACGGTCAGTTGTCATTGGGCGGGATGACGAATCCTCGCGTTGGTCCTGGGCCGGGTTCCCCAGGGAACTTGGCAGCCACAGCCGCCAGCGCCTCAGCGGTCACGTCCCGGCGCGTGGCAAGGTCGGCCGTGTCGTACACACGCCAAGGCCCTGCCGTGTTCTCCGGGTCCTCCGGTGCGACCACACCGCGGATTCCCAACTGCCTCAGCACGGCATCGACGTGCCGGGCCTGCTCAGCGTCCACGCTTCCGCCTTCCGTCTGCTCGCTGCCAGCCCAGCTACCGCCACCGCCCGAGCAGTGCGAAGCGCACTTGCCCGGATTGATCGGGCCGCAACCGCCGGGCTTGGGCGTATGGGAGCAGTTCGCCGCTACCGCCACCAGGGCTTTGGTCGGGCCCGTCCACAGTTCGCTGTCCACGGTATGCCCGGCCTGCTCGATGACGGCGACCGTACGCGTGAGCGCGTGTTCGTCGTGCCGCTCCGCGTCGGGACGCTCGGGCCAGTGGTGCACGAACCGCCCCAAGCGCGCGCACAGCTTCTCGTACAGGTTCGTATGCAGGATCAGCGCGTGCCATCCCTCGTCCACCACGTTGGAAGGCGTGATCTCGACGGTCGGGAACTGTGCGGCGGCGTCCATGAACTTGAGCGCTTCCACCATGATCCGCCCGGCCGTAACCTCATCCATGCCGGGGTTGTTGTCGATGACGGTTGCGACGACACCCCCGAACGCGGCAGGAGTGAGTAATGCGCGTACATCGTGCATGTGCGTTCCTCCCTGTTTGGCACTTCACAGCCCACCCCGGTAGCTCGACTCGCCAAAGTTTCCGTTGCTGGGGTGGGACAGGCCGGTGGTTCGTCACGGGGGCGACGGACGCACCGGAGCCTTCTCAACCCGTTGCACGGAATCCGGCGAGACCAGCCATTCAGCACCTCCGGACTCGGGCCACAGAAACGCTGTCGGGCGCTTCCGGCGGTCCTGCGGCAGGTCGGCGGGGTCCTCGAAGTCCGCGATCACATCACGCAGAACTCCGACCCTGCCCCACGCATCCGTGACCAGGGCCCCGATGTCTCGGGCCGTGACCATCAGTGGCCCTCCGGATGCCGCCGCAGAAAGACGTTGCAGTCCGACACCGTCGTCATGTCACCAACGACCCGCGCACGGTCCCGCGCGTTCGCCAGCTCTGCACATCCAGCGCAGCCCGGCACGGCTGTGGGTTCCATGCCCACAGTCAGCGGAAGCTCTACGGGACCACTCGGATAAGTTCTCAGCTCACTCATACCGACACTCCTTCGAGCGCGCACGCCGTGAACTTCCAAGCCCCTTCTTCCGATTTCGTCATGCTCGCCATTCCGACTACCTCCCCGCGATCCGTGAGATTCGATGTTCCCCCGGATCTGGGTGGCTTCCTCACTTTATTGGCGTTGTCGGGTAGACGATCACGCGCGACAGTCTGCGGCCCACTGCCCGAGCAAGGCTCTGGCTTCCTCGCCGAACAGTGCGTGACGCTCATACATGCGGAACACTTCGAGGTGTTCCGCGATATCCCTGGCGTCCTGGAAAACGATGCGTCCAGTGAATGTCTCGACAGTTACTAGCCGTTGGTCATAGACGGTGAAGGTGTTCATAGGCCCACGGCCCACAACTGTGCCCGTAGGGATGACCCCGATACGCACGTTGGGCAGGTGAGAGATTGAGGCGAGCCGATCCATCTGGACGGCCATCGCCGCAGGCGGGACCACGGCCCACCTGACGGCTTGTTCTGTCAGCAGGAAGGTGAAGTGCTTCGTGCTGTCGTAGAGGACCGCTTGCCGTTCCAGCTTCCTCGCGACCGTCCTGGTTGTGTCCACTGGGGAGTTGCTGAGGCTGGCCCTGATGTATTCGGGCGTCGCCAGGAGTCCTGTCACCATGGCAGGCAGGAAGTAGCGGAGCGCCGAGGCTTCGCCTTCGAGGCCGGCCAACTCGGCTTGTCGCTTCTCCAGACCTCTTCGCCAAGATGCCCGCTTGCCCTGCCACTCCGTATTGGCGAGCCGCGCCAGGGCGGTAACTTCGGCCAGAAGTTCCGGGGGCGCGTCGAGGGCTCTAAGAATCAACTCAACATCGACAAGGCCGGGGGTGACTCGTCCGGTCTCAATGTTGCTCAGCTTGGTCTGAGAAATATTGCATCGCTGAGCGAGCCAGACCTGGGTACGCCTGGCTCGCTTTCGCATACTGCGGAGTGTTTCTGATAGGTCAGCCTTCGACTGGCCTAGCTGGTCAGGGTCAAGCGTCAAGGACCTTCACGTACTCCTCGAAAGGTACTGCGTACTCCAGGGCGACCCGCTTCCACTCCCGGTAGGGCCCCGGACCACCTTCGTACGCTTCGCGATTGATCTGAGTTCCGTCCGGACGGAAGTTCAGGTGCGCGATGCGGGAACCGTCGAACATCCACCAGTCTTGGCCTGAGAGAGGCAACCCGAAGTTGTCTCGCGTCACATCCAAGATACGAATGTCTTCCCCCGCGGCAATGTTGCCGGGGATGCCCCACGCGAATTGATACCGCTGGTAGTCGGTGAGCGGCTGACGCACGATCCGGACACGGCCAATACGCTTGCCGGATTCGACGTATCCGCGTACTCGTTCGTGCCAGCGGGCATTGTGACCGGTGGGCTTGTCCTCGCCGCGCAGGAAACGGGCTACGTTCTCCTGCTCCTTGGGCATGGTGTACGTGGGCTGCGCCTCGAACCGCCACGCTTCGTGCTCGAAGGCGTCGAAGAACCGGCGCCAGTCGTCACCATCCAAGAGCACGGACAGCCTCCCTCAGAATGTGCTCGGGGATCTCCACCAGCCCCTCGCCCGAGGGCGGAGTGAACACGTCGGACACGTCGCCCTGGATGACGATCGAACCACTCTTGGTCCGGTAGACGTTGGGGCAATCGTCGTCGTCACAGTTGGGTCCGCCGACGTTGCCGGTAAGGCGGGTCAGTTCCTCACGCGCCATGGTTCCCCTCCTCGGGCGCAGGGGCGTTCCCTGCCTCCATGAGGACGGTAGGCCGGACCCGCGCACCAGGTCTATGGCACTTCGCCAATATTCGCGTTGTCGGGTAGATGATCACGGGGAAATGCTGGGGAGGCACCCAGTGAAGGGGGTGTTCATGCAGGTCAGGTCGGTACATGCTGTAAAGCACCCAGATTTATGAGGGCACGAACCAGGTTCAGCGGATCGTGATGGCCCGCAACCTGCCGTAGCGGCACGCAGCGGCGCTGCTGCGGAGCGTCACCCGGACGGCCGCAGCGCGTCCCGCCGGTTCCGGGGTTGCGCCGGATGGCGGGCGGCGGCGTCCGGGCGTACGACGGAGGGGAACGGGGTCCGCCCCGGTCCCCTCGTCGTCCCCCCAGGAGGAGCCGTGACCCACACCCAGCCCGGAGCCATGACCGCCATGAGCAAGCAGATGCAGGACTGCGTCGAGGCGTGCATGTCGTGCCACACCGTCTGCGAGGAAGCCATGAGCTCCTGCCTGCAGATGGGCGGCCAGGCGCAGATGCAGATCATGCGCGCGCTCATGGACTGCTCCGAGACCACGCGCATGTGCGCGGACATGATGATGCGCCGCTCTCCCATGGCGGGCGACATGTGCGCGATGTGCGCCAAGGCGTGCGAGATGTGCGCCGAGGCGTGTATGACCATGCCCGACGACCAGATGATGATGCGCTGCGCCGAGGCGTGTCGCCGCTGCGCCGAGATGTGCCGCTCGATGGCGGGCGCCCCCATGTGAGCCGAGCGCTCCGGCGCGACAGGGCGGCAGGGACCCTCGGTGCCCCTGCCGCCCCGTCCGGTGGCCTCAGTTGCCCGAGACCGTGACCTTCTGGTCGTTCTTCAACTCGTCCACCAGGGTCTTGACCTTCGCCTTGTCCCAGACGAGGTTGCCGCCCGTGGTGCCCGAGACCGGCATGTTCATCGAGGTGCCGTCACCGCCGCTGACACCCTTCATCGCCCAGAACATGGAGGCCAGGTCCCACAGGCTCATGTCCTTGTCGACGATCAGGGAGTCCAGGCCCGCGCTCATCGTCGGATAGAACGCGAACGGGTTCAGGACCGTCGACGGGGTGGCCACCTCGTGGGCCAGCGCGGACAGGAACTTCTGCTGGTTCTTCGTGCGCTGCAGGTCGGAGGCGGCGAACGCGTGCCGGGTGCGGACGAAGGCCAGCGCCTGCTCGCCGTTCAGCTTCTGCTTGCCCGCCTTGAAGTCGGCGCCGGACCACTTGTCCTTGAAGGGCTGGTCGATGGTCATCTCGACCCCGCCCACCGCGTCCACGATGTTCGCGAAGCCGGCGAAGCCGATCTCCACGTAGTGGTCGATGTGCAGGCCGGTGTTGTACTCGACGGTGCGCACGAGCAGCGTCGGCCCGTCCTCGGCATAGGCCGCGTTGAGCTTGGTGTGCCGGCCCGTGGCCGGGTACTCCTTGCCCGACTCGGCTCCCTTGTACGCCGGTATCTCCACGTTCGAGTCGCGCGGCAGGGAGACCAGCGTGTCGCCGTTGTCCCCGACGTGCAGGATCATCATGGAGTCGGTGCGCTTGCCCTCGGCGGAGCCGGTGTGCAGCTTCTTCTTGTCCGCGTCGGAGAGCCCGTCGCGGCTGTCGGAGCCGACGATCAGGTAGTTCGTGCCCTCGCCCGCCGCCGGCCGGTCGATGACCTTGGACAGGTCGACATCGCGGTGCAGCTTGGAGTCGGCCCAGAAGTAGGTGCTCACCGAGGTGACCACCACCACCGTGACCAGGGTGATCGCGGTCCACTTGATGCGGCGCCGCCAGTTCGGCGCCGGGCGGGGACCGCGGCCGGGGCCGCCACCGGGGCCGGCCGGCCCTCCGCCGCCGGCCGGCCGGCCGTAGACCTGGCCGGTGTTGTACCCGCTGTCGTAGCCGTCGTCGCCGTACCCCTCGCCGCCGTCGGTGTACGACGGCTGCTGCGGGACGCCGTACGGCGGCGCCGCGGGCCCGGGGGCGCCGGGCCGGCCGTAGCCGCGCTGCCCGGGCGGTACCGCCGGGCCGCCGCGCCGCACCTGGCGCATCACACGGGGGCCTTCCGGCTGCGCGCCGGCGCTGCCGCGTCCGTACCGGGGTCCGCCGTTGTCGTCGGACCGCCCCTCGGGCCAATCATTCATGCGCCCAGTGTGCCGGGCCGCACGGTGTGCCCCACAAGAGCCGTCGGAAAATAAGGTCAGGGCTGTTGCCAAGCTGACACAAATCGGCCCGATTGTCGCTGCGGCATAAAGTGGACGCCATGACAGACCAGGCCCCCGCCGTACCGTCCGCGACCGAGGAGATACCCGGAAAGCCGACCTCGGCCTCCCGGACCACCCTCAGCCACATCATGACCCACAACGACACCAACCTCCTGGGCACGGTGCACGGCGGGGTGATCATGAAGCTGGTCGACGATGCCGCGGGCGCGGTGGCCGGACGGCACAGCGGCGGGCCGGCCGTCACCGCCTCGATGGACGAGATGGCCTTCCTCGAACCCGTCAGGGTCGGTGACCTCGTCCATGTGAAGGCGCAGGTCAACTGGACCGGCCGGACCTCCATGGAGGTCGGCGTGCGGGTGCTGGCCGAGCGCTGGAACGAGTCGGCGCCGCCCACCCAGGTCGGCTCCGCCTATCTCGTCTTCGCCGCCGTGGACGCCGACGGCAAGCCCCGCACGGTGCCGCCGGTGCTGCCGGAGACCGAGCGGGACAAGCGCCGCTACCAGGAGGCCCAGATCCGCCGCACCCACCGCCTCGCCCGCCGCCGCGCCATCATGGAACTGCGCGAGCGGAGCGCCACGGCGGAATTCGAGGACTGAGCGGAGGAATTCGGGGACTGACTGCGAGGGCTGAGCCGGGCGGGAGGCCGTGCCCGCGGCGGACGGCCCGCGCCCGCCGTCCTCAGACGCGGGACTCCTCGCCCCTCACGCGCGGGACTCCTCGCCCCTCACGCGCAGAATTCCTCGCCCCTCACTCGCAGGCCACCTCGTCGCCCCGCACCACCTGCGCGGGCCCCTGCCGCTGCTCCGGTGCCCGTACCCGGACCGCACGCACCGCGCGGTAGTCGCCGCCCACGATCACCCGCAGCGTCTGGCCCATCCCCGGTACGGGCCGCAGCTCGCTGCCCGGCAGCGCGGCCGCCAGTGATCTCGCCGAGCGGTCCCAGCGGGGGTCGTAGAGCACCACGGTCCGCCGCACCCCGCGCTCCTTGGCGTCCACCGGCGTCTTGGTGGTGACGAACCCCGCCGCCGCCAGCGCCGTGTCCGCCCGGCGGCCGAGCCCGGGCGTGCCGGTGCCGTTCTCCACCTGGACCCGGACCCGGGCCGGGGGGATCTCCACGGTCGGGGTGGGGTCCGGCGCGGTGGCCGGCCGGCGCGCGGCCAGCGGGCGGTCGTCGCGCAGCGTGCGGAAGAGCCGGTCCGCCTGGACCTGATCCCACTTCACGGTCGAGCCGAGCCCCTTCACGGGGAACGCCGCCTGCGCGACCGGCACGGTGGCGAACTCGGAGGAGGAGGGGGAGAAGGTCCGCATCGCCCGGCCGAGGTCGAGCAGCTCGTCGGTGTGGAAGCCCTGGTCGGCCCGGACCGAGCCCAGCACGGCCCGGGTCACGTCCCGGAACTTCATCGGGTTCAGCAGCACCCGGGAGGAGGTGGCCCGCTCGATCAGGGCGGCCAGGAAGCGCTGCTGCCGCTTCATCCGGCCGAAGTCGCTGGCCCCGTCCACATGCCGGGAGCGGACGTACTGGAGGGCCTCGCCGCCGCCCAGGGTGTGCGTGCCGGCCGCCAGGTCAAGGCCGGTGAAGGGGTCCTTCAGCGGTGCGGCGGTGCAGATCTGGACGCCGCCGAGGACGTCGACCGTGCGCATGAAGGTGGTGAAGTCCACCTCCAGGTAGTGGTCGATCTTCAGCCGGGTCATGCTCTCGACCGTGCGCACGGTGAGGTTCGGGCCGCCCTCGGCGTACGCCGCGTTCAGCTTGACCGGGTGCGCCGGGCGCTGCCTGCCGGTGTTCGGGTCGGTGCGCGCGGGCAGCTCGACGTAGGAGTCGCGGGGCAGGCTGACGACGCTGGCCCGCTCCCGGTCCTGGGACAGGTGCACGATCATCATGGTGTCGGTGCAGTGGCAGGGCTGGCCGCCGAGCCGGTAGCGCTGCCGCTCCTGCTCGCTGATCCTGTCCCGGCCGTCGGTGCCGACCAGCAGCACGTTCATGCCGTGGCCGGAGGGCGGCCGGTTCTTCATGTCCTTGAAGGGATCGACCCGGGCGATGTCGGCGTCCAGGCTGGAGACCACCGCGTGCCCGATCCCGGCGGAGGCGAGCACCACCACCGACAGCGTGGTCGCCGTCCGCATCGCCCAGCGCGGTCTGCGGCGGGGTGCGGGCGCGTACGGCACGCGGGGCGTCCGCGACGGAGCGGCGGCCTGCCGCGGGCCGCGCTGTGGGGGTGCGGGCGGCCGGGGCGACGTGGTGGACATGGGGGGACACCTCCGCATATGGCGTGGGTGGACACCGTGAGCACCGTAGGCCCATACGATCTGCTGCCCGGCGCAGCGGCCCCCGCCGCGCGCACCGGTGTCCCCCGTTCGCGGTAACGTGAGCACCGATGAACACCAAGTCCGACGTGCGGTTCCCCGCCGTTTCTGTGATCATGCCCGTCCTGGACGAGGAACGGCATCTGCGCGGAGCCGTCGAAGCGATCCTCGCGCAGGAGTACGACGGCGAGATGGAGGTCGTGATCGCCCTGGGTCCGTCCACGGACCGCACGGACGAGATCGCCGCCGAACTCGTCCGCGACGACCCCCGGGTGCACACGGTGCCCAACCCCACCGGCCGCACCCCCGCCGCGCTGAACGCCGCGATCAAGGCGTCCCGCCATCCGGTCGTGGTCCGCGTCGACGGCCACGGGATGCTCTCCGCGGACTACATCGCCACCGCGGTCCGGCTCCTGGAGGAGACCGGCGCGCAGAACGTGGGCGGTGTCATGCACGCCGAGGGCGAGAACGACTGGGAGCACGCGGTGGCCGCCGCGATGACCTCGAAGATCGGGGTCGGCAACGCCGCCTTCCACACCGGCGGCCGGGCCGGTCCGGCCGAGACGGTGTACCTGGGGGTGTTCCGCCGTGCGGCCCTGGAGCAACAGGGCGGCTACAACGAGGAGTTCATCCGCGCCCAGGACTGGGAGCTGAACTTCCGCATCCGCGAGGCGGGCGGCCTGATCTGGTTCTCGCCCGAGCTGCGGGTCTCCTACCGGCCCCGCCCGACCATGAAGGCGCTGGCCAAGCAGTACAAGGACTACGGCCGCTGGCGGCACGTGGTGGCCCGCTTCCACGAGGGCTCCATCAACCTGCGTTACCTGGCCCCGCCGACCGCCGTGTGCGCCATCGCGGCCGGGGTCGTGGTGGGCGCGGCCCTGACACCCTGGGGGTTCCTGGTCCCGGCCGGGTACCTCGCGGCGATCGCGGCGGGCTCGGTGCCGGCCGGCAAGGGCCTGCCGGCCGGTGCCCGGCTGCGGATCCCCCTCGCCCTGGCCACCATGCACATGTCCTGGGGCTGGGGCTTCCTCACCAGCCCGAAGTCGCTGGCCCGGCGGGTCATCGCCTCGCGCCGCCCGGCGGTCGTCCCCGCCGCACCCTGACCGTACGGCGAAGGGCCCCTCCCGTTCCCGGGAGGGGCCCTTCGCGCGGAGCGGGGACTACCACTCGTAGATCTTCGAGTACACGTTCATGCACTGCTTGTCGTCCGCGCCGTTGAGCGCGTCGGAGTTCTTCGGGATGTCCCCCGCCTTCGGGTCCGCCTGCTGGGGGAAGGAGGTGCCGGTGCGCCAGTCCGCGCCCACGACGAGCGTGACCCCGGAGACGTCGGTCGACTTCTTCACCGCGCTCAGCGGGATGCCCAGCGCCCGCGCGACGCGCTCGGCGTCGCCCTTCAGCTCGGCGCTCGGGTAGCGGACGACCGTCTGGTCCACGGACGGTGTCACCGACCCGTCCGCCACGGCCCGGGTGAAGCCCTTGCCCTCCAGCTCGCCGCTGATGTCGCTGGCCCGGTGCGGGACCGCGGCCCGGGAGGAACCGCGGGTGCCGTTCTGCACGGCGACGCCGATCTGGCCGTCCGTGTGCGCGGGCGGTGTGGAGGGCTGGTCCTTGGCGGTGTCCGCCTTGGCCTTGTCGTCGGAGTCCTTGCCGCCGTTGCCGTCGAAGGCCACGTCGTCGCGGAGCATCTTCCAGACCTTCTCGGCACCGGCTCCGTCCGGGACGACGTGGTCCCTGTTGCCCGGGTCCTCGACGTTGGGCATCGTCGTCATGGTGATCCGGTCGGTGGGGACCGTCTTCAGCTCCATGGACAGGTCGTACAGCTTCTTGACCGTGCCGATCTCCTCGGAGACCTGGAGCGACTTGGTCGCCGCCTCGGCCAGGCCCATGAGCCGCCCGCTGTCGGTGAAGATGCTCTGGCCCTTCAGCGTGCGGATCATCGAGTTCAGGTACATGTGCTGGGCGCGGGCCCGCATCAGGTCGCTGCCCCAGGCGTGCCGGGTGCGCAGCCACTGCAGGGCCTGCTCGCCCTTGATGTTGGTGGTGCCGGCCTTCAGCTTGAGGCCGGAGCCGCCGTGCGCCGCGGGCGTCGAGTGGTCCCACACGTTCTGGTTGACGCAGACGTCGACGCCGCCGATGGCGTCCGCCATCTGCACCACGCCCGCGAAGTCGATCGTCATCCAGTGGTCGATGTACACACCGGTGAGGTTCTGCCAGGTGGCGAGGGTGCAGCCGGCGCCGCCGCGGGCCAGGGACTCGTTGATGATGGTGTTGGTCGGCGGGTACTGCTTGCCGGTCTTCGGGTCCTTGCACGCGGGTATGTCGACGCGAGTGTCGCGCGGGATGCTCACCACGGCGGCGCTCTTGCGGTCCGCGGCCAGGTGGATGAGCATCTGCACATCGCCCAGCGGCGGGCTGCCGCGGTTCTCCCGGCTGCCGCCCAGCGCGATGTTCGCGTCCGAGTTACGGCTGTCGGAGCCGATCAGCAGGATGTTGACCGGTGTCTGCCCGGCCGCGTTCGGCTGCGACTTCTGCGCCTTGGAGTCGCCGCTGTCGCGCTCGCCCTTGCGTATGTTTCCGTTGAGGTGCTCGTAGTAGAGGAATCCGGCGCCGGCCGTCCCGAGTATGACCACCGCCAGGACCGTCGCCGACCAGCGCAGTACGCGCCGTTTGGGACGTTTGCCCGCGGTGTCGTGCCCGCCTTGTCCGCTTCCGTCTCCGTCGCGGCGGCCTCCGCCGCCGCCCGCGCTCCTGCCCTGCGCCGGCAGAGGCATGGTGTCCTCGGCCGCAGGCCCCTCCCCGCGCAGACCGCTCTGCGTCAACTCCCCGCCCTCCCCGCCCTGGTGCCGTCCAACCGGCCTGTTCTTCGCCTTGTTAGACGCGTGTCGGGCCGGTCAGGTCACATGGTCCGCTCAACTGGCGCACTGAACCTTGTCCGCCGTGGACTTCGCGACGTCCGGCGCCTTCGCCGGAGCCGTGAGGGACACGCCCGCGCCCTTGAAGTCCTTGCCCAGGGTCAGCGTCATCGCCGGCAGCCCCTGGGAGTTCGTCACGCTCCTGCCCGGCTTCAGCGCGGAGCCGGGCAGCCCCATGAGCGCGGCGAGTTCCCGGGCCTGGGCGGCCTGGTCGGGCGCGTACTCCAGCGTCGTCGTGTCCAGCTTGGCGGGCGCGTTGCTGCCGTTCTCCGACTTGGTCACGCCCTGGTTGTTCTGCAGCCAGGTCAGGGTCTGCTGGGCGGCGCCGTCGGCGGCCCCGCCGTTGAGGACGCGCACCCGCACGTCGGAGGCCGTGGACCGGGTGCCCTGCAGGCGGGCGGCCTCGGCGTCCTGCGAGGCCTGCTGCTTCTGCTTCACCTCGGTGAAGGAGACATCGCCGGTGATGGCGCTGAAGACCTGCGGTGCCGTGCCCTGATTGACGATGACCGTCTTGTGCACCTTGCCGTCCGCCGGGTTGTCGAGCACCGGCACGGTGAGGAAGGTGATGTTCTTCGTCGGCACCTTCTTCAGCTCCAGGGCCATGTCCTTGAGCGTGTTCACCTTGTCGATGCCCTTGTCGACGGTGAGCGCCTTGGTGGCGGCGTCGGCGAGGTCGTACAGCTTGGCCGGGTTGGTGAGGGTGTTGCCGGAGGCCATCTTGCGCATCAGCGAGCTGAGGAACTGCTGCTGCACCTTGATCCGGTCCAGGTCGCCCTGGTTGCCGAAGCTGTGCCGGGTGCGGACGAACGCGAGGGCCTGCTCCCCCTCGATCTTGTGCGAGCCGGCGGACAGCTTCAGGTGCGAGTCCGGGTCGTCGACGGCGTGCTTGAGGCACACGTCGACGCCGTCCACCGCCGTGGTCAGCGTCTTGACCGCGTTGAAGTCGGCCATCATGAAGTGGTCCGGGGTGATGCCGGTGACCGCCTTGACGGTGCGCATCGTGCAGCCCGGGTCGCGGCCGTCCTGGCCGAGGCTCGTGTTGAAACGGACGTTGTGGGAGCCGGGGACGACCTTCGTGCTGCCGTCGGGCTGCTTGGTGGGGCAGTCCGGGACGTCGACGATCAGGTCGCGCGGGATGCTCAACGCGGTCGCGTTCGTACGGTCCTTGGAGACGTGCAGCAGGATGTTGGTGTCCGCGTGGCCCACGCTGCCCTTGTCGCCGTAGCCCTCGTTGCCCGCGCCGGTGCGCTTGTCGGTGCCGATGACCAGGATGTTGAAGGCGTCGTCCTTGCTGAAGCCGTTCTTGGCGGCGTCGCCCACATCGGTGCTGCTGATGTTGCCTTCGAGGTGCTTGAGGATCAGGTAGCCCGCGGTGCCGGCGCCGACCAGGACGAACGCCATGGTGCCGCCGGTCCACACCAGGACCTTCTTGGTCCGCGACTTCTTCTTCTCCGGACGGCGGCCGCGCCGCCCGGGGGCGGGCTGCTCCTCCGGCGGCGCGCCGCGGCGGCGGCGCGGTGCGGGCACCGGGCGGGCGGGGGCCGTCTTGTGCGCCTCGGCCTGCTCACGGCCGGGCGCGGTGGTACGCCGCCCGGACCCGTCGCCGTCCGCGCGGCGCGGGGAGGACCGGCGCTGCCCCGGGACCGCCGACTGCGGAGCGGAAGGGCCCAGTCGCAGTTCGTATTCGCCGGTGTTCGGGTTGAGCACCCACTGGTCTGCGGGATCGATGTTGTCCGCCCGCCCACGGCCTTGCGCGTCCACGGTTGTCCGAACCCTCCGTCGGGGCCACGCGGCGCCTTCCCCCAGAGGCGCTCAGGTCTGGTTCACACAGCGCACGATCCCGAAGAGACCTCGGGAGACCTCGGGAGACTTCGGGGCCCGGTGCACCGGATCGCTCACACTATCCGGCTGATTGAGCATTGAGCGACGCCGGTGACAAATTGCACGTCCCTACAAGCGGGCAATCCGCCCATTTCCCTGGACAAAAGTTCGCCCTTTGGGTGCGGCTTTACTCGCACACCTGCTCAGAAGCGGTCATCACCGGTGAACACCGTTGTGGGCGTGGCCGGGTGTGCGGCGCCGTGCACTGCGGGGGCGTACAGCTGTACGCCCCGCGGAACGCACCGACCGTAGTCGTCCGGCTGCGCAGCAGAATCGGGCCGGTACGGAATCCGCCCCGGATTCCGTTTCCCGGCACCGGAATTGCCGCCGCCCGCGTGGGGATCTCGTGAAACTCCATGAAGCCTGAAGCCTTCCATGGGCCCGCCCGCTCACCCGCGGGCGCGTGCCCATGGCCGTCCCCGGCCGCTCACCGGGCCGTGGCCGTGACCCGCTCGCTCTCGATGCGCTCGGCCAGCGCGTCCCCGGCCAGGCGGTCCAGGTTCCGGCACAGCACGACGGAACCGCCGGCGGCGAGCGGCGCGTACAGGCCGGCGCTCAGGCCCTGCCAGGTGTCGTACGCCAGCCCCGACAGCAGCCGGGAGCCGGGGCCGGTCAGATCCAGTCCCGGGGCGTCCGCGCGGGCCCGCTCGACGACCTCCGCCGCCGTGTACTCCGCGCCGGCCACGACCAGCGCGGGCTCCTCCGGGTCCACCGGCGCGAACGGCGCGAACCGGTCGCCCTGCCCCGGCACCTCGACGGCGTAGTCGGCGAACCCGGCGGGCGGCTGCGGGAAGCGCCCGCCCAGCGGCCGCAGCGCCAGCGCCACCCGCTCGCCCCGGCAGGCGCGCGCCGCGTCGAGCGTGTCCGGTCCGCTGACGACCACGTCGGCGCCGGCCGGGTCGCCGCCGACGTCCGCGACCGCGCCGACCGACGCGCACGCCAGCAGCCACACGGCCGTCTGCCAGTGCGCCGGCAGCAGCAGGACGACCCGGTCGCCGGGCCCGGCGGCCAGGTCGCCCTGGAGGAGGTTGGCGGTCTTGGCCACCCAATTGGCGAAGGTGGCCACGGACAATTCGACGCGTTCGCCCGTGGCGTCGTCGTAGAAGGTCACCAGCGGGCGGCCGGGGTCCGCGGCGAGCGCGGAACGCAGCAGGTCGGCAGGGGTGCGTTCGGTGGCGGTCACCCGCGCAAGGGTACGCGGCGGCGGGCCGGCGCACCGGGCGGCGGCCGCCGGGGGAGGGCCGGGCGGCCACCGGTTCGGGGGAACGTCACCCGACGCACCGTCAGTTCCAAGATGGACATATATGTATGACTATGTCCAAGATCGTGGGCATGCGTCGATACGGATTCCTTGCGTCCTCGATCGGTGTCACCTGCGCGACCGCTCTCGCCCTCGCGCCGGGGCTGCCCGCCGCCGCGGCCCCCGCGCGGCCCGCCGCCGCGGGGCGGCCCCCGGGCGCCGCGCCGGAGGCCGTCCCCGGCAGCACCCAGTCCCTGCCGCTGGTGCCGCTCGCCGGGAGCACGTCCCGCGCCCGGACCTTCGGCGGCGCCCCGCAACAGGGCCTGCGCCGTGCGCACGTGCGGCACTTCTCCCTGCTCGGGGTCGTCTGGGACGACCCCGCCGCCGCACTGCGCGGCAGCGTCCAGGTCCGTACCCGCTCCGCCGCCGACGGCAACTGGTCGCCCTGGCAGGACGTCGAGACCCACAACGCCGACCACGGCGCCGACCCCGGCACCGCCGAGCGCGCCGGCGGCCACGTCCGCGGGGCCACCGCACCGCTGTGGGTGGGCGACAGCGACGGCGTCGACGTGCGCGTACGGGCCGGGGCCGGGTCCGGTGACGAAGCCGGTGCCGGTGCCGGGTCCGGTGCCGGTACCGAGGCCGGTGCCGGGGGCCGGGGGAGCGGCGGCACCGCCCGTGGCGCGCTGCCCGCGGGCCTGCGCCTGGAACTCGTCGACCCGGGAGACCCGCCGCAGACCAAGGGCGCCGCGGTCACCGAGGGCACTGAAGAAACCAAGGACACCGAGGACACCGAGGACACCGAAGGCACCGGCGACCCCGGAGCCGACCAGTCGCGCACCGGTGAGCTGAGCGAGGCGGCCTCCACCGCCTCCGCCGCCAACGCGGCCCTCGCCCCGCTGGACGCCACCGAGATCCCCGCGCTCAGCGGCGCCGACACCGAACGCGAGCTGATCGAGCTGCGCGGCGACGAACTGACGGCGGCTCAGCGCGTCAAGCCGCACATCGGGGCGCGCCCGCGCATCGTGACCCGCCGCGGCTGGGGCGCCGACGAGTCGCTGCGCCACGGGAAGTTCGTCTACACCAAGAAGGACAAGGTGGCGTTCGTCCACCACACCGCCACCGGCAACGGCTACCGCTGCGCGCAGACGCCCGCGGTGATCCGCGGCATCTACCGCTACCACGTCAACAGCATGGGCTGGCGCGACATCGGCTACAACTTCCTCGTCGACAAGTGCGGCACCATCTACGAGGGCCGCGCCGGGGGCGTCGCCAAGCCGGTGCTGGGCGCCCACACCATGGGGTTCAACAGCGACAGCGTCGGCATCGCCGTCATCGGCACCTACAGCAAGTCCAAGCCCTCCTCGGCCGCCGTGAAGGCGGTCGCCCGGCTGACCGCGTGGAAGCTCGGCCTCTATGGGATGAATCCGCGCGGAAAGACATATCTGAAGTCCGCCGGTGGCAACCTCTACCAAAAAGGAAAGAACGTACGCCTGAACGTGATCTCCGGCCACCGGGACGGCTTCGCCACCGACTGCCCCGGGCGCAAGCTCTACGGCAAGCTCGGCACGATCCGCTCGACCGCCGCGCGCTACCAGGGCCGCTGACGCCGTGCCGCCCGCCCGAACACGCCGCGCGGCCATCGAGGGCGGCCGGGAACGCACTGCATAAACTGGCCGGCCGAAGGACAGATCGGCCGGTCCCGGCAGGAAGCAGACAGGAAGCAGAGACGACAGGTGACAGAAGCGATCCTCCTGGTCGGCGGCAAGGGCACCCGGCTGCGCCCCCTCACGGTGCACACCCCCAAGCCCATGGTGCGGGCGGCGGGGGTGCCGTTCCTCACCCACCAGCTCGCGCGGGCGAAGGCGGCCGGCGTCGAGCACATCGTGCTCGCCACCTCCTACCTGGCCGAGGTCTTCGAGCCGTACTTCGGCGACGGCTCCGCCCTCGGACTCCACCTGGAGTACGTGACCGAGGAGGAGCCGCTCGGCACGGGCGGCGCGCTGCGCAACGTCGCCGCCCGGCTGCGCTCCGGCCCGGACGACCCGGTCCTCGTCTTCAACGGGGACATCCTGACCGGCCTCGACATCGGCGCCCTGGTGCGCACCCACGAGGAGACCGGCGCGGACGTCTCCCTGCACCTGACGAAGGTGACGGACCCGCGGGCGTACGGCCTGGTGCCCACCGACGCCACCGGCCGCGTCCTGGCCTTCCTGGAGAAGCCGCAGACGCCCGAGGAGATCGTCACCGACCAGATCAACGCGGGGGCGTACGTCTTCCGGCGGTCCGTCATCGACGCGATCCCGCAGGGCCGCCCGGTGTCCGTGGAGCGGGAGACGTTCCCCGGCCTGCTGTCGGCCGGTGCCCATCTGCAAGGCATGGTCGACTCCACCTACTGGCTGGACCTGGGCACCCCGGCCGCCTTCGTGCGCGGCTCGGCCGATCTGGTCCTGGGCCGCGCCCCCTCCCCGGCGGTGCCCGGCCGCTGCGGCGACCGCCTGGTCCTGCCCACGGCCGTCGTCGCGCCCGACGCCAAGCTGACCGACGGCACGGTGGTGGGCGAGGGCGCGTCCGTCGCCGAGGGGGCGCGTGTGTCCGGCAGTACGATCCTGCCGGGCGCCGTCATCGAACCGGGCGCCGTCATCACCGACTCCCTCATCGGCACCCGCGCCCGCATCGGCACCCGCTCCGTCCTCACCGGCACGGTCATCGGCGACGGCGCGGTGATCGGCGCCGACAACGAACTCCGGGACGGCGTACGGGTGTGGTGCGACGCCCGCATCCCGGCGGGGGCGGTGCGGTTCTCCTCGGACCAGTAGCGGACGACGGGGACATCCGGTCCGGCCGGGCGGCGAAGGTGTGTCCTACCGGCTTGGTCGGGTGGCGGGCGCGGTCGGGTGACGGCCTGGTCGGGTGGCGGGCGCGGTCGGGTGACGCCCTGGTCGGGTGGCGGGCGCGGTCGGCGTGACGGCTTGGCCGGGTGGCGGCCGCCGTCGGCCCGGCCGGCCTGGTCCGGTGGCGGACACGGTCGGTACGACCGCCCTGATCCCGGCGTTGGCCGTGACCGCCGTGACCGCCGTGACCGCCGTGACCGGCCTGATGCGGTGGCGAGCGTGAGCGGCACGTTCGGCCCGGCCCGGCGACGGGCGCGATCGGCGCGTTCGCCCTGACCCGACGACGGCCGCGACCGGCCGTGCAGGCCCCCGTCCCCCGTCCCCCGTCCCGCGGCGAGCGCGTCCCGCGGCCCGACCCACCGTGCGCCGGCCGGTCCCGCCACGGCACGCGCCCGGCTCAGAACCGCCCGATGTCCCCCCGGGCCATACGCGGCGCCCGCCGGGGCGGTGTCCGCCCGCTCAGCAGGATCAGCCGGGCCGCCCGGTGCCGCTGACCGGCGTACGGTTCGAGGAGCCGCAGCATCGCCGCGTCGTCGGCGTGGCGGTCACCGGCCAGCGCGAACCCCACGATCCCCGGCAGGTGCAGGTCCCCGACCGTCACCTCGTCCGGCGCGCCGTGACTGCGCTGCACGGTCTCCGCCGACGTCCACGGCCCGATCCCGGACACCAGCTCCAGCCGTGCCCGCGCGGCCGCCGGCTCCATCCGCGCCGCCTCCTCCAGCCGCGCGGCCACCCGCACCGCCCGCAGCACCGTGGACGCCCGCTTGTCGTCGACGCCGGCCCGGTGCCACTCCCACGACGGGATCAGCGCCCAGGCGCGCGGCGCCGGCATGACGTGCATCGGCGCGGGCACGGGCCCGGGCGCCGGCTCCCCGTACGTACGCACCAGCCGCCGCCAGGCCGCGTACGCCTCGACCGTGGTGACCTTCTGTTCCAGGATCGAGGGGATCAGCGACTCCAGCACCAGCCCGGTCCGGGTCAGCCGCAGCCCCGGCCGCCGGTGCCCGGTCAGCGCGAGCAGCCGGTGCCGCGGCGCGAACACGGACGGGTCGTCGGCGGCTCCGAGCAGCTCGGGCAGCCGGTCGAGCAGCCACTCGGCTCCGGGCCCCCATGCCTGGCCGCGCACCTCGCCGCCGCGCGCGAGGACCCGCAGGGTCCCCGGCCCCCGGGGAGTGCGGCTGGCCCGCCACACCGACCCGTCGGGCATCGCCCGGAACGTCGGATCGCCGGGCCCTCGCCGCAGCGGCCCGAGCACCAGGCCCAGGTCGTACGGCCCGTCGGGCACCCAGACGCGTACCCGCTCGGGCCCGGCGGCCTGACGCGGCAAGCCCGCGGGCACGGCGCCGTCGCCGCCGCGCACGGTCGTGCGCGGCGGCCGCGGAGCGAAGCGTCCTGCCACGAGTCGGGTCCCGGAAGTGCCAGTCGGAGGGGTGCCGGAGATGCCCTACGAGACTAAGCGGTCACCGCGCGACGACGAACGTCTCGGCGTCCCGCCCGTCGCGCGGCCTCGGCTGCCCGGCCGGGTGCCCGACGGCCACCGCGCCCATCGGGTCCCAGTCCGGCGGCAGGTCCAGCACCTCGCGCACCACGTCCCGGCAGAACATCGTCGAGGACACCCACGCCGACCCGAGTCGCTCCCCGGCCAGCGCGACCAGGAAGTTCTGCACGCCGGCCCCGGCGGCGACCACGAACATCTCCCGTTCGGCGCCGTCGCGCCGCGCGTCGCCGTAGTGGTGCGAGCCGTCCATCACCAGGCAGGGCACCGCCAGGTACGGGGCGTCGCGCAGCACGTCGCCGCGGCGGACCCGCCGCGCGATGGACTCCTCGCTCTTGCCGTCGCGGCGCAGGTCCGCGATCCAGGCGTCGCGCATCGCGTCGAGCAGCCGCGTCCGCGACTCCCGCGACTCCAGCAGCACGAACCGCCACGGGGTGGTGTGGTGCGGGGCCGGCGCGGTCACCGCCGCGGCCACCGCACGCCGCACCGCGCCGGGATCGACGGGCTCGTCGGTGAAGGACCGCACGGTACGCCGCTGGGCCACCGCCTCCCGTACGGCCTCGGAGGTGCCGAGCCGGAACATGTCGTCGCGGGCGTCGCGCACCAGCGCCCGCGCGCCCGGGGCGTCGTCCGGCGCCAGCACGTGCGGCAGCCCGCGCACCACGGCGACCGGCAGCCCGGCGGCCTTGCCCTTGACCAGGTCACCGGCGGCGGCGAGTTCGTCGGCGGTGGCGACGACGGTCGCGCCGAGCGGGTTGCCGTGCGCGTCCGTGCCGCCCCGCAGGTCGTCCAGGACGCGCAGGCCGGCCGCGCCGATGGCGACGTCCGTGAGCCCGGCCCGCCAGGGGCGGCCGAAGGTGTCGGTGACGACCACGGCGACGTCGACGCCGAGGGCGTCGCGCAGGCCGTCGCGGATCGCGCGCGCGGAGGCGTCCGGGTCCTCGGGCAGCAGCAGGACGGTCCCGGCGGGCGTGTTGGAGGCGTCCACCCCGGCGGCGGCCATGACCAGGCCCTGCCGGTTCTCCACGATGCGCAGCGGGCCGCGCCGGGCCACCACCCGTACCGTCTCGGCGTCGATCGCGGCCTCCCGGTCGGCGGCCTCGACCACCCGGCCCTCCGCCTTGGAGACGATCTTCGAGGTGACCAGCAGGACGTCCCCGTCGGCCAGCGCCGGTTCGGCGGCGGCGATCAGCTTGGCCAGGTCGTCGCCGGCGGCGACCTCGGGCAGGCCGGGCACGGCCCAGACCCGGAACGCGGGCGCCGGCCGGCCCGTCGGCGGCGCGGCGCTCACGCTCCCCGCACCTCCTCGGCCAGGGCCAGCGCCTCCCGGGCCATCCGCGCGGTCGCGTCGAGGTCGGTCATCATCAGCGGGACGGCCCGGCAGCGGATGCCGGCCGATTCCACCCGCTGCACGGCCGCCGCGTCCACGGTGTCGACGAGCCAGCCGTCGAGCAGCCCCGAGCCGTAGTGCTCGGCGACCGCGGCGGCGGTGGACTCCACGCCGACCGCCGCCAGCACCTTGTCGGCCATGCCGCGCACCGGCGCGTCCCCGACGATGGGGGACAGGCCGACCACCGGCACCCCGGCGTCCGCGATCGCCTCCCGCACCCCGGGCACCGCGAGGATGGTGCCGACGGAGACGACCGGGTTGGACGGCGGGAAGAGGATCACGTCCGCCTCCGCGATCGCCTCCAGCACGCCCGGCGCCGGCTTGGCCTGCTCGGCGCCGACCGGCACGACCGCCTCGGCGGGCACCGAGGCCCGCAGCCGCACCCAGTACTCCTGGAAGTGCACCGCCTTGCGCTCGCCGTCCACCTCCACGGCGACGTGCGTCTCCACCCGGTCGTCGGTCATCGGGATCAGCCGCACCCCCGGCTTCCACCGGTCGCACAGCGCCTCGGTCACCGCGCTGAGCGGATAGCCCGCGCTCAGCATCTGGGTGCGCACGATGTGCGTGGCGAAGTCGCGGTCGCCGAGCCCGAACCACTCCGGTCCGACGCCGTACGCCGCGAGTTCCTCCTTGAGGTGGAAGGTCTCCTCGGCCCGCCCCCAGCCCTGCTCCTCGTTGATGCCGCCGCCCAGCGTGTACATCACCGTGTCCAGGTCCGGGCAGACCTTCAGCCCGAAGAGGTGGATGTCGTCGCCGGTGTTGCCGATGACCGTGACGTCCGCGTCCGGCACGGCCCTCTGGAGACCGCGCAGGAACCGGGCACCACCGATGCCGCCTGCCAGAACCACAATCCGCATGGGCCAAGTCTGGCAGGCGGGTACGACAACGCGGCACGCGGCCGCCCCGGCCCGCCTCACACGTTGACGGCGCCCGCCGTCCCGAGGGCGGCGCCGGCGCACCGGGCGGCGCTGTACACGGTGTGCGCGGAGTGCATGGGCATCTCCGTCAGGCCGGGGAAGTAGACGTGCAGGCTGACCGCCGGGCGCAGGGCGTCGTTGACGACCTCGTGCACGTATCCCGGGGCGAACACGCGCTGCGCGCCGGCCTCCAGTGCGCGCCCGCCCTGCCGGGTGCGCTCGGTCAGCGTGCCCTCCAGGACGGTCAGCACCCCGGAGGAGCGGCCGTGGTCGTGCACACCGCTGCCCTGTCCGGGCACCCAGGACAGCAGCCAGATCTCGTAGCCGGGGCCGGTGCGCAGCCGGTGGTACCAGCGGGTCGTGGCGTCGTACCGCACCAGATGCGCCCACTGCGCGCGGTCGGCCGCGACCGCGCGGGCCAGGCCGGCGAACTCGGCCACGGTGGCCGGGTGCGCGCGGGGGGCCTGCAGGAGGTGGGGGACTTCGAGCAGGTCGCCGGCGATCTGGAGGTCGCTGTCGCTGTTCATGGGGTGCGGTGGTTCCTCGGAGGAGAAGGTCTGCGGGAACGGGCACCGGGCCGCGAGGGGGACCCGGCGGCGGCTGGAGTGCGCGGGAGCGCGTGACTCAACAGCCGCGGCAGCGACAGCTACAGCGAGCGCGGGCAGCACCGTGGGACCCGGCGGTGCGGGTCGAGGTGAGTGCCGAGTTCGCGAGCATGCCCACAAGGACACCGGTTCACACCACGACTGTCAACTCATCGCCCGGTATGTGGGACATGTTTCACCTCATCCGGTTCATCTCGCAGATGAAAGGTTTGCTCAGCGGGAGGCCGGGACACAAGGCGCACAAGCCTGGCGCGCAAGCCCCGTTGCGATCCCGTGATCCGACTGTGATCTGGTTCGCTTCGGCGCGCGTGCCGGAACGGGATGGAAGACGTGGGCGTCCTTCCCGGTGCGGGCTCCGCCGGGACCCCGCGCGGGACGGAAGGTCTTGGGGACCTCCTCCAGGTGTCAAGGTTTATGCCGATTTGAACACTTTCCGCATCGCCTTGGTTCCGCAGAGTGAATCAGGGCCCCAATAGCAGATCCCGGCTTGACTCGCCCGGAGCAGCACACTTGTAATTTCACTCGTGTCGTTCGGCCGGTATCGGTAACGGCTACATCACGGGGACGCGAAAGACAGACGAGGGGCGCACATGACCGAGCTGGTGCAGCAACTGCTGGTCGACGACGCGGACGAGGAACTCGGCTGGCAGGAGCGCGCGCTGTGCGCCCAGACCGACCCCGAGTCCTTCTTCCCCGAGAAGGGCGGCTCCACCCGCGAGGCCAAGAAGGTCTGCCTCGCCTGCGAGGTCCGCTCCGAATGCCTTGAGTACGCCCTCGCCAACGACGAACGCTTCGGCATCTGGGGCGGCCTGTCCGAGCGCGAGCGCCGCCGCCTGAAGAAGGCCGCGGTCTGACCCTTTCCTGACCCCTTTTCCCCGGGGCCTTCCCCGGGATTCACCCCGGGCGAACGTCACGAACGGCCCGTCGCAGGTGGGTTGTCCACAGGCGGCGGGCCGCCGTCATGGTCAGCCAGTAGTGTGGTCGCTCGTCCGAGACGCCCCGCTGCCCCCAGGGAGCGCAGGCGTCCACCGCAGTCCACCGAACCGGGGCCGTGTATCTCGATGTCCGTGCACAGCCGTAGGGCAGCCCACTACGACGCCGCAGCGCAGTCGGACCCCACGCGCGCGGCACAGTTCGCTCCGACGCCGTCCGACCCCGCCCGCCCGCCGGAGTACCCGCGGCACGTCGTGACCGCCGTCCTCGTCTCCCACGACGGCGCCCGCTGGCTGCCCGACGCGCTCACCGGCCTGCTCGGCCAGGAGCGCCCCGCGCAGTACGCGGTGGCCGCCGACACCGGCAGCGCCGACACCTCCGCCCAGGTCCTGGCCGACGCCCTCGGCGCCGACCGCGTGCTGCACCTCGCCCGGCGCACCGGCTTCGGCCAGGCCGTCGAGGAGGCCGTGCGCGCCGCCCCGGTCCTCACCCCCGACGAACTGCCGTACCTCAAGCGCCCCAGCGGCTGGGACCCCCACTCCCGCACCTGGCGCGACGACACCTACGACCTGCCCGAACTGCCCCACGGCGAACCCGTGCAGTGGCTGTGGCTGCTGCACGACGACTGCGCCCCCGAACCCGACGCCCTCGCCCAGCTGTTGCGGGTCGTCGACAACGAGCACGAGCTGGGCCGCGACGACGTGGCGGTGGTCGGCCCCAAACTCCGCGGCTGGTACGACCGCAGACAACTGCTCGAAGTGGGCGTCAGCATCGCCGACTCGGGCCGCCGCTGGACCGGACTCGACCGCCGCGAACAGGACCAGGGCCAGCACGACCACGTCCGGTCCGTGCTGTCGGTGTCCACCGCCGGCATGCTGATCCGCCGTGACGTCTTCGAGCAGCTCGGCGGCTTCGACCGCCGGCTGCCCCTGATGCGCGACGACGTCGACCTGTGCTGGCGCGCCCACGCCGCCGGCCACCGCGTCCTGATCGCCCCCGACGCCGTCGTACGGCACGCCGAGGCCGCCTCCCGCGAACGCCGTACCGTCGACTGCGTGGGACGCACGGCAGCCTCCCCGCACAAGGTCGACAAGGCCGGCGCCGTCTACACCCTCCTCGTCAACAGCCGTACCGCGGTGCTGCCCTGGGTGCTGCTGCGCATCGTCGTCGGCACCCTGCTGCGCACCGTCGCCTACCTCGTCGGCAAGGTCCCCGGTCAGGCCCTCGACGAGATCCGCGGCCTGGCCGGCACCCTGCTGCGCCCCGAGCGGATCGTCGCCGGCCGGCGCGGCCGCGGGGCGTCCCGGCTCGACAAGGGCGAACTGCGCGCGCTGTTCCCGCCCCCGGGCGCCACCGTCCGCGCCACCGTCGAACAGGTCGCAGGCAACCTCGTCGGCGGCTCCGACCCCGAGGTCTCCTCGGCCGGCCGGCACGGCGGCGCGGTCGAGTCAGGACCCGGCGGCGACGACGCCGACTTCCTGGAGATCGAGCAGTTCGCCCGGCTCAAGCGCATCGCCCGCAAACCCGGCCCGGTGCTCTTCCTGGTGCTGCTGCTCGTCTCCCTGATCGCCTGCCGCGGCCTGCTCGGCGGCGGCGCGCTCAGCGGCGGCGCCCTGCTGCCCGCCCCGGCCGGCTCCTCCGACCTGTGGTCGCGCTTCCTCGACGCCTGGCACCCGGTCGGCGCCGGCGGCACCCCCTCCGCGCCGCCCTACCTGGCGATGATCGCGCTGCTGGCCTCCCTGCTGCTCGGCTCGACCGGTCTCGCCGTCACCGTCCTGCTGATCGGCTCGGTGCCGCTGGCCGGCGTCACCGCGTACTTCGCCTCCCGCCCGCTCGTCCCCTCCCGCCTGCTGCGCGCCTGGGCCGCCGTCGCCTACGCCGTCCTGCCCGCGACCACCGGCGCCCTGGCCGGCGGCCGGATCGGCACCTCGGTGCTCGCCGTGCTGCTGCCGCTCATCGCCCGCGCGGGCATCGCCGCCGCCGGCCTCACCGGCGGCTCCAGGACCCGCGGCAGCTGGCGCGCCACCTGGGCGTACGCCCTGCTGCTGACCATCACCACCGCCTTCACGCCCGTCGTGTGGCCCATCGCGCTGGTCCTCGGCCTCGGCGTGCTGGCCGTGCGCCGCCGCGACCCGGTCGCCCACGGACTGCGGTTCCTGGCCCAGCTGGGCACCCCGCTGCTGCTGCTCGCGCCCTGGTCGCTGACGCTGCTGCCGACCGGCTTCCTCAAGGAGGCCGGACTGGAGTACGGCTCCTCGGCCGCCTCCGCCCTGGACCTGCTGGGCGCCACCCCGGGCGGCCCCGGCACCGTGCACGGCCTGATGCTCATCGGCATCGTCCTGGCCGCGCTGGCCGCCCTGCTGCGCGCCGAGCGCCGGGCCGCCGTCTGGACGGCCTGGACCGTCGCCCTGGTGGCGCTCGTCTTCGCGGTGCTGTCCAACGCCTCCGCCTGGGCCGGCCCCGCCACCCTCGTCTACGGCATCGCGCTCCTCGCCGCCGCCCTGCTCGGCGCCGACGGGGCACGCGCGCGCGTGGCCGAGCAGAGCTTCGGCTGGCGCCAGCCGGTCGCCGCGCTGATCGCGTTCGCCTCGGCCGCGGGACCCCTGCTCGTCGTCGCCGGCTGGATGATCCGCGGCGCCGACGGCCCGCTGGAGCGGCGCGACGCGGTGCAGGTGCCCGCGTTCGTCGCGGAGGAGAGCAGCACCCGCGACCAGGCCCGCACCCTCGTCCTCGACAGCGACTCCGCCGCCCACGTCGGCTACATGCTCGTCCGCGGCTCCGGAGTCCGCCTGGGCGACGCCGAACTGGCCGCGGCGGCCGGGCACAACGGCAAGCTCGACAAGGTCGTCGCCAACCTGGTCGCCGGCTCCGGCGCCGACCAGTCCGGCCAGCTCGGCGGCTTCGCCGTGCGCTACGTCCTCGTCCACAAGGGCGCGCCCCGCGAGATCAGCCGCGTCCTGGACGCCACCCCCGGCCTGTCCCGGCTCAGCCAGCAGGACGGCAGCGCCCTGTGGCGGGTGAACCAGGAGGTCTCGCGCGCCGCCGTCGTCCCGGCCTCGGGCTCCGGCCCGGCGCAGCCCGTCGCCGCCGGGCCGGTGCGCGTCCACACCGACATCCCGGCCGGCTCCGGGGACCGCGTGCTGCGCCTGGCCGACTCCGCCGACCCCGGCTGGACGGCCTCCCTGGACGGCAGGCCGCTCACCCGCACCACCGTCGACGGCTGGGCCCAGGGCTTCAAGCTCCCCGCCTCCGGCGGACGGCTCGACGTGACGTACGACGACCCGGTCGGCCACACCGCCTGGCTGTGGGTCCAGGGCGCGCTCGCCCTCGTCCTGGTCGTGCTCGCCCTGCCCGGCCGCCGCCGTGACGTCGACGACGACCTGCCCGAGGAGCGGCCCGTGCCCGTCCAGGCGGCCACCGGGGAGGGCCGCCGGGCCCGCAGGCTGCGCGCCCAGGCGGAGAGCGAGGCGGCCGGCCAGGAGACACTGCGGTCCGCCCCGGACGACCTGCCGCCCGCCCCGCAGGAGGCCCCCGCCGCCGTCCCGCACCAGCAGTCCTACGGCGGGTGGGACACCACCGCCGACCCCGCCGCCGGCACCGACGCCTACGCCGGAGCGGAGGCGACGCCGCAGTACGACGCCTACGGCGAGCAGTACCAGGGCGCCGCCCAGCCCCAGCAGTACCCGGCGGGCGCGTACGACCAGACGTACCAGGGCGGCCAGGGCGACCCCTACCAGGGCGGCGGCCAGTACGACCCGTACGCGTACGGCGGCCAGCACCCCACGGCCGCCTACGGCCAGACGTACCACCAGGGCCACCAGGGCCAGCACGGCCAGCACGGTCAGCAGGGGTACGAGGAGCAGCCGTACGACCCGGCCCAGCACCACCCGCACGGCAACGGCAACGGCAGCGAGCGCCCCGACGGGAGCCAGCAGTGAACCGCACGACCCTGTCCCTGATCGCCGGAGTGGCCGCGCTCGCCGCCGTCACCGGATTCGCCGCGCTGGACACCCCCGACGCGGCGGGCGCGGGTACCGCCGGGGCGGCCGCCCGGCTGCCCGTCGAGCGCACCACCCTGGTCTGCCCGTCGCCGAGCAGCTCGGACATAGCCGACACCGCGTACACGTCCTTCACCCCCGTGACCCGGGGCACCGGCAGCGGCGGCACGGCCCGGCTCACGTCGGCCGACGCGCAGACGGACTCCGGCACCGCGGACGCCACGAATGACGACCAGGGCAAGGGCGGCAAGGACAAGGGCAAGGGCAAGGACGCCGGCAAGAAGGCGGCCGAGCCCGCGCTCCAGCCCAAGGACCCGGGTACGCCGGTCACCGGGGACACCTCGGGCGCGGACGCGCCGGCGCTGATCGGCACCGCCGAGGGCAGGTTCGCGCCCGGCTGGACCGTGCAGCAGACCACCGAGGTCGCGGCGGGCGCCGGACGCGGCCTGCTGGGCGTGGCGTGCACCCCGCCGGACACCGAGTTCTGGTTCCCCGGCGCGAGCACCGCGGCGAGCCGCTCGGACTACGTCCACCTGACCAACCCGGACGACTCGGCCGCGGTCGTCGACATCGAGCTGTACGGCAAGGACGGCGCCGTGAAGTCGACGGCCGGGGACGGCATCACGGTCGCGCCGCACTCCAGCGAGCCGGTCCTGCTGTCCACGCTCGGCGACGCACCGCAGGACGACCTCACCGTGCATGTGAGCGTGCGCAGCGGCCGGGTCGGCGCGGCGGTGCAGGCGCTGGACCAGAAGACCGGCGGGGACTGGCTGGCCGCCGCCACGGACCCGGCCGGCAGCCTGGTGCTGCCGGGCATCCCCAAGGACGCCACCTCGGTCCGGCTGATCGCGTTCACGCCCGCCGACGCGGACACCGACCTCAAGCTGCGGCTGGCCTCGCCGACCGGGCTGATCACGCCCGCGGGCCATGAGACCGTGCACCTGAAGGGCGGTATGACCACCGCCGTCGACCTGGGCCCGCTCACCCGTGGCGAGGCGGGCTCGCTGGTGCTGACCCCGGCCTCCGGCTCCGTGCCGGTGGTCGCCGCGCTGCGGGTGACCGAGGGCAAGGGCGACAAGCAGGAGACCGCGTTCATCCCGGCCTCCGCGCCGATCGGCACCCGCGCGACGTCGGCCGACAACAGCGCGAAGGGCTCGACGCTCTCCCTGACGGCGCCGACGGCCGCCGCGCAGGTCAAGGTCACCGCGTCCGCGGGCAGCGGGGGCGGTACGGCGGTGTCGAAGACGTACACCATCAAGGCGGGCACCACCCAGGACATCGCCCCGCCGCAGCCGGCCGGCCTCAAGGGCACGTACGCCCTGACGGTGGAGCGGCTGTCCGGCGGCCCGGTGTACGGGGCGCGCACCCTCACGGCGACCGAGGAGGGCGTCCCCGGCATCACGGTCCAGACGCTGCCCGACGACCGCGGAACGGTCTCGGTCCCGCGCACGGACCAGGACGTGTCGGTCCTCCAGAAGCCATGACGCCACCGGCACCACACCGACGAACCTGACGGCCCCCGGCCGCCCCACCGGCCGGGCGGCCCCACCGGCCGGGCAGTCTCACCGGCCGGTCCGCCTCATCAACGGGTTCGCCCTACCGGCCGGGCCGTCTCACCAACGGGTTCGCCCCACCGGCCGGGCCGTCTCACCAACGGGTTCGCCCCACCGGCCGGGCCGTCTCACCAACGGGTTCGCCCTACCGGCCGGGCAGTCTCACCGGCCGGTCCGCCTCACCAACGGGTTCGCCCCACCGGCCGGGCCGTCTCACCAACGGGTCCGCCCTACCGGCCGGGCAGTCTCACCGGCCGGTCCGCCTCACCAAGGGGTCCGCCCCACCGGCCGGTCCGGCCCACCAGGATCGGCCCGGAGGAGACGCCCCCGCTCATTCCTCCCCGTACCGCGGATCCACCGTCTCCGGCGTCAGCCCCAGCAGGTCGGCGACCTGCTCGACCACGATCTCGTGGACCAGAGCGGCCCGTTCGTCACGGCCCTTGCTGCGGATCTCCACCGGCCGCCGGTAGACGACCACCCGCGCCCGCCGCCCCTCCCGCGCGGGGAAGGTGTCCCCGAGCGGCACCGGCTCATCACTCCAGGACTGCTCGGGGCCGGGCGGCCGCGGCACCTCCAGGACGAGGAAGTCGATCTCGGTGAGCTGCGGCCACCGCCGCTCCAGCCGGTCCACGGAGTCCTGCACGAGGTCCGCGAACGCCTCGGCGCGGCTCGCGGCGAGCGGCACCTGCGGCGGCGCGATCGGGCCGCGCATGCCCCGGCCGTGGCGATCACGCCGGCGGGGCCCGGGGCCGGTGGCACGGGGCGGTACACGGTTGTCCATCACTGACGAAGCGTAGTCCTCACCGCCCCGCCCCGCCCGGTCACGCGCGCGGTCCCGGACACCGCGCGCCACCCGTCGGGACCAGTGGCCCGGCGCGGATTCCGGCCAAGCTCGGACTCGATTCCGTATCTCTCCAAGACCGCCGCTCTCAAGGCAATTGACGGTTTTTGTACCCACTCGTGACTGGAACAAGGGGTGTTCGGGATCCGGTGATCGTCCGTCGCCGCAGGTCAGTAAGGTAGACCCGAAGGGATGTGTGGGGTGTTTCACAGCACGACACGGGGGAGTGACCTGGTGGAGAGTCGTCGCGGCCCGCTCAAGAGTGCGGTACCGTCCAACGTCGTGAGCCCTGTACGTCGCTGTTCGCGCACCGCTTGCGGCCGTCCCGCCGTAGCGACGCTGACGTACGTCTACGCCGACTCGACCGCGGTCCTCGGCCCGCTCGCCACCTACGCCGAACCCCACTGCTACGACCTGTGCGCCGAGCACTCCGAGCGCCTCACCGCCCCGCGCGGCTGGGAAGTCGTCCGGCTGCTCGACGGTTCGGCCCCCGCCCGCCCCAGCGGCGACGACCTCGAAGCGCTCGCCAACGCCGTGCGCGAGGCGGCCCGTCCGCAGGAGCGCGCCGCCGGGGCCGGTGGCGGCGGCGGGCGCGGGGCGGACCCGATGGAGGTCGCGCGCCGCGGCCATCTGCGGGTGCTCCGCTCCCCGGACAACTGACAAAACCGTTCACCACCACGCCAGTCGAGCGCCGGCGGCGTACCACAGCACCCCTCCGGCACGGTTCGTGCGCCGGCTCCACCGCCCGGGACGGGTAGTTTGTGGGGACGGATTGGGACTTCGGAAGGGCTGGCCGTGACTGCTGCCGATCTGTCGCAGATCATCAAGGCGTACGACGTGCGCGGGGTGGTCCCGGACCAGTGGGACGAGTCGCTGGCCGAGCTGTTCGGGGCGGCCTTCGTCCAGGTGACCGGCGCCGAAGCCATCGTGATCGGGCACGACATGCGGCCCTCCTCGCCCGCCTTGGCCCGCGCCTTCGCGCGCGGCGCGGCCCGGCGCGGGGTCGACGTCACCGAGATCGGCCTGTGCTCCACGGACCAGCTGTACTACGCCTCGGGCGCGTTGGGCCTGCCGGGCGCGATGTTCACGGCCTCGCACAACCCGGCGCGGTACAACGGCATCAAGATGTGCCGCGCGGGCGCGGCCCCCGTCGGCCAGGACACGGGACTGGCCGAGATCCGCGAACTGGCCGAGCGCTGGCGCGAGTCGGGCCCCCCGGAACCGGTACGGCGCACGGGAACGTCCACCCGGCGCGACACGTTGGAGGAGTACGCGGCCCACCTGCGCTCCCTGGTCGACGTCACCTCCATCCGCCCGCTGAAGGTGGTCGTCGACGCGGGCAACGGCATGGGCGGCCACACCGTCCCCACCGTCCTGACCGGCCTGCCCGTCGACCTCGTCCCGATGTACTTCGAACTGGACGGCACCTTCCCCCACCACGAGGCCAATCCGCTGGACCCGGCCAACCTCGTCGACCTCCAGCAGCGGGTCCGCGCCGAGGGCGCCGACCTCGGCCTCGCCTTCGACGGCGACGCCGACCGCTGCTTCGTGGTCGACGAACGCGGCGAGCCCGTCTCCCCGTCCGCGGTCACCGCGCTGGTCGCCGCCCGCGAACTGGCCCGGCACGGCGGTCAGGGCGTGGTCATCCACAACCTCATCACCTCCTGGTCGGTCCCCGAGGTGGTGAAGGAGCACGGCGGCACACCGGTGCGCACCCGCGTGGGCCACTCCTTCATCAAGGCCGAGATGGCCAGGGCGGGCGCGATCTTCGGCGGCGAACACTCCGCGCACTACTACTTCAAGGACTTCTGGAACGCGGACACGGGCATGCTGGCCGCCCTGCACGTCCTCGCCGCGCTGGGCGGCCAGGACGGCCCGCTGTCGGCGCTCGTCGCCCAGTACGACCGCTACACCGGTTCCGGTGAGATCAACTCCACCGTCGACGACCAGGCCGCCCGCCTCGCCGCGATCAGGACCGCCTACGCCGGCCGCGCCGACGTCACCCTCGACGAACTCGACGGCCTCACGGTCACGTCCGCCGACTGGTGGTTCAACGTCCGCCCCTCCAACACCGAACCGCTGCTCCGCCTGAACGCGGAAGCCCGCGACGAGGCGACGATGGCCAAGGTCCGCGACGAGGCCCTGGCGATCATCCGGGGCTGAACCCCGTACCCGCGCACCGCCCCCGGCCGGCCCGCCCGCGGTCCCGCCCGCGACCCCGTCACCGGCTCCCCGACCGGCGGTACCCTGACCAGGCACGTCCGTACAACCCCATACGCACCCAGCGCCCCGAAGGGAACCCCCATGCCGCTCGAAGCCGGCCTTCTGGAGATCCTCGCCTGCCCGGTCTGCCACGCCCCCCTCACGGAGCAGGACACCGAGCTGATCTGCACCGGCCAGGACTGCGGCCTGGCCTACCCCGTCCGTGACGGCATCCCGGTCCTGCTCGTCGACGAGGCCCGCCGCCCCGCCTGACCGAGGACGCGACGGCCCGGCGCACCGACGCCGCCCGAGGACCCGCTCGTGCGGGGACCCGCGCCGCTGTCCCGCCGTCGCGCCGCCGCCAGGACCCGCCGTCCCGACGCCCTGACGTTCCGACGCCCCGGCGCTCGGCGCCCGATCGGAGGCTGCCGCCCATGCTCGACGAATCGCTGCTCGACGCCCCGGAGACGCTCGCCGACGCCGACCGCCGCGGACTGCTCCGCGGCGCCGCCGAAGCCGGCGCCCGCGTCCGTACCGCCGCCCGGCACGCCACCGAGGCCGGAGTGGGGGAGCTGCGGCCCGACGGCCGCCCCCGCGCCGTCCTGATCGCGGGACCGGGCGCCGCCGCCACCCAGGCCGCCGACCTGCTCGGCACCCTCGCGGGCGGCGGCAGCCCCGTCACCCGGCTCGCCCCCACCGGCGTCGCCTCCGCCGCCGGCGCCCTGCGCTGGGAACTGCCCGGCTGGGCCGGCTCCGTCGACCTGCTGCTCATCGCCACCCCCGACGGCACCGAACCGAGCCTCGCCCTCCTCGCCGAACAGGGCTACCGCCGCGGCTGCACGGTCGTCGCCGTCGCTCCGGCCCGCACCCCCCTCGCCGCATCCGTCGAGGGCGCCCACGGCCTGTTCATCCCGATGGCGACCGCCCCCTACGACCACGACGAGCCCCTCGCCGGAGCCGCCCCCGGCGTGCTGTGGGCGCTGCTGACCCCGCTGCTCGCCCTCCTGGACCGCGTCGGCCTGCTCACCGCGCCGCCCGACGCCCTGGAGGCGGCCGCCGACCGGCTCGACCGCATCGCAGAACGCTGCGGGCCCGCGATCGCGACCTACGGCAACCCGGCCAAGACCCTCGCCGCCGAACTCGCCGACGCCCTGCCGGTGATCTGGACCGAGGGCCTCGCGGCGGGCCCGGCCGGCCGCCGGTTCGCCGCCGGGCTCGCCGAACTGTCCGGCGTCCCCGCCGTCGTCGCCGAACTGCCCGAGGCGCTCGCCGTGCACAGCGCCCTGCTGGCCGGCCCGCTGGCCGCCAGCGCCGACCCGGACGACTTCTTCCGCGACCGCGTCGACGAGGCGCCCGCGCTGCACGCGCGCGTGGTGCTGCTGCGCGACCGCCCGCTCGGCGGTGTCACCGCCGCTCCCGCCGCCCGTGACCTGGCCCTCAGCCACGACACGCCGATCAGTGAGCTGGAGCCCGAGCCCGGTGGCGAGATCGAGACCCTCGCGGAACTGATCGCCGTCACCGACTTCGCCGCCGTCTACCTGGCACTCGCCTCCGGCGCCTGACCCGGCCCCCGGAGAGAACCCGCCGCGAGAGACCCCCGCAGAGAGAAGCGCATGGACCGCCTGGACAACACCATCCGCCCCTACGCCTGGGGTTCCCCCACCGCCATCCCCCATCTGCTCGGCACCGAGCCGAGCGGGCAGCCGCAGGCGGAGATGTGGATGGGCGCCCACCCCGGCGCTCCCTCGCGCACCCCGCGCGGCACCCTCGCCGAGGTCATCGAGGCCGCCCCCGAACGGGAACTGGGCGCCGGGACGGTCGCCAGGTTCGGCCCGCGCCTGCCCTTCCTGCTCAAGATCCTCGCCGCCGGCGCCCCCCTCTCCCTCCAGGTCCACCCCAACCTCCAGCAGGCCCAGGAGGGTTACGCCGACGAGGAGCGCCGCGGCATCCCCGCCGACGCCCCGCACCGCAACTACAAGGACGCCAACCACAAGCCCGAATTGATCTGCGCGCTCACCGAGTTCGACGGCCTGTGCGGATTCCGCGCCCCCGCCGAGGCCGCCGACCTGCTCGCCGTCCTCGCCGTGGACTCCCTCAAGCCCTACGTCGACCTGCTGCACGCCCACCCCGAGGAAACGGCCCTGCGCGAGGTGCTCACCGCGATCCTCACCGCCGACCGCGAGGAGATCGCCCACACCGTCCACGAGGCCGCGGCCGCCTGCGCCCGCCTCGGCGGCGACCACGCCCCCTACGCCGCCCTCGCCCACCACTACCCGGGCGACCCGGGCGTCCTCGCCGCGATACTCCTCAACCACGTCCGGCTCCAGCCCGGCGAGGCCCTCTTCCTCGGCGCCGGCATCCCGCACGCCTACCTCGACGGGCTCGGCGTGGAGATCATGGCCAACTCCGACAACGTCCTGCGCTGCGGACTGACCCCCAAGCACGTCGACGTCCCCGAACTCCTGCGCGTCGTCCGCTTCGAGCCCGGTGACCCCGGCGTGCTGCGCCCCGAGGCCGGCTCGGACGGCGAGGAGGTCTACGAGACCCCCGTCGACGAGTTCCGCCTCTCCCGCTACGTCCTCGCCGAGGGCGCCGCCGCCCGCGACCTCACCCTCGCCGCCCCGCAGATCCTGCTCTGCACGGCCGGTTCCGTGCGGGCCGGCGCCCACGACCTCGCCCCGGGGCGGTCCGTCTTCGTCCCCGCCGGCGAGAAGGCCGAGGTGTCGGGGACGGGCACGCTCTTCCGGGCCACGGTCGTCGTCTGAACGACCGGGCGTACCGCCACCGGGCCGGGCTGCAACAATGACCCACCGGCAAAGCACGGGCAAAGGGCCGGCCGCCGGCACGGATGCGTGCGGCACAGCCACGTACGTACGAAGGCGAAGGGACAACGCGGACACATGAGCGCGTCAGGCGGCACCAGGGCGATCGTGGCGGCACTCGGCTCCAACCTCGCGATCGCGGTATCGAAGTTCGTGGCCTTCGCCTTCAGCGGCTCCTCGTCGATGCTCGCCGAGGGCGTGCACTCCCTCGCCGACTCCGGCAACCAGTTCCTGCTGCTCATCGGCGGCAAGAAGGCCCAGCGCGAGGCCACCGAGCAGCACCCCTTCGGCTACGGCCGCGAACGCTACATCTACGCCTTCCTGGTCTCCATCGTCCTGTTCTCCGTCGGCGGCATGTTCGCCATCTACGAGGGCTACGAGAAGATCAGCCACCCCCACCCCCTGGACAACTGGTACTGGCCGGTGGCCGTCCTCCTCTTCGCGATCTGCGCCGAGGGCTTCTCCTTCCGTACGGCCATCAAGGAGTCCAACGAACTGCGCGGCAGGCTCTCCTGGGCGCAGTTCATCCGCCGCGCCAAGGCGCCCGAACTGCCCGTCGTCCTCCTGGAGGACTTCGGCGCGCTGATCGGCCTCGTCCTCGCCCTCGGCGGCGTCGGCCTCTCCCTGCTCACCGACGACGGCGTCTGGGACGGCGTCGGCACCGTCTGCATCGGCGTCCTGCTCGTCGCGATCGCCCTCGTCCTGGCCGCCGAGACCAAGTCGCTGCTGCTCGGCGAGTCCGCCGGCGCCGACGTGGTCCGGCAGATCAAGGACGCCACGGTCGACGGCGACACCGTCACCGGCGTCATCCACATGCGCACCCTCCACCTCGGCCCCGAGGAACTCCTCGTCGCCGCGAAGATCGCCGTCCGGCACGACGACACGGCCGCCGAGATCGCCACCGCCATCGACGCCGCCGAGGCCCGCATCCGCACCGCCGTCCCCATCGCCCGGGTCATCTACCTCGAACCGGACATCTACAGCGAGGCCGAAGCCGCGAAGGGCGCCGACCCGGAGGCGACCCCCGGCGGACCGGACCGGCATCCCGCCGGCCACTGACCCCGCTACCGAACGGCCCTCGGTGTCCCGAGGCGGACTGGGGCCGCCCGGCTTCCCGGTGTAGCTTGGGACAGAGCCAGACGTCGCTGCTGATGGCGGTCGGGCGGCCCACGACGGGCCGGCCGAGGGAGAGAGGGCCTCCGACGGACTGCGCTGCGCGCACGCGGGCATGCCTCGTGTCCTCCCCGGGCACCCCTGTGTCCGCCGCCGCGCAGGTCAGCCGTACCCACCTCGCCCCAACCCCGAGGAGCAGCTCGCAATGACGACTGTCGACAACCGACAGGACTTCAAGGTCGCCGACCTCTCCCTGGCCGTCTTCGGCCGCAAGGAGATCACCCTCGCCGAGCACGAGATGCCCGGCCTGATGGCGATCCGCAAGGAGTACGCCGAGGCGCAGCCGCTGGCCGGCGCCCGGATCACCGGCTCGCTGCACATGACCGTCCAGACGGCCGTGCTGATCGAGACGCTGGCCGCGCTCGGCGCGCGGGTCCGCTGGGCGTCCTGCAACATCTTCTCCACCCAGGACCACGCGGCCGCCGCGATCGCCGTCGGTCCGGACGGCACCCCGGAGAATCCCCGGGGCATCCCGGTCTTCGCCTGGAAGGGCGAGAGCCTGGAAGAGTACTGGTGGTGCACGGAGCAGGCGCTGACCTGGCCGGACAGCCCCACCGGCGGCCCGAACATGATCCTGGACGACGGCGGCGACGCCACCCTCCTGGTCCACAAGGGCGTCGAGTACGAGAAGGACGGCAAGGTCCCCTCCGTCGACACCGCCGAGTCCGACGAGCACCGCGTCATCCTCCAGCTGCTGACCCGCACCCTGGGCGAGAACCCCCAGAAGTGGACCCAGCTGTCCTCCGAGATCCGTGGTGTGACGGAGGAGACCACGACGGGTGTGCACCGTCTGTACGAGATGCAGCGTGACGGCATCCTGCTGTTCCCCGCGATCAATGTGAATGACGCGGTGACGAAGTCGAAGTTCGACAACAAGTACGGGTGCCGGCATTCGCTGGTGGACGGGATCAACCGGGCGACGGACGTGTTGATCGGCGGGAAGACCGCGGTGGTCTTCGGGTACGGGGATGTGGGCAAGGGCTGTGCGGAGTCGCTGCGCGGTCAGGGTGCCCGGGTGATCGTGACGGAGATCGACCCGATCTG